>CAYUFN010000060.1:0-16469 GCA_964443965.1 uncultured Hyphomonas sp. | reverse complement strand
TGCAGTGCTCTACCGCTGAGCTAATCGACCATAACCATGTCTTGTCCGCTCAAATCGGACTTTGTGGCGCTATTGTCAAGTTTGTTTTATGCCTTGGCTTATGCAGCCATGACCCGCTCGACCTCATCAACGATTTCCCGCAGGTGAAAGGGCTTGGACAAGATCTTGGATCCGGCAGGCGTTTGAGAGCCTGAAGACAGAGCCACGGCGGCAAACCCTGTGATAAACACAATCTTCATAGCCGGATCAAGCTCAGCCCCGCGTCGTGCCAATTCAATACCATCAAGGCCCGGCATAACAATATCAGTCAAAAGAAGATCGAAGACTTCACGCTCTAAAGATTGAAGCGCGCCTTCGCCGTCCTCAAAATCTTTCACGTCGTGCCCCGCCCGGCGCAGCGCCGCAGCAAGGAATGTACGTAAAGAGTGGTCATCTTCTGCAAGAAGGATTTTTGTCATTTTAGACCCCGGATATACACAAACTAAGAGCATAAAAGCACATCACAGTAAATCCGATATGAACAAATCAACTTGACCTGATGTTTCAACGCGTAATTTATAGGCTTGTGGATACAAATGTGATCAAATCTGAGCAATATCCGGTTTGCCCGACCGCCGGATTGGCCGCTTATACCGTCATTTCCGGTCAAAAAAAGGCTGAAAACGCGGCTGGAGCAGGTGCAAAGCTTCCTATCCTGTTTGCATCCCCACACAGCGGCAGCCTCTATCCCCAAGCCATGCTTGAAACAATAAGGGTTCCCTTAATGGATTTAAGGCGCACTGAGGACGCCTTTGTAGATGACCTTTTCCAAGACGCACCTAACTCTGGTGGCCAGCTGATATATGCAAATTATGCCCGTGGATACGTTGATCTCAACCGGGACGCCCGTGAGCTTGATCCAGCCATGTTTCATGATGGCCCGCCCCGGAAAGTGGCGCTTGCCAGCCCCCGTGTAGATGCCGGCTTGGGCTGCTTGCCACGTGTCGCTGCACGGGGGGAGCCCATCTATCATGGTCAAATTTCCCGTGCTGAAGGGGAATATCGCCTCGCCCAGGTTCATGATGCTTATCATGGGTATATTCGCAGTGCCCTTGACCGCTTTAAAGACGTCCATGGCCTGGCGGTTTTGATTGATTGCCACTCTATGCCCTCGCATCAGCCAGGGCGGCGAAAACTGGCAGATATCGTTCTTGGCGACCGATATGGATCGAGCTGTGATAACAGGCTAACAAGCGTTGCTGAACGCACCTTCCGGGGTCTTGGATACTCCGTCTCCAGAAATGCGCCCTATGCAGGTGGGTATACCACGCGGTGTTATGGTCGCCCCAAAAGAGGGGTTCACGCCTTGCAAATAGAGATTAATCGCCGCCTCTATATGGATGAACAAAAAGTCGTCCGTCACGCCAACTTTGATGTGGTAAGACAGGATCTTATGGCTGTTAGCCGTGTTCTGAGCGATTTTACACAGCGGTTAATGGCATAAATCTCTCAGACGTGCCTAAAAAAAGGGCCGCACTTATGAAAGCGCGGCCGTATAAGGTAAGGGAGGAAACGCCATAAGCGTTAGCGCCTAAGCGCTGATTGATATATATGTTGCGGTGCAGCAGAGCGCAAGCATTTGATGCCGTGTAGCTAAGATGCCAGCCATGCAAAAATGAATACCACACCAACGGCATGGCTCTTGCTGAGTAAACCTCCAGATATCCTAAAACGGGACGAACTGTCTTGTATAATACGATTTGGAGCGAGAAATGGCAGACGAAACAGATCTCTATGTCAGCAGGCGGTTGCGGCGACGGCGGCGGCTGTTGGGCATGACTCAACAGGAGCTGGCCGTACAGGTTGGTGTGCGGTTTCAACAAATCCAGAAATATGAATGCGGTGCAAACCGTATGACATCTTCCCGCCTCTACGATTTAGCACGTGCTATGAACGTTCCTGTCCAGTATTTCTTTGACGGGCTTGACGAGCAAATGGGGCCGGGAAAACCAGCAAATGATGCCGAAAGTCTTGAAAGTGATGTGCTAAGCCAGAAAGAAACGCTTGAGCTTGTACGGGCCTATTACCGTCTGAGCGAACGCCCACGCAAACGCCTGCTCGAACTGGCCAAAGCGCTTGAAAGCGATGCCAGTGACGTTGCCTCTTAGGCGGTGACACGTTAGGGCTTGGCAATGGCTGAGCAAGATATGACAAATGATCAAATTGAAGCCGCTCTTGCATTTGCAGGGCGGCTTGCTGATTCTGCGCGCGAGATAACGCTGGCGCATTTTCGAACCATAGGCACGGTAGAGAATAAAAAAACTGAGCAGGATTTTGATCCCGTTACCGTCGCCGACCGCGAGGCTGAAATCATCATGCGCGCCATGATCGAAGCTGAGCGCCCGAATGATGGTATTCTGGGCGAGGAGTATGGTGAGAAGCCCTCTGAAAATGGCTTCAAATGGGTACTTGATCCGATTGATGGCACCCGGGCATTCGTGGCGGGGTTGCCAGTCTGGACCACGCTGATTGCGCTATGTGCACCAAATGGAACGCCTCTGATCGGCGTGATCGATCAGCCTTATCTTGGTGAGCGATACTTGGGTTGGCCAGGTGGCGCTGCGCTTGAAACCGATAATGGTCACCAGACACCCTTAAGCGTTTCTGACGTGACGGACCTGCGTAAAGCGCGGATTGCAACGACAGATCCTTTCATCATGAACCCGGCTGAGCAAGGTGCCTGGACGCATCTTCGTCATACCGCCCGGATTGTCCGATATGGTCTGGATGCCTATGCCTATGCGCGTCTGGCAGCTGGCTCGATTGACCTTGTGGCTGAAGGCGGCCTTGCCCCGTATGATGCGGCAGCGCTGATCCCGGTTGTACGCGGGGCTGGCGGGCTCGCCTGCGACTGGGCCGGGCATCCTGCTTTGCCAGGCGGGCAACTCGTTTGCGCTGCAAATCAAGAGATACTCAACGACGCACTGATCAGCCTACGCCGGAGCGTTACACGAAAACCGATCGCGTAATCCTGGCAGACGGCAGCAAGCGTTTTAATGACGCAGACATAACCGAAATTGTCGCCATCAGCACACTTTTCAGGTATCTGAAAGAAAATGACCATTGGCCTGAAACGCCAGCTAAAGAGTTTGAAGAGTCCAATATCTACCACGGCTCAACAATTAGAAAGACATGCAGGAGATGCAAGAATGAACGAAATCACGCCCGCAATCACAAACGGTTATACCCACGTTGCCTATCGCTGCAAGGATGCCAAGGAAACGGTTGCCTTTTATCAGAAGACGCTTGGCATGGATTTCCAGCTGGCGATTGCCGAAGATCATGTCCCATCAACAGGCGCCTATGACCCCTATATGCACATCTTCCTTGATGCCGGGAACGGCAATGTGCTGGCCTTTTTCGAATTGCCCGAGCAACCTGAAATGGGCCGTGACGAGAATACACCGATCTGGGTCCAGCACATTGCCATGCGCGTGGACAGTCTTGAGAAACTTCACGCCGCCAAAGCTCACCTTGAAAGCCTTGGCATTGATGTGCTCGGACCAACCAATCACGGTATTTTCAAGTCCATCTACTTCTTTGATCCAAATGGGCACCGCTTGGAATTAGCCGCAGACACGGCTACACCAGAACAAATGAAAAAACTCAAAGACGTGTCCGTTCCCATGATAGAGGAATGGGCAGATACTAAAAAAGCCCCACGCCACGCCGCATGGCTCCACGAAAAAATTGCTAATGAAGGCTAACCCAATATGAAACTCGCCACTCTCAAAAACGGCAGCCGTGATGGGCGCCTTGTTGTCGTTTCCAAAGACCTAACCCGTTGTACGGATGCCGCGCGTATTGCGACGACCCTTCAGGCCGCCCTTGATGATTGGGAGGCGGCTGCCCCGCGATTGGCGCGCATGGCTGAAGGTGTTGAGCTTGGCTCTGTGCCAACTTTCCGATTTCATGAACATGAGTGCGAAAGTCCCCTGCCCCGCGCCTATCAATGGCTCGACGGATCGGCCTATCTCAACCATGTCGAGCTTGTCCGAAAGGCACGCGGCGCTGAGGTGCCAGAGACATTCTATTCAGATCCGCTAATGTACCAGGGCGGCTCAGACACGTTCATCGGACCACGCGACCCTATCCTCGCGCGGGAAGAATCTTATGGCATAGACATGGAAGCCGAGATCGCAGTGATCACAGATGATGTCCCCATGGGCGTGTCGGTGGAAGACGCGCACAAGCATATCAAGCTGGTGATGATCGTGAATGACGTTTCTCTGCGCGGCCTGATCCCGGCAGAGCTTTCCAAAGGGTTCGGCTTTGTACAGAGCAAGGCTTCCAGCGCTTTTTCACCCGTCGCTGTCACACCTGAAGCCTTGGGTACCGTCTGGCAAAACGGTACAATCGACCTCCCCTTACTGGTCGATTATAATGGCGCACCGTTTGGCAAGGCAAACGTCAAAACAGACATGACCTTCAATATGGGAGAACTTGTCGCGCATGCCGCCAAAACACGCCGCCTTGCCACTGGCACAGTAATCGGCTCGGGAACTGTCTCAAACAAATTTGAAGGTGGTGAGGGCAAGAAGATCGAACATGGCGGTGTCGGCTATTCCTGCATTGCAGAGATTCGTATGATAGAGAAAATCCAGACCGGCGCGTTCATCACCCCTTTTATGAGCTTTGGCGATACGGTTGGAATCGAAATGAAGGACACAGATGGAAAGTCTATTTTTGGCCGCATCGAGAATAAGGTCCAACAGTACACTTAACATGCAAGTGGCTAGCAGGAATGACCTTGTGCGGAGATTATTCCGGCCCGTCTGGAGCATGTTCACAATTCTTCGAACCGTCAAACCCTATAGAAACAAAAGCGCACGCAGCAGATAGGCTGCAAGGCTGACGATCATGACACCCGCCAAACATAGACCAAAAAACCAGAGCAGCTTATTGCTCAGCGTTCCTGCCCCCTTACCATCCTCAGAAGGGCCTTTAGGGGACAACCAATCACTTCCCATGATAACCATCGCCTGGCTTCACCTTGCCCCAAAAGAGTGAGTAAACATAAGCCGTATAAGCCAGAATGGTTGGTAGCATGATGACAGCACCAACCAACAGGAAGCCAAGCGCATTGTCCCTGGCTGCAGCTTGCCAGACATTCACTTCAAATGGAACGATATAAGGGAAAATCGATATAGCAAGCCCCAAATAACCGCTTAAAAAGATCCCCGTCGTATATAGGAAAGGCCTCCAATCGGGCGCGCCGCCTTGCCCTGGTGCCATATTCAGATCACGCCACAAAAGCGCGCAGAGCACCATGCCCACCAGCGGAACCGGCGAGAGCGGCATAAGCGTTCCAATATCCAAATGCGTCATCGAGAAGCCCCAGCGATCAACGACTTGCGGATTAACCGAGAGCGTCGCCAGGCTAACCGCAAAAAAGCAGGCTGAAACGCCAACCAGGGACAGGCGCGTCCATTTAATTGCGCGCGCCTGGAACGCGTTTTCTGTTTTCAGAATTAACCAGCAAGCTCCCAGCAAGATATAACCGATCGTGACCGATAGCCCTGTCAACAATGTAAATGGGCTAAGCCAGTCAAGTATACCACCCGCCCACGCCCCACCTTCAACGGCAATGCCCTGTATGAAAGCACCAAGTATTATCCCTTGCGAAAATGCCGCGCCCAGCGAGCCGCCCCAAAAAGCCGTATTCCAGAATTTACGTGTGGGCGCGCGCACAGCCTTGTGCCGAAACTCAAAGGCAACCCCTCTAAAAATGAGTGCTGCCAACATAATCAGTAAGGGCAGATAGAAGGCCGGCATGAGAATGGCGTAAGCTGTTGGGAAAGCAGCAAAAAGTCCGCCGCCACCAATAATAAGCCACGTTTCATTACCATCCCAGACCGGCTCAATCGTTGCCGTCATCATGTTCCGTTCTTCATCTGAAGTGGCCAGCGCAGTCAGAATACCAACGCCCAGATCGAAGCCATCCAAGATGACATACATCATGACACCGATGGCAATAATAACAGACCAAATGAGCGGTAGGTCGAGAAATTCAAACATACAACACTCCTATTCGCTCGCCACGATGTCATCAGGCACTTCGGCCGGATCCGTCAGCACGCCCATGGGCGAACCCGGCGCACGGAGCGCCTGGCGCACACTGTCCGGCTCGCTATCGATAAAGCCGCGTGTCGCAATACGCGCCATATAAACTGTACCTGCCGTAAAGATGATCGCATAGACAACCATAAAGACAAGCAAAGAGGTCGCCACTTGCCCAGCCGTTACCGGCGAAAGACTGTCAGCCGTTCGCAGCGCGCCATAAACAGTGTAAGGCTGACGCCCAATCTCAGCGACCATCCAGCCTGTAATCACAGCGATAAAGCCAAGCGAGCCTCCCGGTACAGCCAGCCAATGAAAGAGCCCCGGATGATCGAGCCGCTTGCGCCACCAGAGAATCACGCCCCACACGC
Source organism: uncultured Hyphomonas sp. (assembly GCA_964443965.1). GTDB lineage: Bacteria > Pseudomonadota > Alphaproteobacteria > Caulobacterales > Hyphomonadaceae > CALLCD01. Next base: position 9,999 of record CAYUFN010000060.1, on the reverse strand, counting down.
CAAGGCATAACATGCCGAGCCCTGCGCCGATCATAAACCGAAAGGCCCAGAAAACCGGCCATACAGGCGGCGTCTCAGAGGCGTCTATATCGTTTAAGCCAATCAAAGGGTCTTTGGTCTTGAACAAGACTGCACTCGTGCCCGGAATACTCAAAACCGGCTTCACACCGCATGCATCATCGCTGGGGATCGCCAACAGAACTGTCGGTTGAACATCAGCCGTTTCGCACCATCCTTCAATTGCGGCGACTTTATTCGGCTGATAATGGTGCGCAACTTCACCCGACCAATGCCCCACCCAGATTTGTAGCGGCATCAAGAGCGCCAGTGTACCGGCAGCCATCCGCATTTGATACCGGGTCGGCATGGTTGTGCGCCCCTTGATAACCTGCCAGGCCCCAGCTGCCAGAACGACTGCAGCTGTGGTCAGATAAGCCGCCAGCAGCATATGTGCCAAACGGCTGGGAAAGCTCGGATTAAAAATAACCGCCAGCCAGTCCGTCGCATAAAAATTCCCCGTTTCAGGATCGATTGCAAAGCCCGCTGGCGTTTGCATCCAGCTATTGGCAGAGAGAATCCAGAAAGCAGAAATTGTTGTGCCGATAGCAACCGCACAAGTGGCGACAAAGTGAAGCTTATTGCCCACCTTGCCCCAGCCAAACAACATCACACCCAGAAAAGTCGCCTCAAGGAAAAACGCTGTCAGTACCTCATACCCCAATAACGGCCCGAGTACGCTACCCGTTATCTCTGAGAAGACGCTCCAATTTGTGCCAAATTGATAAGACATGACAACACCCGAAACCACACCCATCGCAAACGCCAGCGCAAAAATCTTGACCCAGTGCAAGTACAGTCGTTTAAAAATAGCATTCCCGGTTTTTAGCCACAGGCCCTCACAAACTGCCAAAAAAGCAGCAAGCCCAATCGTGAAGGCTGGGAACAAAATGTGAAACGCGATTACAAAAGCAAATTGCAACCGCGATAGAAACAGGGCGTCGAATTCCATGAGCCAACCCTCAGCTATTTAAGCCAAAATAACATTTTCGTGCGCACGATACAATTTACCAGGCTGCCGCGCGACAAGCTGCCCTCCCCTGCATTGGCGTGGCTAATGTGTCCTGTAAAATTGTTAAACGACCAATTGACCCAACTTATGTTTCGTCCGGCCAGCTATCTACAGTTCAGGCTGACCATCTTGTGGGCTAAGGAATACAGCCGCATGGCCCCATGCCGTCCCAGTTTCGCCGTGGGGCCAAGCTCTGCGATCCAATGAAATATAACCAGCACGCTCGCGCGCAAACAACCACCCTTTTTTCTTGCCGTTAAAGGCATCGTCAAAAGCCAGCCTGCCGGTTTCCTCATCAAAGCGAAGCATGAAGAAGCCTTGCTCTCCCCCAAGTTCGGCACCAAGAATTAAACGATTACCCAAAGGATCTCTCCCAAGCCAATGCGGTTTGAAATCTCCCGGAGTTTTCAGACGGAAAACCTCACGTGGGGACGCCGGGTTGGAAATGTCTAACACGACAACCGCTCTGGATGCCCCAACGGGTTGGATCCAATAATCTCCCATCCGCACAGGGATACCACATGCGCCGCGAATATATGTGTTGTTCTTGGCCGCCTTCGTCTTGATAGTATACACCATGGATAGTCGCGGCGTATCGGTCTCAACATCGGTTATATGATAGAACGCGCAACCATAGGCATTCAGAAAGACAGATCCATCATCCAGAACACGCGGCCCAAAACCCGCCTTCTGCGACCCCTCTTGGGCTTGCCCATTCGCCAAACGACCAACCGGCAACGGCAAAGTGTGTAATAACTCAAAATCTGAATAGCGATAAATCTGCACAACATCAGCCCACGAACTTTCATGCATTGGGGCGCTTGTCACTAAAAACCGGTCCTGTTCTGGCAGTAATGCAAACGCATAGGGGCGCACAGCTTTTTCCAGCTCTGGTACAGCCGCAGAGACAGATCTGATAAAGTCCCCATCCATCGTATACTCGGCAATGCCGCCATGCCCACCCGGTTCGAGCGTGTCTTCAGGGTCAGGGTTTGGCCCAACGCTGCGAAGAAATCCAACCAGCCGCGTGCCATTGGGGGTGCGCTCATAATCATGTGGATAGCGCAACGCTTCGGGCGGCTTGAATGTCTTTTCGATAGCAAGCGACTGAGGGTTATTAATATCCACGATCAAGCTTAGTTGATGATGATGCGCATTCATAAAAATAGGCTCCCCCACTGGCGGTGGAACATATTCCATGTGATGCGGCATTGAGTTTTTATGTCCAATGGGAATTGACGTAATTGGCGCGCCTCTTGTCTGGCTGGTCGGGTCGACATCGATCATCGCCAGAAAATCAGGGTCGTTCCCATCTTGGTCGCCTGCAAAAACAAACAGGTGCGGTGATGTTTCTCCCCTGGCTGGAACATCTGCAGGTGCCTGCGAGCAGGACGCGACAAAACAGACAGAGACAAGCGCGCCTGCAAGACCATAACGCAACTGCAAATTTACCATTAGACTTTTCTCCAATCGACACGCCAGATAACACTTGGCCTATTTAGCCCCTCATCATTCCAGTCTTTCTTGTATATCTCACATGCAGGTTTATTCTGTTTCCAACCTCACACAACTCGCATCACGATAGTTTGTGCGAAGGGGGCTTCATCGGTTGAGACGAGCTGTGATGACTCTAGCGGGAATATGTTTGATTTGCGGCCAATTTAAACAGGCCAAAATGTCATTCTGGCGCGCGATCACACTTGCCTCAAAGCCGGTTGAATGAAGGCGCGCGTGCTCGCCCAGTAATTCCAGCCAATATTTATGCTGCGCAAGACAGATCGTACGCACAGATCGCAACACTTCTTGATTGTCCTGATCCTCTTTGAGCTTACGCCGCAAGACTTCCAGTTCAATAAAATAATCAAGCTCAATCGTCTGTAGAGCGTATCGATACCACCTTTCTAAATCCGGCACATAATTTTGCAAAAATGCCAGATAATCACGCTCTCCTTTCAGGTGCAGCTTGCCAGCTTCAGCATGCCCCCGCCCCTGATTGGCAAGCTCAAGAAATTCGGTAATCTTTGCCGTGCTGCCCGCACACACCATATCATTTTCAGATCGAAAAATATGATTCTCATCTGCATACGTATATAGCTCACATGCATCAAGCGATTCATTCTTTTGAACACCGGGATAAGCAGACCGCATCATCTCGCGGCAAATCACAAATATGCCTGTAACCAACTTATAAAGGCTTGAAAGGTCATTGGGTATGTCCTCATCAAGCGGCGTCTGGCCATGGCGATAACGAAAAGAAATCAAAGCGATTGCTGCGCGCGAAATAATATAAAGATCCCAAATCCCCGGAACATCCAAAGCGGACTTGTTAATCTGCGCCATATGATAATCGCGCACGGCAACTGTAATGGTCGATGCATCATAGAAATGACGCATCGCAACGCGCAGAGCGGAAATGTTAATCCGCTTTCCATACCGGCTACCTTGATATTTACAGGCCTGCACCTCGGCTGGAATATCCCGATTAAACAGCAAGGGGCGTGTATTCGCCTCTCCAAGCTGGCGACCATCCTCTCCCATGCGTGCAGATACACCTGTCCACACCCCATAGCGAAACTCCATAAACGGGGACTCCCATGGCGCTTTAAATACCGGCCTGATAAGCGGCCTGAGTATTCTTGACGATAAAATAGACTGCTTCATAAACCTCGGCCCGGATGTCTTTCCCGCATAATGCCCTTTAACAAAAGGCCTACCATATCAGAGTTACCAATTCCTCAGCGCAAACAAGTCAATGGCAACTATACGCACAAAACGAACAAGGGGCCGGAGATGTCTCCTCGGCCCCTTGCAAGCGATTTGATTGTGTAAGCCTAGCCGAATTAGAACTCGGCCCGGAAATTAACACCGACATAACGGTCTGCTTCACGCGGGATCTGGAAGCGGAATGTATCGCCCGAATTGGTCGTCACAAAACTCTCATCAAGCAGATTTTTAACGATGAAGGTCGCTGTGTAACGGTCCTGATACCGCACACCAAAGCTAAGATCCCAGAGATTATAATCTGGAAGCAAACTTTGCGGCGGTATTGGGAACGGGTTCACAGCAGGATCAGGGTTACCACCTGGCAACAAGCTTTCCTGCTCATCTGTGTGAGAGAACGTTGTATTCAGCAAGAAATCATAATCATCAGTAATGGGATAATTTACATTCGCGCCGAATGTATAGTTCACATCAGGTGAGAATTGCAGGTCCTGACCGGTAAAGATACCGCCAGGAAATTCCGCCAATCCTGTGGTGGGGTCAAGCGGCGAGTTAAACGCACGGATTTCCGCATCGTTCAAGGCAATGGACCCTGTCAGTGACAGCCAGTCTGTTGGCAGCCAGGTCCCGTCAATCTCGATCCCCCGCGTGCGCACATCGCCCGCATTTGTCAGGCGCGTAATCGTCACACCCGTTGAGGTATCAAATGCGTTCGCCTGAAAGCCGGAAATGTCGGTTGTGTAAAGCGCGATATTCAGCGCAGAGTTTGGCAAGGCAAGCTTGTACCCAATCTCGAATTGATCAGATGTTTCAGCCCCAATCGGCACCGTGTCGTTAAAGCCCTGATTGAAGAAGACGTTAAAGGCTGGCCCTTTATAGCCCTGCGAGAAGCTGAAATAGGTGGAGCCAAAGTTTGCGCCATTGCCCAGCAGCTCACCAATATCCGCATTGACGCCCGCGCGGACAGAGAAATCATTTTCATCCGTGTCACCGGAAAGTGCGGGCAAGCCTAATGCTGCATTCGGCAATGCAAAGCCGCCAGAGGCTAAGCCGAATTGGCTGTTTGGTTGATCTGGCCGCACACCAACGCCCTGACGTCCGAATGGATCATTATTGACCCGGCTGTTAATGAAGTCGACTTCATCGCGTGTCCAGCGCGCGCCAAAGAACAAGTTCAGCCCGTCCAGAACATCATAATCAATATTGCCAAAAATCGCATAATTATCAAAGTCGACATTGGCAAAATTGGTCGCCGAAACAATATCATTTGCGTTACAAGTCAGGCCCGGATTAGCATCCAGTATGTCTTGATTTTGTCCACCATTATTCTGACAGCTGGCATCACGGGTAAAATCTGACTCAATCTGCAGATCGAAATAGTAGAGGCCAAGATTATAATTCAACCGTCCTTCGCCCGAAGACTGGAATCGCACTTCCTGACTGAACTGGCTATTATCGCGTGTCCCGACATCATGTAGCAAAAACGGCACACCAAAGACAGGTTGATCAGATAAGCCACCTGTCGATGTGAAATCCCCTTCGCGGAATTCAGTATTAGACCATTCGCGAAAAGATGTAATCGAGGTGATCGTATGATCGCCCCATATATCCTTTTCCAGATTCACCGAAAACGCATCAAAATTGTTAATCGTGCGCGTTTCAAAATCCTGATCAATCACACGCGTATCAAGTTGAATATCAGCAAACGGGCGTTCGCCAGCTGCCCCAGGAACGATCCCAAGTCCACCCGGAGGTGCAAGACTATCTGCAAATCGGCCATCATTAGCTGCCAATGCAGGAATATCAGCACAGCAATCATCATCGCTTTCATTGTGTTCATAGGTAAACAAAGCGCGGAAATCATCGCTTGGTTTCCAGGAGACCTGCAAGCGGCCACCCCAGCGGTCATAGCCATTAACATCGCGATTATTAAAAAGGTTGCGAATAAAGCCGTCAAACTCAGACCGGGTCACCGTCAAGCTGGCCGCAACCGTATCGGTAATTGGTCCGGAAATGCGTCCCTTTACCTGATACTCTTCATCCTGAAAATAAGACGCTGAGACATAGCCGCCCCACTCTTCATGGTCTGGCTTCTGCGTAATAATGTTAATCACACCAGCAGAGGCGTTCTTTCCGAAAAGCGTGCCTTGCGGTCCGCGCAGAACTTCGATGCGCTCAATATCAAATAAGTCACCAAAAGTCTGCCCTGAACGGCCAAGCACCACGCCATCCACAACAGTCGCGACACTCGGCTCGGCCGCATCAGAAAATGAAACCGTCCCGATGCCGCGCACAATGATAGCAGAATTGGCGTTAGTCGAGCCTTTGCGGAAACCAACAGACGGCAAAAGCGTCGTCAGGCTCTCCAGATTATTGCTGGCAAAAGCATTATCTATCGCTTCAGCCCCCAGCACACTGACAGCGACTGGCACATCCTGCAAACTTTGCTCTGTCTTCTGCGCCGTCACAACAATGCGGTCCAGGCGGCGTGTCTCCTCTTCACCCTCAGCCCCGGCATCCTGTGCATGTGTGGCACCCGCAACCAACATTGCAATCGCCAGCCCACTTGCTGACCTAAGTATCGCACGCTTCATTGTAAAAATCCTCCCTGACTTTACATTTATATATGATTATAAAGATCACTTTCCCAATTTCATAAACCTGAGTCTATACCAAGACCCAATAGTATATCAATTTCCCGCGCCAACTTGAATATAACGCAAAAGCTTTGAATTGACCCTCGTCGAAACAGGCACCAGGCTTTATATTTTGAGCGAAATAAGCAATTGTACACGCCCAACAGCCGCATGGCCGCTAAATAGCATCAGACAAGGATAGTGTATCAATTTACACATTACTGAACGTCAACCTTAAAACTTAAGTCATAAAAAAACCGTCACAGACGACAAGCGCAATGCAAATGACTTCAATTAAAGTTAATCGCCACCACACGCCCTTCGATTGCGGCCCTTTGTGCAGCCATACCCATCAGCACCGCGCGGCGCCCGTCTTCCAGGGAAACCTCTGGCGTGCCCCCGCTTCTGATAACCTCTAAAAACTTTTGGTGCTGGAAAAAAGTCGATCCATGATGGTCGCCCGCCGCCAAAAGTGCCGGGTCGAGTTCTATCTCTGTGGTAAGCGGCGCAATAGGGCTGCGCGGGTATTCTGAGATTTGAGGATGGGGCGACGGTCCAAGACTTTCAGGCCAGAATCGTTGTGGCCCCGGCATGCGGCACTCTATCTTCCCTTTAGGGCCCACTGCAGATATTTCCTCATTCCACGTACTGCCATCAGCAAACATGCAAAGTTCCAACATGGCGCGCGCGCCATTGGCAAAATCAAACATGACATAACCGCCGTCCCAAATATCAGGCGTTTGCCCATCATATGATTCATCCAGATGATTGGTGATTTGCCCCGCCGTCGCCATCACCTGCAAAGGATCAGACTGCAAGATCAGCCGCATAAGGTCAAAAAAGTGACAGCACTTTTCGACAAGGGTTCCGCCCGTATTCTTGTTGAATCGGTTCCAATCACCAACCTTCTCAAGAAACGGAAATCGGTGTTCTCGCAGGCTTAACATCTTTATACCGCCCGTCACCGCATCCGCCCGCGCGCGCATGGCCTCAATAGGCGGCATATAACGATACTCCATCGCTACCCATATTGGCGCGGCATAAGAGGCCTGAAGCGCCTGAACGCGTCTGTCATCGGCAGGGTCTGTAAATAGCGGCTTTTCGCAAAGAATAGGCAAGTGACGATAGCTGGCAATCAACTCTAATTGCGCAATATGCAAATAATTCGGGCTAGCGATGACGAGTGCATCAACCGCATCAGATTGTACGAGCGCCTCAAGCGACTCAAAAACTTGTGCACCGCCAGACAAAGCAGCAGCCTCTTCTCCCAAGACCAGAACCGGGTCATAGACAGCTGTAACCTTAGCATCATCCAGAAGGTTGATATTGCGCACATGTTCGCGGCCCATCATACCGCACCCAATCAACCCGTATCTTATTGTCATAATATATTACTACCTTAATCTGTTCGTATACAGCGCCACGCTGGGATCGAACCAGGTTTTTGAAAACTCTGCTGGCGCGCCATTCTGGTCAAACCCCATGCGCTCAATATAACCCACAGACTCTCCTGGCTGCCGCTTAAATTCTTCCGGGGACCAATCAGGCACCTCACTGACCCCAACCCGGTCTTCAACTTTTGTGATAATCAGCCCGAAACTTTGTGTATAGTAATAATAAAGGGAGTCCAGCAAATCAGATGCTTGCAGTGTCCGTATAAACTTTCCATCCAGCCAGATCTCTTCTATCGCAATCTCGCGCGTGTCGAGATAGCGCAGTCGCCTGATCCGGTGCGCCGTTTTGCTTGAAAACCCCTTGGCCTCTTCAGGGCAACCCAGCCTTATCGCATCCAAAACACTTGCCGTTGGTAGCCCCCCTCCCTCGACAAGCTCAAGACGGAAAAACGTATAGACGTTGCCAATATCGGGCTTAACGCGAACATAATTGCCTGATCCTTGAATCCGCTCCAGCATACCACGCGCCTCAAGCGCCGCCAGCGCTTTTCGCAACGTTCCAATCGCGATTCCCAGATCAGCAGCCATCTTACGCTCTGTGGGCAAGCGCGACCCATCCGGAATGCGCCCAGACGCAATTTCGCGAACAAGCATTTCCGTGACTTGAACACTTTTCGGCAAGGAACGACTATAAGTCAAAAACAGTACCCACGAGCGAATTGATACACTATTGATATATACATGTTTGCATGTTAGGCAAGTCATATATCATGCAAAAATATCACCAGTAAAAGGGTTCCCGATGACAGTTGTACCAATTACTTCACCCAATCTGGATGCGGCCGAAGTCTCATGGTTTTCAGCATTGTGCTCAGACGATTATGCCTTTTTGGGTGTCCCGGACAAAACGCTCAAATCAAGCTGGAGCCATTGCCGTGATATTCTGCTGGAGGCCGAGAAGCAGGGGTTTCGCAACATTTTATGCCCCTCTTCCTATCAGGTTGGACAAGACACGCTTTCTTTCGTAGCCGGTTGCGCGCCACTGACAAAAAAAATCAACATGCTTGCGGCCGTGCGCTGCGGTGAGATGCAGCCAATCATGCTTGCCCGCACACTTGCAACCCTTGATCATATGCTTGAGGGGCGCTTAACCGTGAATATTATCAGTTCAGATTTTCCCGGCGAAAAAGCTGAAAGCAACTATCGCTACCAGCGCTCACGCGAAGTGGTGCGCATCTTGAGGCAGGCCTGGACACAAGACGAGATAAATTTTGAAGGTGAAATTTATAATTTCAAAAATATCGTCACAAGCCCGGCGATCCCTTATCAAACAGGAGGCCCGCTTCTCTATTTCGGCGGATATTCTCCCGCTGCGCTCGATCTGTGCGGTGAGTTTTGCGATGTTTATCTAATGTGGCCCGAACCTAAAGAGAATCTGGCTGATAGAATGCGCGCCGTGCACAGCGTAGCCGAGCGCTATGATCGCACGCTGGATTATGGACTGCGTGTGCACATGATCGTTCGGGATACTGAAGCTGAAGCGCGCGAATATGCAGAGCATCTTGTCTCCAGGCTTGATGATGAGTATGGCCGCCTTATCCGGGATCGGGCCCACGACTCCATCAGCCTTGGCGTAGCCCATCAAACCAAGGCCCGCGAGCTGGCTGATCAATTCGGGTATATCGAACCGCATCTATGGACCGGTATTGGTCGCGCAAGGTCAGGCTGCGGCGCAGCCCTTGTCGGTTCAACAGATCAAGTCCTCAGCGAGATTGAAAACTATCAAAAAATGGGCATACGATCCTTTATCTTCTCCGGCTATCCCCATATTGACGAATGTAAATCTTTTGGAACCCGTGTTTTGCCGCATCTGAAAACCTGCTCACTTCCACACGTCTATGGCCGTGTCCCAGAGCAAGTACCTACAACCCCACTCGGCGCAGGAGCGCGCACTTAATGCAACGCGTACAACTTAACTCAGGCCTTAGCCTCTCGCGCATCATCTATGGCATGTGGCGACTGGGCGATGATGCTGACACATCGCCAGCGCATATACAGGCCAAAATAGAAGCCTGCCTCGCCCAGGGCATTACCAGCATGGATCAGGCCGATATTTATGGCGGTTATGAAGCCGAAGAACTGCTCGGCGCATGCCTGAAACAAGCGCCCACCTTACGCG
>CAYUFN010000059.1:10612-16471 GCA_964443965.1 uncultured Hyphomonas sp. | reverse complement strand
CGTTGCGCGCGCGATCAAACACCTGGGTTTGGAAAGCATACGTGGGTCAAGCGCGTATAAGCGTAAAAATAGAGACAAAGGCGGACGAGAAGCACTGATGGAAGCGGTAAAACTGCTTAAACAGGGCGGTGCGGTTTGCATCACACCTGACGGCCCACGTGGCCCCCGCCAACGCGTCGGTCGTGGCCCCATCATGATCGCTAAGCGTGCCCATGCGGCTATCTTGCCTTATGCTCTGGCCACGGCTCCCTCTAAACGGCTCTCCAGCTGGGACCGATTTCAGATCCCGCTACCATTTGCACGCGGCGCAATCGTGTTTGGAGAAGCAATCGATACCCGGCAAACAGATAATATGGCCAGCATGCGATTATGCCTTGAAACGCGTTTGAATGAAGCTACGCGACGCGCCGAAAAACTTTGCGGCGCACCGCATATTGCCCCTGCCCCGGCGCGTCGGCCACAAGCGGCAGATCCTGCATGACATTGCCGCTCACCCTATATCGGGGGCTAACCTTTGGACTGTCTCCGTTTGTCCCTCTCCTCTTTAAGCGTCGACTTGCCAGAGGAAAGGAACTTAACGGGCGAGCCGGAGAGCGGATAGCGCGCAAACTGCAAACGCGCCCTGAAGGCAAGCTCATCTGGATGCACGGAGCCAGTATTGGAGAAAGCAAACTCTTGCTCGGCCTGGCCGATCTGTTGACCATGCATGACCAAAACTTGCATATTCTACTGACCAGTCAGACAGCCTCCTCAGCAGGGGTTATCGGAGCCAACCTGCCCAAGAATGCGATCCATCAAATGGCGCCTGTAGACACCCCTGCCACAGCGGCACGCTTTATCTCACATTGGCGTCCAGACCTTTGCATTTTTGCCGAAGGTGAAATCTGGCCTAACCTGCTTCTGGCCAGCAAGAGAAGCGGCTCACGGATAGCGCTGATAAATGCGCGCATGACCGAAACATCTCTAAGAGGCTGGCACCGGTTTCCGAAAACAGCGCGCAAACTTTTTTCAATCTTTGACCTTATACTTGCTGCAGACCAGCAGACAGCTACTGGCCTGAGCGGATTCACCAAATCACCTGTGCGTGCCATTGGCAATTTGAAAGCTGCGCTCGCCGCGCGCCAACGCCATCAAGCACCTCCACCGACCAATGAAACGTTGAGAGCCTTCGCGCAAAGCGGGCTGACAATCCTTGGTGCATCTACACATGCAAGCGAAGAAGCGCTACTCCTGAACGCGCTCGAATATTTGGATCACACCGCACGCCTGATCCTTGCACCGCGCCATATAAAGCGCGCAGTAGAGATTGAAGCGTTGGTTCGTGCAACCGGTAAGCCGTACACACTTCGCTCTTCAGGCAAAGACGTTTCACCTGATACTGAAATTATCATTGCAGATACATTTGGCGAAATGGACCTTTGGTACGGGCTCGCTGACCATGTCTACCTTGGTGGCAGCGCCAAGCCAGGAATTGGCGGCCATAGCCCGCTCGAGCCGCTCAGCTTTGGGCACAACGTCATCACAGGTCCCTATACAGATAATTTTTCAGAAACCTATAAAGACCTCATCGCCAATAAATGGGCGCATATTGTACAAACACCAGAGGCACTAGCTGCTTGTTTGACGGCCACTCTCGCACCCGAAGAAGGTGCCCTAGATGCTTATTTTGAAAAGCAAAAACAGCCAGCCACACAAACGCTGACAGATTTACAAACCCTTCTCTTGAAAAGAGCAACCTCGTGAGGCCGCCACATTTCTGGTCTGCTGGACTTGATCCAGGGTCTCGCGAATCGGCGCCACTGGTTCGCCTTTTGTTGACACCTTTTGCAGCTCTCTATGCATGGGCAAGCGCGCGGCGCATCGCCAAGGCAACACCAGAAAAAGTCGACGTGCCAGTCATCTGCATTGGAAACATAACCAGCGGCGGCAGCGGCAAAACGCCCATTGTGCAGGCTCTGCGCGAGGCCCTGACGCTAAAGGGTTACAAAGCCGCCAGCCTGTCACGTGGCTATGGCGGTCGCTTAAAAGGTCCCATCGCCGTTCAATCAAAAATGCATTCTGCAAGGGAGGTTGGCGATGAACCGCTTATGCTAGCGCAAAGCGGAGAAAGCTGGATTGGCGCAAACCGGACAAATGCCGCCAAAAAGATGAGTGCATCAGGGGTCGATGTGATCTTAATGGATGATGGCCACCAGAACCCCAGTCTATACAAGGATCTGTCCTTGCTCGTGCTTGATGCGGGCGCGCCCTTTGGTAATGGGCATGTCCTTCCCAAAGGGCCATTGCGCGAGCCGATTACGACCAGTCTGAAACGTGCTGACGGTGTGATCCTGATGGGGCACGGCCCGGTACCGCAAATTCTAACAGTTAGCGCACTACCCGTTTTTCGCGCCCATTTGGCACCGGTCGCGCCTGTGCCACCTGGCCCTTTAATTGCCTTTGCAGGCATCGGGCGCCCCGAGCGCTTCTTTCGTAAGCTTGAGCAATCGGGCGGCGAAGTTATGGATACACTCTCCTTTGCAGACCATCATGCCTATGCAGACAGCGAGTTAAAACGACTTCATGATATTGCCACAGTGCATGGCGCCAAGCTTGTGACGACAGAAAAAGATTATATGCGCCTAAGGCCAGCTCAGCGCGAAAATATTCACCCCGTCTGTGTGCGCACTGTTCTGGAAAACGAAGCAGACTTGCTCGCTTTTATACTGCCCGTGCTGGAGGCACGCAAAAGATGAGTAAGCCGCCGCCCCTTCAGCAAAATGATTATATTCGGTCAAAGGATGTAGACAATCGGGCGTCGCTATGGCGGCGCATCATGTGGCGGATCGAGGCGATTGCCTGGGATACGCTCTATTGGTGGCCGCTCTCAAAGCTTAGCCCTGAGCGAGCCTCAAACGTTGGCGGCTGGGCCGGACGCAAGCTTGGGCCTTTATTATCTCAGCACAAGGTTGCACTCGATAATCTGCGTTATGCCTATCCAGATTGGGATGATGCTAAAATTACAGCTACTGCTCTGCAGGCTTGGGAAAGCGCTGGACGCACAGCAGGCGAGCTGCCACATCCTGCAAATATTGACCCCTATCAGGACAATGGTCGCGTGACAGTTATCAACCCAGAAGGCCTGGACGCTTTGGCCAGTAGCCCAAAAGGCGCTGTACTGGTGTCCGGGCATTTTGCGAATTGGGAAGTGATGGCCGCCGCGATTTGCAACCGCCCGCTTGACTGCCTGGTCACCTATCGCGCCATCAATAACCCCCATATTGATAAGCGTCTGAACAAGGCGCGGCGGGCTTATGGAATTGGTGTGCTAACCCCGAAAGGACTTGGCACGCGCGCGCTGATGACAGCGCTGAAAGCTGGCCGTGCAGTTGCGCTGCTAAATGATCAGAAATTCCGTGAAGGCCTGTCCATACCCTTCTTTGGACGCGATGCGATGACCGCGCAGGGACCCGCCAGACTGGCAATCAAATACGGCGTACCCATTGTGCCAATGTCAACCGTCCGTACTGGCCCAGCGCGGTTTGTGGTTACCGTTCATCCGCCCATTATCCCTGAAAATGAAGCGACAGCCGAAGTCACGCTGCACGCCACAGTTACCAAGATTACCGAATTTATAGAGGCCCGCATTCGTGAAAATCCAGGGCAATGGTTTTGGATGCACAGGCGCTGGCCAAAAATTCCGCGTAAAGATCGCAAAAGGCACGGTTAGGCAAAACCACAAACGCTTGTGCTATAGGTTTAAAAAAGGACACCCTCATGATTTTCTATTACCTCACAATGATCGGCCTCGCTTTTGGGACGCTCGTAGGATTTATCGGCTTTGTGCGCCCCCAGGCAATCGCCAATACGTTGCGCCTGCAAGCTGACCCTGATCGCCCCGGCGGCTATGCAGAATTCCGCGCCAGTTTTGGTGGCATTTTTATCATGATCCATATGACGGCCTTCGTGTTTTCGATGCACCTTCAGCAAATCAACCCAAATTTGGTTGTCTTTGTCGTTGCCCCCATTGCAATGGCCTGGTTCGGCGCAGCGGCTGGGCGGTGCGTCTCTATGGTGCTCGACCGGGAAGAAAATGGCGAAGGAGGCAATAATCGCTATTGGGTCGTGCTCGAAGTTGTGGTCGGCCTGATGATCTCGGCAACTTTTGCGCAAGTCTTTCAGCAATGACTTTCAAACTGCACACGACTGATCTTTCCCCATTTGGACAGCGGGCCAAGCTTGCAATACGCGCAAAAGGTCTGCTGCCTCAAACGGAGTTAAATGATACGTTTGGAGGGACTGATTTTCTTGGTACACTCGCTCCCATGCGGCAAATCCCGATTTTAGAGCATAATGGATTTACCCTGCCAGAAAGTCAGGTCATTGCCGAGTATATCGACGAGATTGCCCCGGAGCCGCCGCTTTTACCTGAAAGCCCCACGCTGAGAGCCCGCGCACGCCTGCTGGCTCGTCTGGCAGATCTGTATATTGCGCCGCATTTTCTCTCGCTTATTATTGGCATGCGCGCGCCACCGCGCCCCGAAGACATGTCGATGGCGTGGCAGAAGATGGGTAAAGGGTTGGGCTTCATTGAGACCTACCTTCGGGCTGCTAGCGCCTATGCCGTAGGAGACAGGTTGAGCTTGGCCGACATCGCACTGGCGCCTTTCTTTTTTTATATCCCGCGTCTTGCAGGCTGGCATGATCTACCGTCGTTCCCTGAAACACCGGTCAAATGCAAAGCCTATTTGGCAGCGATAGAAAAAGACCCACACGTGAGTAAGGCTTTCGCCGAGATGGAAAGCGCGTATAAGGCCCGTATAGACATGTTGAAAAGTTAGGATATGCCATGACGGAGCGTCGAGAGACGGGCCAAGGTCCAGCGCGCAAAAGCGCGAAAAAGAGAGATGCAAACGGCAATCGCCCACCAAAGCATGGGCGCCCTCACAAACAAAAAGGTCATACCCGCAAGCACAAAGCTAATAACGCACCAGACTGGAGCGAAGGCGAACGCATAGCAAAATACCTCGCGCGCTGCGGGGTTGCCTCAAGACGTGCCTGTGAAACCTTGATTGAAGAAGGGAAAATCTCAGTCGACGGCGTACGCATAAAAACGCCTGCCTTCAAGGTAACCGGGCGCGAACTTATCAAGTATGGTAAGAAGATTGTCAGCCAGCCTGAGCCAACACGCCTATGGCGCTATCACAAACCGGCCGGACTTTTGACCACGAACAGTGACCCTGATGGCCGCTCCACAATCTTTCAGGAGCTTCCCAAATCCCTGCCTCGTACGATCACGATCGGTCGCTTGGACTATAACACTGAAGGCCTTTTACTGCTCACCAATGATGGCGGCCTCGCCCGCGCACTGGAGCTGCCCAGCAATGCCTTTGCCCGCACCTATCGTGCCCGCGCGCATGGTCGCATTACGCAGGAAAAGCTTGATACGCTCAAAGATGGCATTGTTGTTGACGGCGAAAAATTTGGGGAAATAATAGCGACGCTTGAGCGTCAAACTGGTGCAAATAGCTGGATTATTGTCACCCTTGCTGAAGGCAAGAAACGCGAAGTGCGCAGGGCACTTGAACACTTGGAAATGAAGGTGAACCGCCTGATCCGCGTCAGCTATGGACCATTTGAACTGCGCGACCTTCGCCCAGGTCAAGTCGCTGAAATTAACCCGGATGTGTTACACGAAGAATTAGGCCACCTGATACCGAAGCATGACCAGTCAGAGATGCGCGTAAACACCGGGTCTGCCCCAAGGTCACGCTTTAGCGACAAGAAAAAATCAGATAGGTATAATGATAGAAAGCGTGACAGGCCGCCGAAGACTGAAAAGAGGCACTAGCACAGGAAAGAAACACCATGACCCAAGCA
>CAYUFN010000059.1:0-10602 GCA_964443965.1 uncultured Hyphomonas sp. | reverse complement strand
GTGATGGCGAGGCGCGACTGAAAATTCAATCTGTTGCCCTGACAGCCAACAACATCACTTATGCTGCTTTTGCTGATTTTGCCGGCTATTGGAACTTCTTCCCTACAGGAGACGAGACCAAGGGACGCGTGCCATTTTGGGGGTTTGCTGAAGTTGCACAAAGCCGTTGCGCAGGTGTTGAGGTCGGCCAGCGCTTTTATGGCTATTATCCTGCCTCGACAGAGCTTGTGGTAAGGCCCGGTAAGATTTCTCCGCTTGGGTTTACCGACATGAGTGCGCATCGCGCAGAATTGCCCGGCTTTTATAATGTCTATCATTTCAACAATAATGACAGCGCCTATCAGGAAGCATATGAAGACGTGCAAATGCTGGTCCGGCCGCTTTATGCCACAGGCTGGTTGATCGATGATTGTTTGATGGAGCGCGCTGCCCCGCCAAGTCATGTGATTGTATCCAGTGCTTCTGCGAAAACTGCGCTTGCCTATGCCAGCACTGCACGCAAACGCAGTGGCCTTACACTGACCGGCCTGACCTCCAGCGGTAATCGTGCTTTTACCGAAAGTTCCGGCCTGTACGATCATGTTGTCACTTATGATGATATGTCAGCCCTGGTCGATGCTGGGCCAGCGATGCATGTCGATATTCGTGGAAACCCAGCCATGCGCGGCCCGCTGGCTGAAGCCCTTGGCGGTCAGTTGACAACGCATCTACAAGTTGGTGCAACCGATTGGGCCGCCCCACGCGGTGCAGACCTGCCCACACAATCAAGCCCTGATGTTCCCAACAGTAACAGTCTTGCAAACGAGGTTTTCTTTGCCCCTGCACATGCTGAAACTGTTGCCAAACGGATGGGTGCGCGCGAGATGGCGACTATTCTGAACACGGATATGTGCGCTTTTTACCCCATCACCGCTAAGCTGCTAGACATCGAAACAGTTGATGCACGCACACAGCTGGTTAAGGCGTGGCAAAACACGCTGACAGGAAAAACTAGCCCTGCAAAAGGACTGATCGTCAGGTTTTAATCATACAAAGCAGCTTTAGCGCTCAGACACTTTAAACTCGGTTCTGCGATTAAGCGCATCCCCTGTCCGTGTGCCCGATGTATCAATCGGGCGCGTTGCACCATAGCCAGTGGCAGTTATACTTGCCGTATTAACGCCCTTAGACTCCAGATAGGCCAGAACCGAGTCAGCACGATTTTGTGAGAGCACCTGATTACGCCCAGGGTCGCCAATCCGGTCAGTATGTCCGCCTATCTCAATATTGTAAGCCTCACAAAGCGTTGCCACACCAGACACTGCATCGAGCAAGCGTGCGCTATTATTAAGGATGGTCGCACTGCCAACACGAAACTGCACATTGCGCCCTTCCATTGTGTCAACGAAAGCTTTCTGGCAGGCAGCAAGGCTTGGGCTGTCAGTCAGTGCAGAAAGTGCAGCGCCAACGCCAGCCTCCCCGCCCTCAACAGAAATATCATCAATAATATTATAGCG
Organism: uncultured Hyphomonas sp.; assembly: GCA_964443965.1. GTDB lineage: Bacteria > Pseudomonadota > Alphaproteobacteria > Caulobacterales > Hyphomonadaceae > CALLCD01. The sequence goes on along the minus strand of CAYUFN010000059.1, from coordinate 9,106 downwards.
CTCCCCATCCGCAGTCGCGCGTATTGCATCTGTTCCGGCTGCAAAAGCTTCCGCTTTGGCCTCAGCATCGGGTGCCAAACCGCTCAGCGTGGCCAGATTACGGCGTATAGTCAGGTCAATCCAGTCATACCCTTGGCTTTGAAGGCTAGCTTCAACAGCCCCTTCCCAAGACGTATCCGGAGCTTTCACAGCAGTCGGGGCAGCTGCTTTTGGCGCTAATTGCCTATCTGTTCTAACAAACTTTCCATTAATGACTGTATAGTTGCCGCCATCTTCAACAGGAACACATTCGGTCGCCTTGGAAAAATCTGGCTTTATCGTTGTCTGTTCAGCCTGTTGCCCACACGCGGCAAGCAACACCAATGCAGCCACTCCTGTTGTCGTTCGCAATTCTTGAAACCCTCGCGCCATGGTTTAACCCCTTATCAAAACTGGCTCTCATACCTCATATATGCGCATATTTCAGCTTATTGACGGTAATGTCAAAAGCTCTACAGCTAATATATCAGGTTAAGCCTATTCAGAATTTGAAGCTTAAAGCAGATAAATGACGGGCATAAGCGGGATTATTCATCTTTATAAACCGTGCCGCCCTTCATAACGAAATCGACTGATTTGAGCTCTTCAATGTTGACAAGAGGATCGCCATTAACGGCCACGATATCTGCAAATTTACCTGCCTCGATGGTTCCGATCTGGCTATCCATCTCGACATGTTTAGAGGCGATGACAGTGGCCGCCTTGATCGCCGCTTCAGGGCTGTAACCAGCCTGTACCATCAATTCAAATTCGTCTGCATTGGTGCCATGTGCCGAGACCCCTGTATCTGTACCAAAGGCCACACGCACACCGCCACGACGCGCTCGTGCAAGCATATCAAGCATTAGCGGGCCAACAATCGCAGCTTTCTTGCGTGAGGGCTCAGGCAACCAATCCTCATCAACCCAGCCGGTGACCGTAACGCCAGCAATAACAGTCGGCACGAGCGTGGCGTCATGTTTTTTAAATAGCGCAATGGTTTCCTCATCCAGATACGTGCCATGCTCAATCGAATCGATACCTGCGCGCAAAGCCGCTTCAATGCCTTCCTTGCCATGGGCGTGCGCGGTAACTTTGCGCCCCATAGAATGGGCCGTATCGGCAATGGCTTTAAGCTCATCATCAAAGAATTGCTGACCAAGCCCGGCAGCCGTATTGGAAAGCACCCCACCTGTGGCTGTAATCTTGATAAGATCAGCGCCGCTGCGGATAGTCTCTCGCACGGCACGCCGGCAATCATCTACACCGTTACACGTGTTAAACCCTTCAGCTAATGCTGTTATCGCTGGAGAGTACCCATTTACATCTGCATGGCCACCAGTTGGTGTGACTGCACGCCCGGATGCACGAATGCGCGGGCCTGGCACGTAGCCACGATTGATTGCATCACGCAAAGAAAAGACCGCCTCGTTTGAACCACCAACATCCTGAACAGTTGTGAAACCAGCCAGCAATTCTTTCAAGGCGTTCTCTGCGCCGAAAAGCGCAGTATCCACATCAGAATCTGTTAGAGGCCGCGTTGCAGACTCCGGCCCACGTTCAGAGGTAATATGGACATGGCTATCGATCAGTCCCGGCAGAACATAGCTGTTTTTGAGATCAATAAGTGTTTCACCCGTTTGAGGAGCCACATATCCGCGCACAACGTCCACAATTATCCCATCACGAACGCGAATAGTCTGTTGGCTTTGATAACCATTGCCCGGCACGGCCAGCAATTTACCAGCATGAATAAGCGTATCTTCAGCGTATGTAGTGCCAGCCGTAGCCAGGACTGTCATCAGCGCGATGGCTGTCGTTTTAATTTTCATGGAGTTTCTCCTTGCGCGCAAACCTTGCGTCTTATCTCTCTTGTTTGCGCATAACTTTTCCCCAAATAGAGACGCCCCGCAATGGTTAATTGCGAGGCGAAGAGAAAATTCTTTCTAACGTGCTTAGGCGGCTTCACTTTCCTTGGCCAGATCAATCCATTCGTTGACTTCAGCTTCGCGAAGAACATGATCATCGCGCACAACACGGGCCCCTTCGCTGGTCTTTAGAAAGCCCATTGAGGCGTGGAAAATTTTAGTTGCCGATGCATTCGCCAGATCCTCGCCATTGCGAATGCCCGCACCAACGAGAATTTGCGCATCGTGAACACGTAAGCCAGCAACTTCAATCATCAAAGTCGCCTGCGCTTTCCAATCTTCCAGAGTCGGCTCGTCAATATGGCGAACATCCAATTCGAAAGCAATCTCTTCAACATCACAGTTTAGCAGATCTTCGACCGTAAAAATACCAACCCGGTTCAATCGCCGCGCTGTCTTTTTGCCGATGGACGGCGCGTCGATCACAGGATCATTAAGCGTCAGGCGCGTGCGCTTTCGTTCACCGCCCTGACCATCATTACCAGTTGGCGCATCAAAGAAGGAGTTTACAGGCGGCGCGGTTCCATTCTCAGTCAAGTTCGTGTCGAATGCTGCCAGTTCCTCAAGTGTAAACTCATCATCTTCAACCTCAGCAATAGCTTCTTCGATCTCGGCGCGCTCGGCCTCCTCAGCTGCAAGTCGTTCAGCCTCTTCGGCTTCCAAAGCAGCAAACTCAGCTTCTTCGGCGGCAATGCGTGCTTCTTCTTCTGCTTCCATTCGCGCAAGTTCAGCCTCTTCTGCGGCCTTCAGACGGGCAAATTCGGCTGCTTCACGGGCTTCAAAGCGAGCAATTTCCTTACGCTCAGCGTCCTGACGTGCGGCTTCTTCTTCCTCTTCAGCAATGCGAGCCATGTCTTCAGCCTCAAGGCGTGCTCGCTCTTCTGCAGCTTTTTTGGCACGCGCCTGATTGGATTGGCGCAAGGCATCTTCAGCTTGGGCCTTTGCCTCAGCAGCAAGGCGCTTTTCTTCCTCAGCTACCAAACGCGCTGTTTCCTCGACTTCCAGGCGCGCCTTTTCTTCGGCTGCGATGCGTACCTGTTCAAGGCGCTCGGCTTCAGCCTGCTCAGCGGCAAGGCGGTCGGCCTCAGCTTTTTCGGCGGCTAAGCGCTCCGTGTCTGCATTCATGGTGACTTCAGCTTGATCTGTCTCAACGACCGTTTCGACAACATCCGCTTTCACACGCATTTTTGGCTTCTTCCGAGCGCGCTTTTTCTTCTTAGCAGGCTGGGCGTCTTCAACAATGACCTCTTCAACCCGTGCCGGTTCAGTGGCCACAGTGTCGGTCTCTTCAACCGCTTCAACGACCTCAGCCGTCTCGTCTGTCGTGGGTGCCTCTTCTTCGGCGAGTTCGCGCGCAACTGCTTCTGCAAAGTCAGCATATTCAGGGCGCGGCTCATGCTTTGTGCCAAGCGGTGCTAATTCTTTCTCGTCAAGTTCTATCAAAGGTCGGCGTAGAACCTGTCGGGCATGCGCTTTACGAATTTCCTTGTCATCATCAGGCAGTGTTTTGATGACTTTTCCAGTCTTTTTAAATTCGCGGTACATTTTTGTGACGGTGCGCTTGTCGGCAGCATTGTCGAGCTTCTTGGTAATCCAATAGATTGGAATATCCAACGTCGCCAAATAACCAGGCACAGTTGTATGTACTTTGGGTGCAGCAACGCCAGCCTCTGCAAAGGCACGGCTGTAAAGCACACTCAGCCCAGCTGTTGCAAAGGCAATAAGTTCAGCAATCGTGTCAATCATCACCTGATCAAGTCCCGCAGGCGGGTTCTTTACACCAACATCCAGATTATAGTGATCAATCAGCACGTGATAATGCGGGTGAGATTTTTCTGCGCCTGCTCGCACCATCTCTGAAACAAAACCAGCTCCTTCGCCAGCATCAATCTCAGGGTAGCCTAACGCATCAATACGCTGTTTGATAACATCGCGTGATTTGGCAATGCTCCATTCGACAGCGCGATGGATCGCGCCCTCTTCTTCGGTTTGCCCGGTATGGAAAGGCTGAATCGGGTCGACATAGTAATGGCTCATCACACCAAGCGCATAGACCGCCTTGCTCCACTTTTTATCCTGCAAATGTCCAACAGCTTCAGCATACCAGGCCATCGCCGCATTGCGAGCGCCACCCCATTCGCCTTCTCCAACGTGCAGAACGTGATTTTTAAAATCCTTGAAGACCGCATCGGGCGCTTTTGCACCTTTGAGCAATTCTTCATTGTGCACCAGCATGAGGTTACGCCATTTTTCAGAATCCGGGCCGCTGATCAGCGGCAAAGCATCCATGGCGATATAATGATGTGTCGAGCGACAGCGATGGGCGATGATAACGCGTTCCAACAGTGACATAGGTGTCATCCATTCGTAAAACAGGCCGAATCTTTCGGCAAAATTCATTAATGGAATGACTGAATATCTTAACCCTTAAGAAGCGATTAAAATGATGCGCCTGCCGAGCAATATGTCATTTTTTATGGGCGCAGGCAGTCACTTTTACAATCGCCGCCCGCGTGCCCTCAGGGTTTGGCTCTGGCGTGTCAGCATATTCAATGTTGAAGGCGTCGCGATAAACTAAACGCTCATGAGGCACTCCCTTATTTTTGCAATGTCATGAATGTGTCGGTCTTTTCGTCTGTCCGAAAGCCAAATCGTTCATAAAGGGTATGCATATTATCTGTAGTGAGTTGCCAATTGTGCACATCGCAGAAGCGCGATTCAAAGAGCAAAGTCGACATGATCCACCTGCCAAGCCCGCGCCCGCGATACGCCTTGATAATAAAAAGATTGCTCAAGCGCGCATTGTAAACGCCATCCGACAAGATGCTAAAAAAGCCTGCTGGGGAGCCATCAGGTGCATATAGTCCGTATGGATGCGCACCCTCTATTGCGCGCCTGATTCGCGCGCGCGGTTCGCCCTTAAACCAATACATCTGCGTAAGGTAATCGAGCACCCATTCTATGTCTAATCGCGCGGGATCATCGCTCAATACAAAAGCGTAACGTTGCAGGAAAGCGTCTGGTTCGTAGCTTAAACGCATAAGGGACTAAGCTAAGTTAATTTAGATTGCGCGTGCCGAAGTTCTGCGCGCCAATACTGGCTTCAAGCATCGCACCATCACGCGGGCGAATGAAAACGGCAACATCGTCACTAAAATCAACCGCAGCGGCCGTACCATACCCATTTAAAATAGCTGTCTGACTCGCATTGGGCGCGAACTCACCATAAACAAAACGATCATAGGCATACTTATCTCTAAAGAAAATAATTTGAGAAAAGCTGCGTGCGCCAAACTGAAGACCAAGATTGTATTGCGTCATGTAAGCTTTCTGTTCAGCCTGCCCATCCTTAAAAAGAATGCCATTTGCACGGGCGCCTCCAATAATGATCCCACCTTTGCGAACTGTTGGGAAAACGGCATAGCCATAAGCCTCATCAAAAAAGGGTTTCAGAGAGGGATTTTCCTTTAAGAACCCTGAAGCACTTGTGAGCGATCTTTCAATGGCCGCGTCTAACTTTGCTGAGCGCGCATCTTCTTCTCGCGGGTCCCATCCCTGGGCTTGCGCCATTGGTGTACAGAGAAAAAATAATAACAGGCCCACCAGGATCGCACGCAACATAATCAAACCCTCAATTCATTACTATAAACAACACGCGAAAACATAAGCTCTTCTGCGCCTTTATGGTTGATATACTCAAATAGTTAAGCACCTCTATGTTCGCAGATCACGAAACCCACAGGCTTAACCCACCATACCTACCTTGCGTGCACAGTCAGCCGCAAACATAGCGAGCGGCTTAACCCGCGCCTCCATACTGGCTGCTTCAGAACTGTTGGCTGTCCCGTCCCGGACGCGCCCGACAATGCCTTGACAGATTCCAGCTAGACGAAACGCATTATAGGCAAAATAATAGTTGAGCTCAGGCAGGCCATCACGCCCCGTATGCTGGCAGTAAAGCCCAACATACTCTTCCATGCTCGGAATGCCGTGGGTTTTCATATCTTCAATATCAACCAAAGCGCCCCGCCCGGGATCCGAGCTCGGCATAACCCAATTCATCAAGTGGTAGGAAAAGTCTGCAAGCGGATCACCCAGTGTGCAAAGCTCCCAATCCAGCACAGCGATTACGCGCGGTTCATTTGGATGCAGGATCATATTATCGAGCCGGTAATCGCCATGCACAATTGTCGTCTTGTCACCCGGCGGAATGTTCTTGGGCAGCCAATCGATCAGACGATCCATCTCTTCAATTTTGGTGGTTTCGGAAGCTTGATACTGCTTTGTCCAGCGATGAGTTTGGCGGGCAATATAGTCTTGCTCCTTGCCAAAGCCTTCAAGGCCTGCTGCGCGCCAGTCCACATTGTGCAGATCGGCAAAAGTCTTCACCTTAGCTTCGTAGATTGCACGACGTTCACTCGGCTCCAGCCCAGGTAAAGTGCCATCCCAAAGGATGCGCCCCTGAACCATGTCCATAACATAGAACATAGTTCCGGTGACACTCTCATCCTCGCAAAGGGCATATGGCTTTGCGACCGGAAAACCGAGCGGATACAGCGCGGATATGACGCGAAACTCGCGGTCAACGGCATGGGCGCTCGGCAGCAATTTGCCCGGCGGCTTGCGGCGCATGACGTATTTCTTGCCGGGCGTGCTAAGCTGATAGGTCGGGTTCGATTGTCCACCCTTAAATTGGGTCACTGTAAGCGGGCCTTCATAGCCCTCTACATTAGCTTCCATCCAAGCGGCAAGTTTAGCTTCTTCAAAACGATGGCTTTCAGCAACCTCTTTTGTGCCGGTGAAAAGCTCTTGGGCTGTCTTATTCTCGCTCATAGTATCCTCGCCAAATATATTTTCAGGTACTTTAGTCATTAGGCCAGCAACAGCAATGTTGACTTTGCGTCAGATTTGAAAAAGCCCCTAGGTTTTCAACCGCTCCAGAGTAAGAATAGCTGTTTCCGCTTTGCTCTCCGGCACAAAAATATGATCATGATGAAAGGCTGCAATGGCGTTGCACGGTACGCCAGCATCGGCCAACGCATTAGAAATGACTGCTAAAAAACCAACAGCATTTAAATCTGAATGAACGGCCAGTTCCAACCAGATGAACCGCTGATCGTCTACCGCAGAGCGATGTGCGGACACGATATGTGTCCAGCCTTCACGTTCCTTAAATTGCATCACAGCGCCAGGCACGCCCTCCTGTGTGCCCGTCACAAACTCCCAAACACCGTCATGCCGAATGATCTCAAGCCCGGCAAGAAGATTGCCCAAGTCCCGTTCACCGCTCATTTGCTGCGCACCCGCCAGCCAATATCGTTTCGGTAAAAGCCTGTTGGCCAATCGATTTTGGTAATCCCATAATAAGCTGCCTGAAAGGCTTCATCAACCGTTTCACCCGTTCCTGTAATTGCCAGAACACGCCCGCCTACAGCAATCAATTCGCTCTCACTATCCATATCAGTCCCCGCCTGAAAAACTGTCACATTGCTACATGCGCCAGCGTCCTTTACGCCTTTGATTATCGCGCCCTTGGCATAGCTGCCCGGATACCCCTCATTTGCCATAATCACGGTTGCAGCGGGTTTGAAATTCTCCAGCCCCATCAGCGCGCCAAAGGCGGCTTCATTCCCCTTTAAGCCCCCAGTTGCACAGACCAGTAAGGCTGGCACGATATCACCGCTCATACCGGCCATCAAAACCTGACATTCAGGATCCCCAAAGCGGGCATTGAATTCGACCACTTTCGGGCCATCCGCTGTGACCATAATCCCGACATAAAGCACACCTTGATAAGGCATGCCATCAGCAGCCATTCCTGCCAGCATGGGTTCAACGATGTCTGCTCTCACACGCGCCATCATCGCCTCATCTATAACAGGCGCTGGCGCGTAAGCCCCCATGCCACCGGTATTTGGCCCTGTATCGCCCTCACCAACACGCTTGTGGTCTTGTGCGGCTGGCAAGTAGATCGCCCCCTCGCCATCGGTCAGCACAAAGACGCTGGCCTCTTCACCATCCATAAATTCTTCAATTACCAGTTCAGCCGAGGCCTCACCGAATTTACCCGACAGCATGGCTTCAATTTCAGCATCAGCCTCTTCGCGTGTCTGGGCAATCACAACACCCTTGCCAGCAGCCAGCCCGTCAGCCTTTAAAACATAGGGGGCTTCAAGCTCGTTGAGAAACGCTTTTGCGGCCAAAACGTCCTGAAACCGACCATACGCGGCGGTCGGCACGCCATATTTTGCCATCGCATCTTTAGAAAACCCTTTTGAGCTTTCCAGTCGCGCCGCCGCCTGGCTTGGTCCGAAAACGTCAAACCCACGCGCGCGCAAGAGATCAGCCAGCCCTAGCGCAAGTGGTGCTTCGGGGCCAATCACCACCAGATCAGGTTCCACCTGAAGGGTCAGCTTTTCCAGCCCCTCAATATCATCTGCGGCAATTTCAAAGCAGGGGCCAATCTCATCAATCCCCGGATTCCCAGGCGTCGTATGCACCACATCAACCAGCGCAGACTGCTCCATTTTCCAAGCAAGGGCATGTTCCCGGGCGCCCGACCCAATAAGTAAAATGTTCATGACACAAGGAATTGGTACAGGCCTGAAACAAGATCAAGCCCATCTGCGCATGACGAGACAGAAAAAAAGGCTTAAAGAAGATCTATGACCGACTCGCCTGCTCCATCCAATCAGCCTGATCTGACGGTTTCTGAACTGGCCGCCAGCCTGAAACGCACTATCGAGACTAATTTTGATCGCGTGCGCGTCCGCGGCGAACTTGGCCGGGTCACCATTGCACGTTCTGGCCACATGTATGCCGATATCAAAGACGACAAAGCCGTACTCAATTCGGTGATGTGGAAGGGACAAGTCGATAAGCTGCCGTTTCGGCCTGAAGAAGGCCTTGAAGTCATCGCCGAGGGGAAACTATCAATCTATGCTGGCCGCTCTAATTATCAACTGATTGCCAGCGTCATGCACCCGGCCGGGGCTGGCGCGCTAATGCAACTACTTGAAGCGCGTAAGAAAAAACTGGCCACCGAAGGCCTTTTTGACCCTCACCACAAGAAAAAGCTTCCCTTTCTGCCCGCCACAATCGGCGTGGTGACGAGCCCAACCGGTGCGGTCATCCGTGATATTCTGCACAGGGTCTCAGAT
>CAYUFN010000058.1:1045-16532 GCA_964443965.1 uncultured Hyphomonas sp. | reverse complement strand
TCGGAGTTTTTCAACAAAATTGTCCAAAATAGAACGTCCTTTCCGTTTCTATCTGACAGGTGCTTTCCCGATCATTTCCTTGTGCTTCATCTACCCGTATGAAACGATATGGCTTGGCAGTGGGAAAATTTGACAATGCAAGACATATTAAAAGCCAATCAAGCCGGCTGGGATGCCGACAGCGCCCCGAATTTGGAATTCTTGTTTGAGGCGCGCGTAAAGCTTCATTTACCCCCGTTGGAAGTTGCCCCGATGTCGGATGGTAGTCGCATGATTTTCCTGGTCAAAGATGGCACATTCGAGGGGCCACATCTCAAAGGGCGCGTCGTCCCAGATTCAGGAGCAGACTGGATAAAAATGCGACCAGATGGAACTGGCGTTCTGGATGTTCGCTTTTGTCTTGAGACACACGATAATGCGCTAATTTATGTCCATTGGCTGGGCCGAACATGGACGACACCTGAAGACATGGATTATGCTTTCGATGTGAACAAGGCTGACGACCCAGCTGGGGCGTGGCGTTACTATTTTCGCGCAGCCCCGTTTTTTGAAACAGGTGATGCCCGCTATGCGTGGCTGAATAACATTGTCTCCGTCAGCAAATCCAGAACCGGCGATGGCGGTCCTATTCATCGCGTTTTTGCGGTCCTTTGAATCACTGCAATAGCCGCGCATGCAATGTTAGCAGATGAATTAAAAAGGACTTCGTAAGAAAGGCTATAGAAATGACCGCATTCAGAATTTTTCTAACTGTAATTCTCGTCGCAATATCAGCATATACTGTGTTGGTTGTCATGGAACACGGAATCAACCTGCTGTCAGTCTTCTTTGGTGACATTGGCGCGGTGGGGTGGCCAGGTCAGTTCAACCTGGACTTCCTTGGCATGTTACTCCTCTCAGCGTTCTGGACGGCTTGGAGAAATAAATTTTCTAGCGCTGGTCTCACTCTCAGTGTTCTTGCATTTTTCTTTGGGGCTCCATTTTTAACATCATACCTTTTATATCTCAGTGTAAAGACAAAAGGCAATCCAAGACAAATGCTGATGGGCAATAGAACATAAGCGTGACGCCTGGCAAATCCCCCTACTCCAGTTTACGGACAGGCACGTCAAAACTGCAAATATCCAAAACCTCAGGCGGCTTCCGATAGAAGAATTCGGCCGTGCGCACGCGCCGTGCCGTCTTGGAGGCTTCAAAAGTGTCGGTTCCGGGACGCTGCACCAAATAGGTGGGACGTTTGTCCTCAGGCAAATCTGCAGCCATCTGCATGGAGGTAATTTTATCACCCGTGCGCGGGGGCTGTATCACGCCGCTTTCAATCGCGCGGTTCCCTCTTTCAAGCTTTTGGAGATATTGCATGCCGTCAATCACGCGCCCAAAAATGGTCAGGTTCCGATCCAGATAGCGTTGCGGGGCTAGGGTTATGTAAAATTCTGTACCGCCGCTTTCAGGGTCGTTATCCCGCGCCATCGCCATCGCGCCGGGGCAATGTAAAAGCCATTCACGGCCAAGCGCGCTGTCTTGTGCCATCGCAAAGCCATCGGCGCTGTGGCCAACATTTTGTGCGAACAGATCATCATTGCCGAGCGGGCTCATCGTTCCCTCCCTTAAGGCCCGATCATTCTCATTGGCAATGCCTGCCCAGTCTCCCATGCGTTCATCGTGCTGGACCCCACCCTGCGCGACAAAGCCGTCAATCACACGATAGAAATACTCGCCATCATAAAAGCCTGCCCGCACTAATTCACGTAAACGCGCCGTATGTCCGGGCGCAAAATCTGCGTTCAGTTCCACAACAGTCACGCCATGTATTGTGGTGATCAGGAGCAAATCTTCAGGGGCCACTTCCCGCCAATGCTCCGATTGGCCGCAAGCCTGTGGTAAAAACAGACCAAGACTGGCCATTAGTATTATCAGGGTTTTCCACATTCTAAAATCCTCCAGTCGGCATCAATACGCTAAACAAGACTACCCAGAAACTACCGATCCTGCTAGGAGGCGCGTCATGTACAAGATTTTCGCCACAGGCCCACGTGCCGATATTCAAGCCGTCTGGGATATTCTCGCCTGGACTGACCCAACCCCGGCTGACGCGGTTGATGCCAAAGAACACAGTCGCACAGCCTGGCGTCTGGACGCTTATGCCGCCGATGAAAAGGCTGCCAAAGCTTGCCTTGTCTTGGCCCTTCAAGCTGCGCCTGATCTGAATGTGCGCTATGAAGTGCTCGAAGATCGCGATTGGGTAACCCTCTCTCTGGAAGGGCTTCCCCCCGTCGCGGCTGGGCGCTTTATTGTGGCAGGCTCACATGCGCTCACCGAAACCGCACCGGGGAAGATTGGCGTTTTGATCGAGGCTGGCCCGGCCTTTGGTACAGGGCATCATGGCACGACGCTCGGTTGCCTGCTGGGCCTGCAATATATTCAACGCAAACGGCGCACTACCAAAATACTTGATCTTGGCACGGGCTCTGGTGTGCTCTCAATCGCTGCCTTGAAAACAGGGGCCAGGCGCGCGATCGGGACAGATATAGATTTAGACAGTGTGCGCGTGGCACGCGACAATGCGATTAAGAACAATGTCGCCTCACAGTTCAAAAGCGTGCACTGCTCGGGCATACGCCACAGCCTGGTACAGGCAGGCGCACCTTATGATACCGTTTTTGCCAATATACTGGCACGGCCATTGGTCCGCCTCGCACCTGATATTCATCAAGTCACATCCCCTGGCGGTGCTATCATTCTTTCAGGGCTCTTGCGGCATCAAGAACCACAAGTCATCGGTGCATTTTCGGGGCGCAATCTCAACCTTGTCAAACGCTTCCACCGCGATGGCTGGTCCACACTCGTATTTGAAAAACCGGCCAGCGCTTAAATAAGAGCAGCTTTTACAGCATCAGTGGCCAAGGCAAACTTTGCAAACGACCAATCCCTGCCAAGCGACATGGCACGCAATTGACGGTTCAGCCCATCAATCGGACCACTGCGTGCTTTGAGATAAGCCCCAACATCGCCCTTGCCCGCAAGGACCTGCCGTGTTGCGTCGGCTTGTCCACTCAACAGGCTGGCAAGCTGACCATAAGCAGCCATACTCTCCCATTGGGTCATGCCAGCAAAGGCATCCTGGGCACCCGCACGTAAACGGTCTATACGGAAGGCTCCGCCTATCTCGCAAAAAATATCCGCAGCCTTGGCCAGCGAGATATCCTCAGACACAGCGATATCTATCGCCTCGATTGTGTTGACAAGCAGGGTCGTTTTCTCAATGTCCTTGGCCAGCGCCGCAGTGGCACCGGCTTTGGTCAATTGCTTCACACGTCGCTCATAACGGTTGCTATCATAAACGCTCGCCCGCTGAACGGCACCCTTATTCAAGGTTTCAAACCCTGCTTTATACTGCGCAACCAAGGCGGAAATATCACCAGAGGCATGATACTTCTGAATATGGATCGCTGCATCACTTACGTTTCGGGCCAGTGCCAATTCAAGGGCCATCCGACCGGCTGCATTTGTCTTGTTTCCAGCATCATTGATCTGCATATGCAGCCCCGGCATATCAAGTGCAGCACGGGCAACCTCAAACGCGCGCACACAAGCAGCATTATCCATGCTGCCCGCTTCGCGCATGCGCAATAAAAAGGCCGGACCACCTGCATCAAGCAGTCGGTTGGCCAGAACGGTGGCAATAATTTCGCGTTTCAAACGATGCGCCTGCATGCTGGAGGCATATCTGCCAAGCGCTGCGGGGAAATAGCTTTCCAATACCGGTGTAAAGAATGGATCATCAGGCAAATCACTGGCAACAATATCGTCAAAAAGCGTAATCTTTGACCAGGCCAGCAGCACAGATAGCTCAGGACGCGTCAGTGGCTTACCGGCTGTTTGCCTGGCGACCATATCAATCGATTGGGGCAAACCTTCCACATCGCGATCAAGCACGCCACGCGCTTCAAGCCATAACATGACGCGTTCCAACTCGTCATGGTCAGCCTTCACAGTTGCCTCAGCAAGACTAAGAGCACCGGTTTGCGCGATATTGTGTGCCAGCACGTGCCGCGCGACATCATCGGTCATCGAGGCAAGCAAATCATTACGATCTGCTTTGGCCAGTTCGCCCCGGCTCATCGCCTCGGAGAGCAAAATTTTGATATTTACCTCATGGTCAGAGCTGTCAACCCCGGCTGAATTATCGATGGCATCAGTGTTCACCCGGCCGCCTCGCACGGCAAATTCAATCCGCGCAGCCTGTGTCGTACCGAGATTTGCCCCCTCACCAATCACTTTCGCGCGCAACTCCTTAGCCTCAATACGAATGCCGTCATTGGCCCGGTCACCCACTTCACGATCGGTCTCATCGCTCCCGCGCACATATGTACCAATCCCGCCAAACCATAACAGGTCTACCTGGGCCTTTAATAAGGCATGGATCAGCTCATCAGGTGTTGCCGTTTCACCGCTCAGCCCGGTCAGTGTCTTGATCTCATCAGATAATGGGACAGACTTTGCCGCCCGCTCAAACACGCCGCCACCTTCAGAGATAAGGCGCGTATCGTAATCAGCCCAACCCGATCGGGGTAATTTGAACAAGCGATCACGCTCAGCCCACATGGTCTCAGGATCACCCGGATTGGGATCGATAAACACATGCAGATGATTAAATGCCGCCACCAAATTAATCTGCTTGGAGAGCAACATGCCATTACCAAACACATCGCCCGACATATCGCCAACGCCGATCACAGAAAATGGCTCATTCTGTATATCTTTACCATCCTCCAGAAAGTGACGCTTAACCGCCTCCCAGGCCCCGCGCGCTGTTATGCCCATCACCTTATGGTCATAGCCTGCCGATCCGCCCGACGCAAAGGCATCGCCCAGCCAGAACCCCCGCGCGGTGCTAATCTCGTTGGCAATATCAGAAAAAGTGGCTGTACCCTTATCAGCGGCCACAACAAGATAAGGGTCGGCGCCATCCCGCACGACAATATTTTCAGGGTGGCGCACATCTCCATCGATCAGATTATCGGTCAATTCGAGCAGGGCATTGATAAAAGTCCGGTAAGCTGCAACACCAGCTTCGCGAACCTCTTCACGCGTCCCGTTAACGGGTAATTGTTTCGGATAGAACCCGCCTTTCGATCCAACCGGCACAATAACAGCGTTTTTCACCTGCTGCGCTTTAACGAGCCCAAGAACCTCCGTGCGGAAATCATCAGGCCTGTCAGACCAGCGCAAGCCACCGCGCGCCACCGCACCAAACCGCAAATGCACGCCCTCAACAACGGGCCCTGCAACAAAAATCTCCCGGTAAGGAACAGGGCGCGGCATGGCTTCAAGCTCGTCACTTGCAACCTTGAATGCCAAAGGCGCGGCATTGTGCACAAAATAATTCGTGCGCTGAATCGCCAACACCAGATTAACTGTTCGACGCAAAACACGGTCTTCCTCCAGTGATGGCACTGTGGAAAGCTGCTGTACAATTTCTGCTGCGATTTGCCCGGCCTCAGCGCTACGTATTTCCAGATCAGCCTCGCGGAGAGGGTCAAAAAGCGTATGAAAGATCTTTAAAATGTTAGATGTGATCGCGCCATGTCTGGCAAAGCTTCTAATCTGGCTTTCTTTGGCAGGGTCCATTCCTGTTTGCCTGCGATAGGCAGACAGGCCGCGCAGAAGATTAGCCTCACGCCAATCTGCACCAGCATCAAAGATCAGCCGGTTAAAGCCATCATTCTCAACCCGGCCAGTCCATACCGCTACGAAAGCATCCTGAAAAGCATTGCCCGTTTTTTCAAAATCAATACGCTTACCAGCCTCATGGCGCATCATCACATCATGTATCCAGTAGACATCCGGAGAATCTTCTCTCGGTCTTGCCACCGGGCGCACCGGATACCCCGTCTCAAAGTCGACGAACAAGCCCATATTCTCAAACACGGGCACCGATTGAGACAGAGAAATTGGCTCCCCGCGCGAATATATCTTTGCCCGGATTATCTCCTCACCATCTTCCTCTTGCCTGTAAACGCGCAACCGCACCGGCGTCTTGTTACCAAGCTCAGCCAGCTCAGCAACATCGCGCAAAGCGTCCTCAGGCAGAAATGCCTCACGATAGGCCGCGTTAAACCCTTCAGCAAAAAGCCCGGCACCATCTCGCACATGATCTTCAAGTGGCTGGCTGATCAGCGATGCACGAAATGTATCTTCCCAGCGCGTCGCAAAGCCAGCAATCTGACGTTGCAGCATATCCAGATCAGGTTGCACTGCGCCAGCTTTCAAAGTCAGCTGAATATGCAGACGCACGAGCGCCCCAGCATCAAATCTTGGTTGAAAGCTTTGCAAGTCAGCTTCAAAAGCATCAGCAAGCAGATCCACAATCCGTGCACGGATTTCAGAATCATACGCATCTCGCGGAACAAAAACAAACGCTGATACGAACCTGTCAAACTGGTCACGGCGCACAAACAGGCGCGCATGCGGCCGCCCCATAAGCTGGACAACACCTTGAATAATCGGCGCAAGCACCCTGGCTTCAGTCTGGAACAGTTCGTCACGCGGCCATGTCTCTAAAATATTGGCAAAAGCTTTGGCCGTATGCCCACCCGGCTTTGCACCAGACATTGTAATCACCCGCTCAAGACGACGGCGGATCAGAGGCACATTTCGTGCTGCTTCATCATAGGCGTCAGCCGTGAAGAGTCCCATAAAGCGCGTCTCACCAATCACACGCCCCTGCTCATCATAATGTTTAACCCCAACATAGTCTGCCCGAACACGCCGATGCACACGCGAAATCATAGAGGACTTGGCAACGATCAGTGGCTCCGGCCCCTGCAAAAACGTCCCAACCGGACCTGTCAGCATAGTCGGCTCATCTCCACGGGAAAGAACATTACGGTCTTCATCACGCAGGATACCGAGATTGCCGCCCTCCACCATGATAGGCTCTTCGCGAACAAAGTTGCCCGCCTCATCGATTTCAAAACGATAGGTGCGCGCGCCAAGGAAAACGAAATGATCCGCCGCCAGCCAGTCAAGAAACGCAATTGCTTCGGCCCGATCATACTCGCCCAAATGGGACACACCTGACAGGCGCGTGCGCTCCTGTCGCATGCGCGCAAGCATATCCTGAAAATCAGTCACCACCTGTGCCAGTTCGCCTAATGTCTGAGCGATACCCTCGCGCAGCCTGTCCTGCTCGGCCAGGGAAAGTGGCCCCAAATGCACCTGTATAACAGACCACATCTCGCCGCGCGCGGCCGCATCCTCATTTCTGGCAATAATCGGATGAAACAGCGCACGAATTTCGGCCTGCTGGGCGATGCATTCGCCCAAAACAGAATCAACGAGGAAAGGAATATCCGGTCCCGCAACCTCCAGAACAGGGTGCCTGCCCGCATCACTGTGCAACCTGAAAAGTCGCTCACCAACTGGAATATCCGTCGCCCACGCCCACAAAGATTTGGCAAACAGCGCGACCTCCTGATCGCTCAGCGTCTCGCCATTATCAGGGCCACGCGCGCTCAGCATGTAAGCCGAAATGGCGTCAAATCCAGTTTGAGAATATGTTGTATTATCCGCCATGGGAGCCCCGTCTTGGAGAGTTTGCAATTGATGAATATCTAAACTGTGCGGAGGGGCGAAGCAATTAACTTGTGCTTCAAAATACGTTATAATTAAAGCGAAAACCTGCGCCTGCTCAAACGTGTGCAATCTTATCCCGGCAACTGAAAAACCCCACCGAAAGCTGGCAATCGACGTATGCCATAAAAACGGACCCACTGAACGGGGACATGTTCAGTGGGTCCAACGAGCCGATTCCGCAGGCTGGGTGGGGGGACGCACGCGGAGGCTC
The DNA here is from genome assembly GCA_964443965.1 of uncultured Hyphomonas sp. GTDB lineage: Bacteria > Pseudomonadota > Alphaproteobacteria > Caulobacterales > Hyphomonadaceae > CALLCD01. The sequence goes on along the minus strand of CAYUFN010000058.1, from coordinate 8,683 downwards.
GATTCTAATAACTTAAAGTGCAAACACACTTTCACCTACAAGTATATAGATATTGATACGGGTCTGCCAAGTAAAAATATATCTTGCTTAACAGATATTCATTCTACATTTTCGTGAGCTAATTCTATACGTTTCAGATCTTCCTCATCATTTTTCATATTCTTATCAGAATTCATTAATCTATCCGGCAAACCATCCGCCGATAAAGCGATCGCGATCCACCGTGTTGACGGGGATTGCGAGAACATGATCATCATTAAAACAGTTAACGGCGCAGACAGGAACATACCAACAATCCCCCATAATGCCCCCCAAACAGCCAAGGAGATCAGTACAACTAAAACGGATAAATTTAAGCTGTCCCCCATCATTCTTGGCTGCACAAAGTTTCCAAAAAAGAATTGCCAGAACGAAACCAAGCCAAAAACCAGGCCGGAATAAATGTAGGTACTTTGTGGTTCATTCCCGGGCACCCATGTCGGCAAATCAGGCTGCACAAGCGCAAAAAGCAACGGAATGACGGAAGCAACGATGGAGCCGACGGTTGGAATATAGTTCAAAACAAAGATCAAAACGGCCAAAAATACTGCGTTTTCCACCCCCAACAGAACAAGAGTCGTATAGGTAAAAAGTGTTGTCAGCACCGATATGACTGTCTGTGTCCATAAGTATTTTTCAATACCAATACGCGCTGCATCCCCCACCCTGCGGGCCTGCTCCCGGTTTTCACGCTTGGGAAAGATGTAGTCGAGCTTCAGCGACCAGGTCGATTGGGCAATAAACATAAACGCGACATAGAGAATGATCAGAATCAGATTTTCGCTCAACTCAGCTGTTGCACCGCCCAGAACCTGCAGAATCTTCAATCCAGTCGAACCAAAAAGAATATCTGAAAGTGTTGGCGCGTTACTCAATTCAAAAATGCCATAACCGGCACTAATCAGCCCGTTTATCTCGCGCTCATACTCGGCTGCCTGGCCGCTAAATTGTGCGATTCCCCGCGCCATCAAAATAATGAAAAAGCCAAACCCGAGTGTCACGACCAGCACAGACACAAGCCGCGAAGCACCGCGCTTTAAGGTACGTGAGCGATTATCTATCGCTGTAGCAAACCCTTCCATAACAAGAAACAGGAAAACGGCCATCGCGAATGGCGCAAAAAGCGCGCGGCCCAGATAAAGAAGCGCAATGATAACGCCCGTCGCGATAATCCAAATACCAGCCTTACTCGACGTATCCATATCGCTGCCCCTCAAATAGCAAGTCTTAAAGCTTGATCAGCCTCGTCTTTGCCGTCAAGCCTCGGACTCATTAAATGTAAGCGCCACAGGATTGTTGACTTTAAACCGGGAAAACAAAAAAGCCCCTTTCGCGCAAACGAAAGGGGCACGGTCTCTCTTATATAACCTTGCATGATGAGGGGACAAACGACAAGGTCTCAAGAGCCCGATTTTATGATGCGCACAGGGCTTCGTTTGCAGCTTGAGGGACACCCCAATAAGTGGTCTCAGCCGGTGCGCGCACGCGTGTGACATCAGAAAGATGATATTTGGCGCGCAGCTCATCTGATCCGCCAATATAATCCCCATCAATCCATATCTGTGGAGTTGTTACAGGTGTCTTCGGCCCAACGATCGGTTTCACGCGGGCAATCATTTCATACATCGCACCAGGATTTTTCACGACATCATGATAGGTGTAAGCGATGCCAAGTCGGTCCATATCCTCTTTGGCCCGCACACAGAATGGACAATTCGCTTTCCCGAAAATATGTGTGCCCTCTAAGGGGAAATGCTGCACATGTTCGTTCATCACAGTTTCAGCCAGCAAGCCACGATTAAGCGCACCGCCCTGAAAAACGACCTTTCCATTCACCAGCACACAAGGAGCATGGCGCGCACGTTGAAAAAATGCTTTTACAATGTGTGTGAGCCAATCCTTGACCTCAAGCTCAACAACCGCATTAGATAGCTCATTTGCAAGTGTATCTTCGATAACGTCTTTGGTCAGCGCGCACTCACCGCACGGTATTTTGACTTTAAAAGGCCCCCATTTACCGCCCCAGCGATAGAGAAGAATTTTCACCGGTTGACGATCATAAACATCGGGAAGCTTTGTAATTTTACCCATGGCCATATTCCTTTTATCTGTCCGCGCCCCAAAATAGCGCTGCTTGCCGCTCATACGGCGCGTCTTTCAGCCTTGAATGTCTCATAAAAAATGATCACACAGGGTCACATGCCCCTCGCCGCACTTCACAAATCGATCAACAAGCGTGTGCTGTTAAAAAAGCTGGCTGTAAATGACCGAAAAACGCGGTTCCAATTACCCGAAAACCCCTTTAGCCTTAGGCAAAAGCGAATTCTTAAAGGGCAGCTAATATGAGTGATTCCATCTTCCTTGGCGGTGGCGGAGAAACACAAAATGAAGCACAAGTGCTACTTTTGAACCGTGCAAACCGGCATGGCCTTGTCGCTGGCGCGACCGGAACTGGCAAAACTGTGACCTTACAAATCCTGGCTGAGGGGTTTTCCAATGCCGGTGTCCCGGTCTTTTGTGCAGATGTAAAAGGCGACCTTTCAGGCATATCAATTGCTGGCACCCATGAACACAAGCTACATGAAAAGCTGGTCTCAAGAGCTGAAAAAATTGGCTTTGAAGATTATGGCTATGGTGAAAGCCCAACAATCTTTTGGGATGTGTTTGGCAAACAGGGCCACCCCGTGCGCACCACAATCTCAGAAATGGGACCGCTTCTCCTCGCGCGCCTGATGGACTTGACTGACGTACAAGAAGGCGTCCTCACCATTGCCTTTGAATATGCAGACGCTAATAACATGCTACTGCTCGACCTGAAAGATTTGCGCAAACTCCTCGTTCATATGAGCGATAAGGAGGTTGCCGCAGAGATCTCCTCTGAGTACGGTAATGTTGCAAAATCCTCCATTGGCGCAATCCAGCGAGACCTCCTCGTGCTTGAGCGTGAGGGCGCTGATCAGTTCTTCGGTGAACCGGCTCTGGAGCTTAAAGATCTCATGCGCACCACGCGTGATGGGCGCGGCATCGTTAATGTGCTGGACTCAACAACGCTCATCAATTCCCCACGCCTTTACTCCACCTTCCTGCTCTGGCTTTTGTCTGAACTTTTTGAACAACTTCCCGAAGTTGGCGATCCTGATAAGCCGAAAATGGTCTTCTTCTTTGATGAGGCACATTTGCTTTTTAATGACGCCCCGCGCGCTCTGCTCGAAAAAGTTGAGCAAGTCGTTCGTCTGATCCGCTCTAAAGGGGTTGGTGTTTTTTTTGTAACACAAAACCCCCGTGATCTACCTGAAAGTGTACTGGCTCAGCTTGGCAACCGCATCCAACACGCCCTGCGCGCCTACACCCCGTCTGAGCGCAAGGGTGTGCGCGCAGCGGCACAGTCTTTTCGCGAGAATCCGGCTCTGGATACAGAACAGGTGATCACAGAACTTGGCGTCGGTGAAGCGCTTGTCTCCACGCTGGATGCGAAAGGGCGTCCGCAAATGGTCCAGCGCACCCTTATCCGCCCGCCCTCTTCCCGGCTTGGTCCGGCCACGAATGCCGAACGCGCAGCCGTCATGAAAGAAAGCCCTGTTGCTGGCCATTATGACGAGGTGATTGATCGCGAAAGCGCCTATGAAATTCTTGAAAAACGTGAGGCAGAAGCCGCAGAAGCCACCGCCAAGCGCGAAAAGGAAGAAGCCGAAGAGAAAGAACGTGCAGAACGGGAAAAAGCCAAGGCCCGTAAGTCCCGCAGTTCTGGTCGTCGCCGTTCCGGGCGTATGACCAACACAGAACGCGCCACCTCCTCAGCCGTAAGATACGCGGCCCGCGAGGTGACCAAATACGTCCTGCGCGGAATCTTTGGCGGCCGACGCCGTTAAATATAAGCTTAGGCCACCGATAAAAACCTCCCTCCCCTTAGGGAAGCCCTTGCGCTTGGCCCCGTTCTGCTTACCGTGGCGAAAGATAGTGAGTACGCGCCGCAAAAGGCGCGACCGTCGGGAGTAAAACGAATATGACTGAGACCACAGCTACACCTGAAGCCATGCCACAAGCAGACACAGGTGGGCATCTCACAGGCTTTGGCACCAAGCGTTATCGCACCTATGTGCTGATCGTCCTGATGGTCGTCTACACGCTGAACTTCATCGATCGCACGCTTATTGCCGTTGTCGCACAGCCCATTATCCAGAGTTTCGAACTGACGGACTTTCAATGGAGCCTTGTCTACGGACCGCCCTTCGCCTTGTTCTATGCCGCGATGGGGCTTCCCATTGCAATGTGGGCAGACCGCTCCAATCGCGTCAAAATCATAACGCTTTGCATTATCTTATGGTCGATCATGACCGCCCTTTGCGGTATTGCAGCAGGCTTCGTCATGCTGCTCCTCTTCCGCATCGGTGTTGCCATTGGCGAAGCCGGCGGCACCCCGCCAGCCAATTCCATCATCGGCGACTATTACAAACCGACCAGCCGCGCCACCGCGCTTGGCATCTATTCCATGGGCGTGACCCTCGGCTCCGTTCTTGCGAATCTGTTCGGCGGCCCAATCGCCCAAATGAAAGGCGAAGACTTTGGCGCATGGATTAGCTCAATCGGGGTCGGTGGCCTGTTTGGTGGCCTTGATTGGGCCAATATCGAAGGCTGGCGCATCGCTTTTGTTGTTGTTGGATTGCCGGGCGTCCTGATCGCGCTTTTGCTTTTGCTGACCGTCAAAGAACCCCCGCGCGGCTATTCTGACCCGCCCCAAACGGAGGCGCAGGAACAAGCCAGTTTCATGGACGCCTTCCGGGAGATTTGGTCCAAGCCGACCTTTTGGTGGATGGCTGTTGGCGCCGCCTTCGTTGCCTTTGTTGGCTATGGAATAGCCAGCTTTCAGGCGCCCTTCCTACAGCGTGTACACGGCATGGGCGTGCGCGACGCAGCGATAAATTATGGTGCACCGCTGTCCGCTTTCGCTGCGCTCGGCACATTCCTTGGTGGCTATATCACGGAGAAAGCTTCCAAACGCTCCCAGCGCGCCGTCGCGCTTGTCCCGGCGATCGGTCTGGTTATCGCCGTACCGTTTTACAGTTTCGCCCTGCTAACCAACACGCTGCAATATGTCTTCCCCTTTATGGCAATCGCCGCCATGGCCCATTATGCCTATCTCGGCGCGCAATATAATATCGCCTCCAGCGTCGTAACGAGCCGCGCCCGCGCAACCGCTGTTGCTGTCTTGCTTATCCTCGTCTCGATCATCGGCAATGGCATTGGCCCACTTTTTGTTGGCTTCTTTTCCGATCTCTTTATGACAGGCGCATTGGTAGACGCAGGCAGTGATATTGCGCTGGCCACCTGTAAGGCCAGCGATAGCCTGACCGACGCGATGCAAACGGTATGCACAGCCGCCAGCGGTGAAGGCCTGCGCAAATCCCTCGCGCTTACCTCGCTCTGGTTCCTGTTTTCCGCTTTCTGCTTCTACATGTCCTCACGCACTCTGAAGCGCGACTTCGTCACAGAGGCAGCTTGATATGACCGACACAGTACAAACCCCATCGCCAAGCCAACCCAGCCAAACAGAAGGCTATGGCACACGCGGCTATCGCGCTTACGTCCTGTTTGCGTTGCTGGTCGTTTACACATTCAACTTCATTGACCGCACGCTGATCGGTGTTCTGGGCGAGGATATCCGTATCGAGTTCGGGCTGACCGACACGCAAATCGGCCTACTCTCCGGGCTCGCCTTTGCCCTCCTCTACACCGTGCTGGGCATCCCTTTTGCCATGATGGCCGAACGCAAATCCCGCACATGGATCATCGCCACGGCCATGGCCGTATGGAGCGCCATGACAGTCGCTTGCGGCATGGCCCAGTCAACGGTGCAATTTGCCCTTGCCCGTGTTGGCGTGGGGATTGGCGAGGCGGGCTGCTCACCACCCTCACACTCCTTGATCTCTGATTATTTTCCGCCGGAGAAACGCACCGGCGCACTGGCCATTTTCGCACTCGGCATTCCCATTGGCTCTATGCTGGCTGCGGTTGGCGGGGCATGGATCGCCACGCGCGGCGGACTGGACTGGCGGGATGCCTTTATCTTTATGGGACTTCCGGGTGTTATCGGCGCGGTCCTGTTCAAGCTGACCGTTAAAGAGCCGCCGCGTGGCTATTCAGACCCCGGCGGGGCCGCCGCCGCTGCTGCGCGCCGCATGCCGTCGCCGTTCCTGGCGTTTGAAAAAGTCGCTAAAAACCCGACCTTCTGGCACGTCTCTCTTGGCGGTGCGATGGCGAGTTTTGCCGGCTACGGCATTGGCCAGTTTGTGCGCCCCTTCTGGACCCGTGCCCACGAACTTCCGCTCTTTGAAGCTGCGATCCTTTATGGCGGCGTCCTCGGTATTGCAGCTGGCATCGGTACATTTGGCTCTGGCGTGATCGCCGATAAGATCCGCGCGCGGCATCCAAATTCTGATAGCTGGTTACCGGCTTTAGGGATGACCCTGGCCGTCCCATTCATGCTGTTTGGCTATAATACCCTCAGTTTTTCTGGCGGCGCGGTGGCAATCTGGCTGGCTGTGCCCGCGCTCGCTATCGCCGCTATCCTGCGCTATTCCTATCTCGGCCCCATGTTTGCCATCGCGCAAAAACTGGTTGAGCCGCGCATGCGGGCAACTGTAGCCGCGCTGATGCTCTTCTTTGTCAACCTTATCGGCTATGGCCTTGGCCCGCCCGCTATTGGCTGGATTTCTGATCAAGGCACCAAATGGCAGCTTTCAAAAAATGCGTCCCCTGTCACATTGGCTGAATGCGGTGCGGCCGAGCGCGTCCTCACCTCTGTGCGCCGTGAAGGTAAATTGCTCGCCAAGGTCGAAGCGGGCGAAGTAGCGCTGCCTACAGGTTTCACGCCGATCCCGCAAAACGAGATTGACGCAGCCACAGAAACAGACAGCGTCCACTGCGCGCCGGCGCGCAAAACCGGTGTACGATGGGGGGTTACAATCGGTTCGCTTTTCTTGCTCTGGGCTGCCCTTCATTTCCTCCTGATGGGCCGCACCATGCAGCGCGACCTCTGGACGCCGAATGAGGCAGACGCTACCAGCTAGCCTATGGCCGTTTACACCCCTGTTTCTGATGAAGCGCTCGCAACGTTCCTCGCCGATTATAATATCGGGGCACCGCGCGCGCTCAAAGGCATCGCCGAAGGCGTGGAAAACTCCAATTTCTATCTGGAGACAACGCAAGATCGCTTCATTCTTACCCTGTTTGAAAAACGCGCAAACCCGGATGACCTGCCTTGGTTCGTCGCCCTGACGGAGCATCTGGCCAGCAAAGGTTTTCCGTGCGCCACACCAATCAAGGCCCGCGACGGCAAAGCCCTACGCACGCTGGAGGGCCGCCCCGCCCTCATCGTAGAGTTTCTCACAGGCATAAGCCCGCGCACGCCAAACCTTGCCCAGTGCCGCGCATTCGGTGCCGCCCTCGCCCGGATGCACATCGCCTTGCAAGACTTTACAACACCCCGCCAGAATGATCTGGGACCGGACGGATGGCGTCGTCTATGGAAAGGCCGGGCACAAGAGGCCGATGCGCTACAAGCGGGCCTCTCCTCCCTCATATACGCCGACATGGACCTCA
>CAYUFN010000058.1:0-1035 GCA_964443965.1 uncultured Hyphomonas sp. | reverse complement strand
CTCATCACCCGGCACTGGCCAACCGAAGACACGCTGCCGCGCGGCGCAATTCATGCCGACCTTTTTCCGGACAATACTTTCTTCATCGGCGATACATTCACCGGCGCGTTTGATTTCTATTTCGCAGCGACCGACTTCCTCGCCTATGACCTCGCCGTCTGCCTCAATGCATGGGCCTTCGAGGATAGCACCTACAACACCGCCAAGGGCGCCGCTCTCATCGCAGGTTATCAAAACGTCCGTCCCCTAACACAGCCAGAACGTGCCGCCCTGCCGCTCCTTTGCCGCGGCGCAGCGCTCCGCTTCTTCCTCACCCGCCTCGTCGATTGGTATGGCACCCCCGCAGATGCCTTAGTAAAACCGCATGATCCCCTCGCTTTCGCCGCACGGCTGCGCTTTCATCGGCAGGTGAAAACAGCGGAGGATTATGGGGCGTGAGCCAATCACAACAGCCAGAATTTGAACCTCCCCTTATCCGGCGCGCGCATGTAGCTGTGTTCATAAGCGGAATATTTGCAAGCTTAGCTGTAACGTTCATTGCTTTACTGTGGATGTTGATTTGGTCAGCGCTAACTGGCAGCGGAGCCGCGCCTCCGTACCAAGCAGACTTGGATGCGAGCTATACTTTTTGGAGCGCCGCATCTGTTACTTTCTTTCTATCGGGAATGAACTTGTATGGCCTTATTGTCGTCATACCTGCCGGTTGGTTCATACTTGGGCTGTTATCAATAATATTTAAAGCAGAAAACAAACCAAGCCCCACAAGCATGTTCTACATCGTCGGTGCACTCACCACATCCCTCATAATATTTCTCGTGAGCCAGGTTGCAAATGCCTCCTATTTATCAACAGGCGATCCATCGATTACCATTTCGGCGCTCGGTGGAAGCCTGACCGCATCTTGCTTAGTCGGCGTGCCCGCTAGCATACTAATTACATTCGTGTATCGAAAGATATTACGCCCGCCGGCTCAGCCGAAACCTTGACCGAGCCTACAAATCTGCCCACCTGAACGCCATGACAAAACAAATCGAA
>CAYUFN010000057.1:0-17148 GCA_964443965.1 uncultured Hyphomonas sp. | reverse complement strand
CCGCCCACCATTCATTTCTTTTTCAATAATACGTGCTGCCTGATAGGGTGCGTCCAGTATGTTGTATAACTGAACAATGCGTTCAATTTCCTGCTCAGACGTTAAAATGCCGCCAAGATACATAGCTTTTTGCACTTCAAAGGCTTTATTATCATCACCGGCACGCTGATAATCGCCTGCAATTGCATCCCAGTAAATTCGTTTGGTTGGGTCTTGTTCAAGCAGTCTCTCAATCAATGCGGCTTTCTTGGCCGGTTGATTTGTTTGATCGTAGAAATAAATCAGGGAATTGGTCACTGTCTCTGATGCGTTGCGCCCATCAGCCGCCAGAACCTTTTCTGCCCATGGGATCGCCGCTCTATAATCTTTTAGATTGCTATATGCCGCAACAAAGCTCCACATCTCGTCGCGGGTTGGTTTCCCGCCAGCAGCAACCCATTGCTTGGAAAAATTCAGCCCCTCTTGGTATCTTTGCTCCTGAAAATAAATTTGCATGAGCGCTTTATAAGTCCCAACACGATCTTGAGGCGGCACATACCCTTTGTTCAAAGAGGTCTGAAGATCTTGAGCCGCCCCCAGATAGTCGCCCTGATTGAGCTTGATCTGTGCGCTCAGGCCAAGCATCGCGCCTTCTTCATAACAATTTAGCGGCAGTGCTTTGAGTTTATTGATGCCTGCAAGCGCCTTGGCCGGATCATCATCTACAAAGAGGGCGTTTTGCGCCTCCAGATAAAGTTCCCCCGTCGCAGAGCTCAGCTCTGTAATATCGCAAGTCTGCGCATTTGCTGTACCAACGCTAAACGCCATGACGGCAAATACTGCACCTGCGCTTTTAAGCAATGTTTTAAAAGTCATCATTTCACTCCTGTGGCCTGAGGCCCGTTTGCTCTAATGAACCGGAAGTTTGCGTCGTAATCAAGGCTCTTTTACTGCTTTAAGCGAGTTTTTTATAGCGCCTGAAAATGGCTAAACAATACACTGTTTTAAAAGATTAAAATTATTAAATACAAAAACAGTCAAGCAAGAAGACCTTCAACTTTCCGTGCGTGTTGTTTCCGGTACGATATTGAGATTAAATCTTATGCCTCCGTGGCACCTGAGCCCCCAAAAACCAAAGACTGTTTATGGATTGCTGAACGTAAACTCCAGCGGGTAAACAACATTTCTGCGTTCTCTGGCGGTGCCCTTCACAATCATTGGTGAAAACTCAACCCGGCTAACGGCGCGCACGGCTTCTTTTTCAAAAATCCGATCTGTACAATCTGCCTTCACATTATAGGGATGCCCGCGCACATCAACATCCAGATGAACCGCACAGGTCCCTTCAATGCCTAGATCGATGGCACGTCGCGGATAGGAAACAATTGGCGGACGAATGGGCGTAGCTTCACGATTGGAAATCGCAACCGGGCGAACATCTAACCCCAGATCCCGCTTGTTAAATTCAACTTTTTTAGGCGCTTCGCCAGTGAACAATACAGCATCTAATGGTACATTAACTTTCTTAATCGAGACTTTCGGCGGCGGCGGCGGAGCGGACAGCGTCTCAATCGGCTCGACCTTTACCCGAACTGCAAGTTCTTCCGGGGTTAATTTTTCGGGTGTAATCTTTGTGATGACGCGCGGCTCGCTAGCCTCTGCTGGTACAAATTCAGCAGCGATTAAGCTCCCCATCATCAAAAACAGCCCATAGGAAATCAGAGCCGCTGGCGCACTCATCAGCATGTAGCGTTTGATTTGCGAACGGCCGGGTTTGCGTGCCATCTCTGGTATTGAAGGACGGCGTACATCGCCTGATGCAATACATGCTACCGGGTCAGATATGATTTTTTGGAATGGCATTTGTCTCTCCATTTGTCGTTATTGTTATGATGTAACATAACATAAATTCAATGTTTGACAAGCGCCCCTGCGTAAACTTCTTTTCCTACACAAAAAAAGAGAGCCAGTTACGGCTCTCTTTGGTATTTTAAACAGTGTCGTTTTCGGCGCTATTCGCTTAAGCTAAACACCAGCGGGTAAACAACATTTCTACGCTCGGTCGGCTTGCCACGCACAATTTTGGGTGCAAATTCCACCCTGCTAACAGCTCGCTCAGCCTCGCGCTTGAAAATGCTATCACTACAATCTGCTTTAACATCGTATGGACGCCCGCGAACATCCACATTGAAACTCACCGAACATTCGCCTTCCGTTCCACGCTCAAGTGCACGGTTAGGATACGTTGGTACCGGCGGCCGGATAGGCGTTGCATCACGGTCAGAAATAGCAACAGGGTTGATATCAAGAGACTGAACCCGGTCAAACCGTACTTCTGTTGGTGCCGCGCCTTGAATTTGCGGGGTTGGTAGATTGATATCTGCTTTAGAGGCAGACAGTTTCGGCGGTGGTGGTGGCTTATCAGCAGAAGCAAGTCGCTTCGGCTTCGAGCGGGATTTCGCACGAACTTCCTGATCACGTTGTTCAGGTGTAATCCGCTCAATTTTGCGAATTTCCGTTTCATCATCAGGATTGTATTCAGCCGCAATAAGCGTTGCCATCAAGATAAACAAACCATACGCAATAACCGCTGCGATCGGTGTCCCGATTAAAGCGCGGAGGAAAAAATTCTTAGGCATATAAAACTCCTACTTTTCCAATGTTGATATATGGACAGGTGCAAGGCCGTCAACTTCAGCGATAACTTCCATTAACTCAACCAGCGCTCTGGCGTTCGACTCCTGGTCAACCTGAACGATCAGTTCACCCTTGGGATTATCATTGCGAAGCTCCCTGAGCGTAAAGGTCAGCTCATTTGGTTTGACAACTTTTTTATCGATATAGACATCGCTGTTCTCATCAATCGCAACAAGGATTGCCAAAGGCTTTTGCTCTGTCAGATTAACGACCTCAACTCTATTAACATCAACGCCAGGCTCTTTGATGAACTGAGCCGTTACAATAAAGAAGATCAGGAGAATGAACACCACATCCAGCATTGGTGTGAGGTTAATCTCTTCCTCGTCTGAGGCGCCTGCTGAACTTACGCGTTTTCTTCGTGCCATATCATTGGCTCCTATACATCACTGAGGATAACATTGACGCGGTCAATATTAGCACTGGCTGCCTGATCCCGTATCCGAATAACAGTTTTGTTTTTCGCATCCGGATGCGCTTGAATGATTACCGAGGAATTTGGTGTTTCTGCGCGCAATCTTTCAATGTTCGCCCGAACAGACTCAACAAGTGAAGCGCGATTGTTCACGAACACACGATTATCTTCATCGACACGAATAAGGATAACAGGCACCGGATCAGTCGGCGTGTCATTTGACGGTGGAGGTGGCTCCACATCAATTGCGCTTTCCTGAAGGAAGACCGCCGTCACAATGAAGAAGATGAGGAGAATGAACACCACATCCAGCATCGGTGTCAGATCGACCTTGGCCTCTTCGGCGGGTCTTTGTCTACGTCCACGCATCAGCCAATCTCCAATCTGTCAGCAACTTTTTGTACAGATCGCGCCGCACGTTTATCCAGACCAGAGGTGAAGATAATGCCTGACAATGATGCCACCATGCCAGCCATGGTCGGGATCGTGGCTTTGGACACCCCTGCCGACATCGCTTTGGCATCAGAGCCTCCTGTATAGGCCATGATCTCAAAAACCTCGATCATACCTGTAACCGTCCCAAGCAAACCAAGCAAAGGCGCCAACGCAACCAGAGCTTTCGTAATTGGAATGAACATTTCAGCTGACTGGCGCACCTCGGAGACAAGCTTGTCTTTAACCCAATGTGCGTAAGTCGACTTGCGGTCGGAGCGCGACTGCCACTCCGAAACCACTTCATTTGCGACGACTTTATGCGCGAACTGGAAGTAGAAGAACCGTTCCAAAATCATTGCCCACATGAAAAACGTGACCACTAATAGGATTGGAAGGATCGTTCCTCCTCGTTCAAGAAAAGCCTGCAGTTCATTGAAACCCATATGAGGCTCCTTTCCCGGAAACGGGCGGCCTAAGCCGCCGCGTTCCCACGCTCTGCACGTTCAGCGACAAGACCGGCCGCCTGCTCATCAAGAACCTGCTGATTAGACCGCGCCATGGATGTCCCGAATGCACCAAAGATGATCAGCGGAACCGCAGCGATCAGACCAAGCATTGTTGTCACAAGCGCTGTAGAGATACCACCCGCCATGATTTGCGGATCACCCGTACCGTAGAGCGTAATCGCGGTAAACACCTGGATCATACCGATAACCGTACCGAGCAGACCGACCAGCGGTGCAACAGCGGCCAGCATGCGAACAATATCGTTAAAGCGTTCGATGCGTGGTGTTTCTTGCAGGATTTGCTCGTCAAGCTTGAGTTCAAGCGTTTCGATATCATCATTGCGGTGCGTTTCGTAAGTTTCAAAGACACGTGCAAGTGGGTTACCTGTTCCGCCCTGGCGGCTACGTGCTGTTGATTTCATCTGGTTGCCCATCAGGAAGAGCGTCACAATCTTGAACAGCGCGATGATCATACCAATCACAAGGATGACCATAATCATGTAGCCGAAGAAGCCACCTTGCTTAAAGCGTTCCCATTCAAAAACACCAAGCGTGTTTCCGAAGATAGCAAACAGGTCACCTTTGGTCGGATCAACCGGCGCGCGAACGACTTCGCCTTCACCTGCATTGATCAGATTTTGCATCGTGCTGCGGAATTGCGCACCTGGCTGTGTTGGGAACACGACCAAGCCGCCCTCTTCACCAACTTCAACAAAGCGTGCACCGTCTGTGGTTGCTGCTGTAAAGACACCAATCCGCATCAGTTCAAGATCCGCATTTTCACCATCCGGGCCAGCATTCGCAACAGTAGATGTGAATGTTGTCACCTCAGATTGCGCAATCATTTCCTGCAGAATGGCACGCGGCAGACTGTCAAGGTCTGCCCGGCTTGGCAGAGAGCTGGCTTGAGAAATTTCTGAGAGCTTCTCAACGCGCCCAGGATACTGGAAATTTGCAATTGAGTTTGAAATGATCGGCATGGTTTCACCAGCTGCCTGGCGGAACTGACCGAGCAATTCACCAAAATCACCGGCTTCTTCCTCAAGCTGATTTTGAAGCTCTGACAATCTGGCTTCATTCGCATCAAACTGAGCAGACAAGGACCGTCCGCGCGCTTCAGCCGCGTTCAGCTCCGAACGGGCAGCCGCCATGATAGAGGCTTGCTCGTCACGCTTTTGCTGGAACTCCCGCAGGCGGGCCTGATTTTCAGCCGTCAACTGGCTGGAGTCCTGACGGATACGATTCAAAATATCGTTCAGGCTTTGTGCTGAGGCAGGTGCCGCAACAGACAATGAACCGAGCGAGAGAAGCGCTGCGGCTCCCATGGCTTTAAGTGTGGTTTTAAACTTCAACATGATAATAAACCTTATGTAATCTTAGGGCCGCTATGGCGATTCAGCGGAAAATTTGGAAACAGGAGCAAACAAAATGCTGCGCTGGGCAATACCGTCGGCAATCTTGGTTGCTTTGATAATATCGTTACGCATAGCGGCACCAACTGGCACCCATTGGCGTGTTTGACGGTCAAACCGGCCAGCCTTGCTACGATCAAGCGACACATAAACCATTGCCGCGCGTCCATAGCGATAAAGCCGAACTTCCTGCAATGTGCCTGAGCCATCAATATCAATCTGCTCGTTCCAGACTTCCTGCACGGACCCTTCATCAAGTTCGATCTTGTAAGCAGCCAGTATAAGACTGGTTAGCTCACCAGCGCTTAGCTCACCATCATTGAGGGATGCTTCAAGTGCTGCGATACGGTCAGCACGTTCCTCGGTTTTAAAAGGAAGATCAGCCGCAACAAAGTCTTTCAGGTCCACAAACATCTGCTCGAGCAGAGGTCGCACCTCAAGGTTACGTTCTTCAGCTGTTGCAATACGCTCTTCAAGCAAGGCAATCTCGTTTTCCTGGCTGATCAGGATCTGCTCTTGCTGGTTGGCAAAAACGCCGAGATTTTCAGTTTGAGACAGAACACTGCGATACGCATCGACTTCTGGCTGCAAAACAGCTGGCGCAACAGCAGGCGGTGCCGATGTCGCCAGCGGAGAGATCGGCCCGAACAGAATTTCAGGCTGTATCAACTCTTTAGCCGCCTTGATTGCAACTCTGATGTTCTCATTATAAGAAGAGTCAAGGTCCACCCAGCTGCGCGAAGCACGGTCCCAACGCGCGGCCTTACGATCATCGCGCGTCAGGTAAACGAGCGCAACACGTCCGTACCGAAACATATGAACATCTGTTGGGCGATCCTGAATACTGACCTCATCAGTCCATGTATTAACAGTATTACCCACTTCAAGCTCAGCCTGATAGGCGTCTATGATAAGGCGGTACTGTTCAGCTGGCACAACATCAGCACGTTTCATAACCTCTCTGAGGCTTGCGATGCGTGCACGGCGACTTTCAAGCTCAAATGGCAGATCGGCTTCGATGAAAGCTTCCAGATCGTCGATCATGTCCAGCATCATTGGGATCATAACTGACGTGATCTCATCAACCCGCCCAAGCTGAACCTCAAGCGACTCAAGCTCGCGCGTTTGACTCGCCACAACCTGTTCCTGCTGACGCACAAACAGTTGCGCAGCATCTTTGCGTTGCACAAGTGTACGGAACTCGCGGACAAGATCAGATCTTTCATCGTCCAATTGATTGATTCTGGCTTGCGCCTGGCTGGCAGACCGTGTGGCCCGCTCACCGACGTCAAGAGCAGACCGCAATTGTGCATCTGCCGTCATGCCTGCACCCACAAACAAGGCAGCCAAAATAGCGCCCCGTGCTGGTGTAAGAACATTTTTCATAATGTTCGCCTCTCACTAAATGCGCGCGCGGCGCGTAAAACTCATTTGGCCGCAGACGTATCTCCCACGACCCTTTAAAAACTGGGAAGTTTGCAGCCCACACCATGGCTACGAGTTTAAGCAAGGAGCAACGCGGTTCTTTGCGTGTTTCCTCATCTGAAGCGTGAGCCGCTTTCTCTTATGTCTGTGCATCTGTAATTTTTACAGGTGCGGTCTAAACATTATCATTTTGTTTAGAATTAATCACGCTAGCAATCTGTTACGAAAGGATCAACACCGTTCATCGACGATTTACACTTCTTTTTGCGCTTGCAAAATGTGTTGTAACGTGTTTGTCGAAAATTTTCCCTGCAATATCAGGCAGACATGTCCTTGAACTGTCGCATGAACAGAGTGTGGCTGGGGCGCCAGGATTCGAACCTGGGAATGCCGATACCAAAAACCGGTGCCTTACCACTTGGCGACGCCCCAATGCAGAGCGGTCAGATAGCGAATAGTATGAGAACTGGCAACACCTGATTTAGAGAGAAATGGCCTGGCTGCTGCTTAAAAATTGAACACAATGTCTCTGAAGATCAGCCACTTAAATAAATTTTATTTTAATACAGCGTGTTAATGCCATATCGACGAGACTTAAAATCACAACCTGTCTAGGAATTCTCACAATTAAATATTTATCTTTGCGCGCTTTTCCTGATGGTTGCAAAGATACGATTTTATCTTTATCGATAAATAAAGTATCATTTCGGACTGGAGCTATTTTTGTGAAAACATTCTTTCTTTCAATGGCAGGCGCGTTTTGCGCGCTACTGTTGTTTACACTTGCAATCTTCTTTCTGTTTGCAAGCCTCGTCTCTGCTGCCGCAAGTTCACAAGACACAACACCGGGCAAAGACATTGTAATTACCATTGATTTACGAAGCGGCTTTACAGACCAGACAGCAGCCAGTGGTTTTGCAGCTTTAAATGGCTCCCCCGGTTTCACGGATATTCTGACAAAACTCAAAAGCGCCGAATCAGACGAGCGCGTTAAAGGCCTTTTTATCCGTGCAGCCCAAGGATCATTTGGGAGTGCCCGCGCCGAAGAGTTGCGCGATGCCTTAAATGAGTTCCGCGCGTCCGGAAAATATGTCATCGCACACACCCAAGGTAGCTTCAGCACAGGCCCATCCGACCTGCGCGCGATTGCTGCGGCTGATGAAATCTGGATACAGCCAGGCACAGAGCTCATTGCTTCAGGCGTTAGTTTTGAAACACTTTTCATGAAAGACCTTCTTGACCGGCTTTCAATCGTTTCAGAAGTGGTCGCACTTTATGAATATAAGAACGCTCCAAACGACCTTAAAGAAAATGACTTCACCGGCCCACACCGGGAGGCCATGACAGAGCTGGCAGACTCTCTATGGACAGCTTCGCTTGAAGACATCGCAGCCGATCGCGATATAGACATTGAGCAGTTACGCACTTTACTCGAATCCGGCCCAATCGCTGCATCAATCGCACGTGAGAGGAATCTTGTAGATAAGCTTGGCTGGCCTGAGGAAGCATTAGACGCGGCCAGAGATCGTGATTCAAAAGGCAATCTTTTGTCTATTGCTAGCTATACACCACCCTTTGCTGGTCTGGATGCAAGCCAGATCGCTATTGTAGGCGGACAAGGCGCAATCGTTACAGGCGGCAATGGTAGCACCAACCCATTTAACACAGCGCCCGTCTTCGCATCTGATCCGGTTGCAAAATCTATTTTGGAAGCAGGTCGTAATGATAAAATCAAAGCCATTGTCTTCCGTGTCGACAGCCCGGGTGGGTCACCAACAGCCTCAGACCAGATTTGGCGTGCCATCGAGCGCGTTCAGGAAGATGGTAAGCCTGTGATCGTCTCGATGGCTTCAGTTGCCGCATCGGGTGGCTATTATGTTTCTACTGGCGCTGACTACATCATGGCCAGCCGATCAACGATTACCGGATCAATCGGTATCTTCGGGGGCAAAACAACGCTTTCAGAAGGTTTCGAGCGGCTGGGCATCCATCCGCGCGCTATCACCGTTGGCGGTGAGTTCGCCCATGCCTACGACAGTGACCTCTTTACAGACAGCCAACGCGAACAGGTTACAGCCAGTTTGAAACGAGGCTATGATCGCTTTACGTCGTTGGTCGCAGAAGGACGCAACATGAGTCTTGACGAGGTTCATACGGTTGCCAAAGGACGTGTCTGGAGCGGTGAAGATGCACTTGCCCAAAACCTCGTCGATGAGATTGGCGGCTTTACTGACGCAATTGAAAAAGCCCGAGAGCTGGCTGGTATTGAGCCAGATGCAAATGTTCGGCTTATTTATTATCCAAAGCGTAAAACTGGCTTTGAAGCTTTAGAGGGCTTGTTTGGCGTCTCAGCTGATGTCGCACGCGCGGCAAGCCTTGTTTCAGCTCTTGCCGGTGATGAACGCCTCAACTCAGCCCTCTCTCAGCTTCAGCTTTCCAATCAAGAACGTACACATGTATCATCCCCTCTGCTGATTGAGAATTAAGCTTAAATGATATAACAGTCCGCCTATGAAACTGTCCCCATCAGGAGCGATAAGATGACTGATTTCCGGAACGTCACAGAGGCCTTCTCTGTTGCCTCGCAATTGGATATTTCCGACTTGGCGGCCGCCAAAGCAGCCGGGTTTAAAACCATCATTTGCAATCGGCCCAACCATGAAGGTGGTCCTGAACAGCCGACAATCGAAGCCATGAAAGCCGAAGCTGAATCTCTGGGTTTGTCTTTTCTGGCACTTCCCTTTTCAGGGGCTCCCTCTCTGGAAATTGCCAGTCAGCAAGGCAGCCTTGTCGACGCCGCCGCGCAGCCTGTATTGGCCTATTGCAGAAGCGGAACACGCTCTATCACCGCCTGGGCGCTTTCCCAACGCGGACAGGGGCGCGCTCAGGAAGTCCTTAAAGCCGGGCAAGATGCTGGCTATGATTTATCCGGCCTCGCCGATTTTTTGTAAGTTTCGAGATTATATAAAATCAACACATCCTTGTGATGAATTCCTGATCATTGTTTTTCTGAGGATTGCTTGTGTCATACGGACGAGACCGTATATGCTCGTAAATGAAATACGTTTCCCTAGTGCTTGGCGCACGCTGGCATAACTGGAGTATGAGTATGAACAAGCGCATTTGGTTTTCGGACTTCAAATATAAGAACCGAGGCTTTCTGGTAAAGAAAACCGGGGCTCATATTCCGATTGCGTGGAGCTTATTTCACGATATTTTCAGCTGGTTTGCGTTTTACTTCTTTGCCCAATCATGGCGTATTCAAAGATGGCTGAGCGGTTATAAGAGACCCAAGATTGCCTTCTTCCCTGATAAGCCGCGCCCTTGGTATTTTATATGGCCAGTTATGCATGTTGCTGGTGCTAAGGTTATTGACGACCCGATGGAAGCTGACATCGTGATGCAGTTTGACGATACAACGATCACCAGCAACACACCGCCCCAAACACACCCGGATGCTGTCCTCGTCAATTTTGATTGCAACAATATTTCCAAAACTCTGATTGCTGAAGTGTTTGAAAAAGCAGCAGGCTACGACCTGGCAGCTGACCCGCGTACATATGATGGCGCAATGGTTGAGAAATCCGAACTTAACGGTGCCCATGATGGACGCATCATTGTCGGACCTATGGAACCAATTGAGGGTAAAACCTATCAACGCCTTATCGACAATGAAATTCCTGGTGGCATGGTCGAAGATCTCCGCACATGTATCGTTGGTGGCGAACCAGCCATCGTCTACCGTAAACGCCGCCTGCTTGAACGCCGCTTTATGAATGAGAATCAGGAAGTCCTTCTGGACAGTCTCGACAAGGTTTTTACCGCTGAAGAGCTGGACATCATTCGGAAGTTTGCCGCAGGCGTGAACCTCGATTGGGGCGGTATTGATGTTTTACGGGATAAAGCCACCGGCAAAATTCACATTGTCGATGCAAACAAGACAGACATGGGTCCTCCCTTAGCGCTCCCTCTAGGCGGAAAGCTGCGTGCAACACGCCGCATGGCAAAAGCATTTGCGGTCGCTTTCAATCCCAAAAAGAGCTAAGCCTCCCCCTCCAAGACAAAAAACAAAACGGATCGCCCACTTATGGCCTCTCCCATTCCTTTTATTAGAGACATTAATTTTGAATATGGTCGCGTAGATCAGGTTAGCCCACTTATCCGCCGCGTGATCGCAAATAATCCTGGCCCATTCACATTTATTGGTACAGGCGTTTAAATTATCGGCAAAGGTCAGGTCGCCGTGATAGATCCCGGCCCCATGGATGAGGCACATTTTGACGCTCTTAAAGCCGCTCTTGAAGGCGAAACAGTTACGCATGTTTTCGTCACTCACGGGCATTCTGACCACTCCCCGCTGGCCGCGCCGCTGGCAGCATGGGCAGGCTGCAAGACTTATGCTTATGGCTGCGCACAACCAACGGCCAAAGGCGAACTTGGCTCTGAAGACGATCCAGACTTCACACCAGATGTCGAGATGTGCTGCGGCGATACTTTTACGGGCCCCGGATGGACCTTAAAAGCCATTCACACACCGGGCCATACTCATACCCATATGTGTTTTGCACTCGAGGAAGAAAATGCACTTTTCTCCGGCGATCATATCATGGGATGGTCAACCACGATTGTTGCACCTCCCGATGGCGATATGGGTGACTATATGGACAGCCTGAACAAGGTTCAGGCCATGAACTTTGATATCCTTTGGCCAACCCATGGCGCGCCTATCAAAGGCGACGTGCATGGCTTTATTGAAAGCTATAAAAATCATCGGCGCGGGCGCGAAGCTGCCATTCTTAAACACCTTGAACGTGGCGAGGTCAGCATACGCGAAATGGTTGGAGAAATGTATGCTGATGTCGACAAACGTCTGCATCCGGCCGCTGCTTTATCCGTCCTCGGACATATGCGCCAGCTTGTCAAAGAAGGACGCGTCATAGCCTCAGAAGACCCTTGTATGGTCGAAAGTGCTTATCGGCTCGTAAGAGTAGCGGCTGAATAACTGATTAAGTTTTGGGGGGCATATGGAGTTGCAACCGAAAATGCAGGCAGATCGACCTACTGCCAGCGTTGACCATCTAACTCATAAAGAAACGCTGAGATGCGCCGCGCATTGGCCCCGAGGTCAGAGCCACCTACCCGGCTGATCGAGCGCATATCTACGCGTGTTGTATCACCCTCAGCTTCACCAATGCGGATGGCGACATCATCCTTGAAGCCCCACCAGGGAGACGTATGTGTTGCTTCAATAATGCCAGCCTCCCCATTAGAGGTCACAATCTCCCAGCCGCGCGCTTTCACGATCCGCTCAGCTGCGGCAAACACATCCGCGCGCGGGGCATTAATCAACAGACTTTCCAAAGGTTTATAAGGCTTTGGGGTTTCGCTGTCCTCACAGACATCATCATCGTGCGAGCCGCATTCGGCTTCTTCCTGAATATCAGCGATCAATTTGCCGCCAAAGCGTGGGTGGTTTGCATCCCTGTAAACAGCATCCGCGCCATAACGCACTGGATTGCTGCCCGGTCCACGCACAGTTATCAACGCTTCAGAAAATTCAACCGGATTGTTCCAGTCGGTTTGAATATCATGGATAGATGGAACGCTTTGACCATTGGCCGCAAGGCCTGCCATGCGGCCAGCCAATAAGCCGGCAATCAGAAAAGCACCAATAGACAGCATGAGCGGTTGCTTTCGCGGTGCCTTCACCAGTGAAATAATCACAGCAAGCACAGCAAGCCCCAGTGCTCCAAAGGCAACGAAGCGTCCCCACCCAACCGTCATTTTCAACAGCCCGAACTGCCAGCTCCAAAGTCCATATTTTGCGCCGAGTGCAGCGGCCGCAAACCAGATAACACTCAATATGGATAAGATAAGCGCACCGAGGGCAAACTTGCCACGCCATCCGCCGAATTGATTTTCAAGAGTATGATCGGTCATTGATATATCTTTCTTATTGGCCGCTGTGGCAACAGCCGCCACGGTGGTTGCAAGCGCGACAGGTTCGCCCGCTATGTCTGATTTAGGCTCCAGCTTTGCGGGCGTGGTGGTCTCGCTATCGCCGTTTCAAGCTGTTGGCAACTTATAATCTTTAAAGGTCTCGCGCAGCGCCAGCTTATTAATTTTGCCCGTTGCACCAAGCGGGATTTCATCAACAAACTGCACGTCATCAGGGGTCCACCATTTGGCAATCTTGCCTTCAAGCGAACCAAGAATTTCTTCCTTGGTGGGGCTTTCTCCCGGCTGTGCCTGAATGATCAGAAGCGGACGCTCATCCCATTTTGGATGGTAGATACCAATCGCAGCCGCATTGGCGACTTTCGCATGCCCAACAGCAATGTTCTCAATATCAATCGAAGAGATCCACTCCCCACCAGACTTGATCACATCTTTGGCCCGGTCGGTAATCGTCATCGTTCCATATTCATCGAGGTTGGCAACATCACCGGTGTCAAAGAAGCCATTTTCGTCAAGCACATTACCGCCATCACCTTTAAAGTAACCGCCAGCAATCGCCGCGCCCCGTACAAGTAAGCGACCAGATGTCTTACCATCGCGTGGCTGCTCCTTGCCTTCATCGTCAACAACTTTCAGCTCCACGCCAAATGGCGCACGGCCTTGTTTGAGTTTTTGCGCCATGCGCACATCAATGTCTGCATCGACCAGATGTGGCGGCAAGACACCAAGTGTGCCCAGCGGCGATGTCTCCGTCATGCCCCAGGCATGAATCACATCAACCTCATAGTCTTCCTCAAAGGCACGCAAAATAGCCTCTGGAATAGCCGAACCACCGATCAGGACGCGCTTGAGGTAGGGTAGTTTGAGATCATTTTCACGCAAGTATCCCAGCAGGCCGAGCCAAACGGTCGGCACAGCAGCAGTGATCGTAACTTTTTCAGAATCCAGCAATTCGTAAATCGACGCCCCGTCCATCTGTGCACCGGGCATCACCATATTGGCACCGGTCGCCGGGCAAGACAGCGCTAATCCCCAGGCATTGGCATGGAACATCGGCACGACAGGTAACACAACATCACTGGACCCCATGCCCATAGCTTCCTTGCCCATGGTAACGAGCGTGTGCAGCACATTGGAACGGTGCGAATAGAGCACACCTTTTGGGTTTCCAGTTGTGCCAGAAGTATAGCATAGGCCGCAGGCCGTCTCTTCGGGGAAATCCCCCCAGACACAGTCTGTCGATTGGCCGGAAATCCAGCTATCATAAGCAATCGCGCCAACAGAGTTTTCCGGCAGGCCTGCTTCATCACAATAAATAACGAATGTTTTGATTGTGTGTAAGTGGTCTTTGACCGCCTCAATAATTGGCAAGAATGTCGTATCAAACACCAGAACTTTGTCTTCAGCATGATTGGCAATCCAGGCAATTTGCTCAGGGTGCAGGCGTGGATTAATTGTGTGCAATACCGCGCCGATACCCATCGTGCCATACCACGTTTCCATGTGGCGAGCAGAGTTCCATCCAAGGGTCGCCACACGGTCACCAAGGCCAATACCGCCGATTTTCAGCGCATTGGAAACCTGCTTGGCTTTGATATAAATATCAGCATAAGTCGTACGTACAATTTGCCCACCCACGCGGCGGGTAATAATCTCGCGCTTGCCGTGCTGAAGCCGCGCATGTTCAAGTATCTTGTCGACTGTCAAGGGCCAGTCTTGCATAATCCCAAGCATCTTTATCCTCCAGTTTGGCAGCATCAAGGCTGCTTATTTCAGCTTTGCCCGAACCCTAAATCGGGCTAAGGCTTTGCGCAATGGATAGAAGGGGCTCACGGTGCGTTACTTGCTGATATTTTTTACTTTTACGCTCATGTCTGCATGCGGGAGCGAGACTCCAACCGAAGAAACGGAACGGACCGTCTCTCAGGAGGCCTCACTTCCTGCCATCAAGACCAGCGATCTGCCGGGCTTCTTTGATTGCGTGCGCGACAGCGGTGGTGTGTTAATCGCCAGCCATCGCGCAGGCCCTGCACAAGGCTTCCCCGAAAATGCCATCGAAACGCTCCAATATGGCTTTGATAAAGGCATCAGAGTCTTTGAAATTGACATCGCAACCAGCCGGGACGGCGTCCTCTTCCTCATGCACGACCGCTCCCTTGGCCGCACAACAACTGCAAATGGCGCAGTTGCAAATGCCGATTGGAGCGAAATTGCCCGTGCACGCCTGGTTGACAATGATGGCCGGACAACCAGCTTCCACCCGCCTAAGCTAAGCGAGGCTTTGCTCTGGGCAAAAGCAGCGGGTGCCATTCTCGAAATCGATAAAAAGGAAACTACAGGCTGGCGCAGTGTAATTACCAATATTCGTGCAGCGGGCGCTGAAAACAATGTGCTCCTGATCACTTATAATGATCAGGATGCAGGCCTTGTGCAGGAGCTGGCTCCAGAAATGATGCTAACGGCTGGTGCCCGTGGAAACCGGGACCTTTCAAAATTGAGCCGCCTTGGCGTTGACCCTGCAAAAGTGGTAGCCTGGACCGGGACCGAGCGCCCAGATAGTCTGGCCTGGGAACGTTTGATCCGCGAAGGTGTTGAACCTGCGTTTGGCACGCTGGGGCGACGATCAGAACGTCTTGATACGCAATACTGGGCCGATGATGATCCGTCAGAATATCGCGATATGGTTCGTGACGGTTTAGTTTTGCTTGCCACCGATGAACCTTATCGCGTGGCTGAAGCGCTCACCGAAGACAATCGCGCCCTTAATGCGTGTGGCGGATAGTTTCCCCCCAGGTCGCAACCATTATCAAGCCGCTTCGCCAAGCACTTGAGCAACCGCATCAGCATAGCGCGCGGCTTTCTTTTCACCCACGCCTGAAATGCTTATCATCTGATCAGCCGTCAACGGACGAATTGAAGCGATAGCCGCTAAAACCTTATCATGAAAAATAACATATGGCGGCACACCTTGCGCCTTGGCTGTTTCCAGTCTCCACAGACGCAAAGCCTCATAGATAGATTGATCTTCGGCCGAAAGCTCCAGAACAGCAGGCGCGCTTTTCTTCCGGCTTGTCTTGCGCGGTGTCCGACGCGAGGCTGGATCAGCACGGAGCATAACTTTTTCTTCTCCACGAAACAGCGCCAGCGTTCGTGCCTTATCAGGGGCCATAATAACTGGGCGCATCGCCTCGCCACCCTCTGCCAAAAGGCCAGAAAATAACAGCTCATCAAAAACTGCATTCCAGCCTGCCTTTGGCAAATCAGCGCCAATGCCATAGGTCGACTGAACCGACATATCCGTATCGAACCCATCTTTTGCTTCACCGCGCAGATGCACAATCAGGCGTCCTCGCCCAACCTTTTGCCCCGTGCGCAGAACAGCAGAGACAGCTTTTTGCGCCAGCTCAGTTGCATCAAAGCTTGTGCTGTTGTCGCGCTTGCAGGCATCGCATGCACCGCACGGCACGACCTCTGTTTCACCAAAATAAGCCCGCACTGTACCCCGTCTGCACCCGTCCCCATTAAAGAACGCAAACAGTTGGCGCGTTTTATTGAGCTGGACCTGCTTTATTTCATCGGCCGCATCGCTTTCATAGGTCCAGGCCAGCGAGCGCGCCATATCAGACGGCCCATAAAGCGCCACACCCTCAGCAGGCAATCCGTCACGCCCGGCCCGGCCAACTTCTTGCCAATAGGCCTCGATTGTTTTGGGCGGATCGGCGTGAATCACAAAGCGCACATCGGGCTTATCAACGCCCATGCCAAAAGCGACAGTGGCGCACATAACAAGCCCATCCTCCAGCAAGAAGCGCCGCTGACGCTCAGCGCGCACACGCGCATCCAGCCCAGCATGATAGGCTAGCGCCGGCATGCCCTGCCCGGATAAAGCTTCGGCGAGCTGCTCGGTTGCTTTTCGCGTCGCCGCATAAACAATACCAGACTGCCCGGCCCGTGCCCGCACCAGTTGCAACACGCGCGTCGTGCGGTTTCCGTTTTTAGGTTCAGCAGCAAGTGTCAGGTTCGGACGATCAAAGCTAGCAACATGGATCGCTGGGTCATGTAAACAGAGTTGCGCGAGAATATCATCACGCGTCGGGTCATCTGCCGTGGCTGTAACCGCCAGCCACGGCACACCTGCAAAGCGCGCCTTAAGTTGCCCTAGGGCACGATAGTCAGGCCGAAAATCATGCCCCCACTGGCTAACACAGTGCGCTTCATCAACGGCCACGATTGAGATTTTAAGTTTTGCAAGCCGCCCAGCCAGCCCTGCACCCAAAGCTTCCGGAGAGACATATAGCATATCCATCTCGCCACGCTCTGC
>CAYUFN010000056.1:0-17269 GCA_964443965.1 uncultured Hyphomonas sp. | reverse complement strand
TCCCATTGCTGCAGCTCTGCAAACAGGTCATCATAATCGAAATCAGGAGTATCAGGCAGGGTTTCGGGGTTCGAAGAATCTCCCGAAGTCTCCGCCATTATTGCCCATTTCCGTGTCCCTTCGCTCATGAAGGACAGGCTCAGGGTATGTCGGGAGACGGGCAGGCTGCTAACTCATCGCCAGAAGTGACGCGTTTCCGCCGGCTGCTGTTGTATTAATGGTGACGGTGCGTTCATGGTAAAACCGCTCAGGGTCATCATAGGCCGAGAGGAGGGGCACAATTGCCCCTTTGCGAAGGTATACCTGCGCCGCGAGGGCTTTGCGGGCCTCACCGTCAACCGCAATCCCGTCAACCGCCTCATTGCACAAGGCCTTTGCCTGATCAGGGCTGCAATCCTCAATCTGACATTCTGCAAGTCCGGTCTCTTTTAGCGTCTCTTTGAGGAGGTCAAGCAATGGGGTTGTTTCATCTGTTCTGGGGACAACCACCTTATTGCCAGCGGCCAGGGCGAGCGCGATTTGCTTTTCCAGTGCATGCGCAGCTTCACCACCCAGACAAAGAATGGTGCCGCGCGGATGCAGGTTTAAGGTATTTTGTTCTCCCGTTGGCCCGGGTAGGGCTGTTTCGAGCTGAAGGGTTGCTTCCCCCCAAAGAGGGTCATCTGCAATGGCTGTACGGGCAAAGGCGCTGCGCAGTGTATTTACGGTTTTGGCGCGCGCAAGACCGGCCGGGTCAGTCCTTGTTGACTGGCGGCGAACATCAGCTTTGCTCAAGCGAAGCTGGTAGTGCGGACCGCCAGCCTTGGGACCGGTGCCCGAAAGCCCTTCACCACCAAAGGGCTGCGTGCCTACCACGGCGCCGATTTGATTGCGATTTACATATAAATTGCCCACATGTGCACTGGCGGCCACCTTGTCGATGCGGTGATCAAGGCGTGTATGCAGGCCCATGGTTAAGCCGTACCCGGTCGCATTGATCTCATCGATCAGCCTATCCAGCACGTTAGACTTGAACCGTAGGACATGCAGGACAGGTCCGAAAATCTCACGGGTAACATCGCTGATGGTTTTGATCTCCAGCGCAGTCGGGGAAACAAAATGCCCGTTCTGTGCATGTGTGCCAATAGGCACTTGCTTGATAAGCTTCATAGCGCCAGCGGCGTCTTCTAAATAAGCCTCAATCATGGCCCGGGCGTTGGCATCGATAACAGGCCCAACATCTGTGGCAAGCTTTGCCGGGTTGCCAATGGTGAGCGCGTCCATAGCCCCTGCAAGCATAGTGATGAAGTCGTCAGCAATCTCTTCCTGCACGCAGACAATGCGGCAGGCCGAGCAGCGTTGTCCGGCGCTTTGGAAGGCTGAAGCGACAACATCCTTGACCGCCTGTTCGAGCAGGGCTGTGGAATCGACAATCATCGTGTTGATCCCGCCTGTTTCTGCAATGAAAGGGAGCGTAGCCCGGCCAGTCTCAGCCAGTGACGCAGCGATGCGCTTTGCCGTTGCTGTTGAGCCGGTAAAGCATATGCCCTGGATGTGTTCATGCCGCGTCAGTGCGCTGCCAAGCTCAGCACCGTTTCCGATTAATAGCGGCACCGCCTCCGCAGGCACGCCGGCTTCCTTGAGCAGCTCAATCGCCCGGTGAGAGATAAGCGGGGTTTGCTCTGCTGGTTTGGCGACGACAGTATTTCCAAGGCTAAGTGCTGCTGTGATCTGCCCGAGAAAGATGGCCAATGGAAAGTTCCACGGCGAAATGCAGGCCACCACGCCGAGGGGCGTGCGTCCAGCAAGGCGTGGTGCGCGCGCTTGCCCGGCATAATAGCGGCAAAAATCAACAGCTTCGCGCACTTCAGCAATTGCATCAGGCAGGCTTTTTCCCGCTTCTAAAACACACAATTGCAAGAAGACGTCCATGTTATCTTCTAAAAGGTCAGCTGCGCGCATGAGGCAGGCGGCGCGTTGCTCTACAGGTCTGATTGCCCAGTCTGCCGCTTTTGCTGTCGCTACGGCGTGGGCAACATCTGTGGCTGTGTGTGTACTGATTTGGCCGACAATCTGCGCAAGATCTGCCGGGTTATAGATTATCTGGGCGTGACTCATGGCTCTGTCAGGCGCGAGGTTTAGTGGAGCGACTATTGGCACACATGCCTCTGCGCGTCTGGCAAGGTCTGATTGGGTGATATCCAACCCTTTGGCGGTCAGGCGGTCGGCTTCGGCGATGGCGCGTGGCCGCGGCAGTTTCGGGTTTGCGGCTTCGGCATTGGCCAGCGCGAGACTGATTGGATCAGCTACAAGCTGGTCGGCCGCAACCTCCTTATCAAATATCTGATTAACGAAAGAAGAGTTTGCACCGTTCTCCAAAAGGCGGCGGACAAGATAAGGAAGTAAGTCTTCATGTGCACCGACGGGGGCATAAACACGGCTACGCAAGCCAAAAGAGGCGCTAAGCGCTTGATGCAGCTTCTTGCCCATCCCGTGCAGGCGCTGAATTTCGAAGACCTGACCCTCACCAGCCATGTGCGTGATAGCTGCAGCCGTATGTGCGTTATGGGTAGCAAACTGCGGAAAAATAACGTCCCCCGCATCAAGCAAAACACGCGCACAGGCCAGATAGCTTACATCCGTATTTTCCTTGCGCGTAAATACAGGATAACTCTCAAGGCCCAGCTCTTGGGCGCGCTTGATTTCACTGTCCCAATAAGCGCCTTTGACCAGACGGATAGTAATCTTGCGTCCGGCCTGTCTCGTAGCGGTGATAACGTGCTGCAGGGCAGGGATAGCACGGCGTTGATAAGCCTGTACAACAAGGCCAAGCCCATCCCAATCGGCCAATTCAGGGGCCTTCAGAAGCGCTTCAAAAATGATCAGTGAGAGTTCTAAACGGTCGGTCTCTTCAGCATCAATGGCAAGGCTTAGTCCGCCTGCTTTAGCAATTTTTGCCAGTGTGGTCAGGCGGTTAATCAGAAGCGGCGCACAGCTTTCGCGTTTCGCATATTCATAGCGTGGGTGTAGCGCAGATAGCTTAACTGATATGCCCGGCGCGTCTGCGATGCTTTTATACGGCGCCGCCTTTCTGGCAAGGTGGGTGACGGCGTGCATATAAGCTTTAAAATATGCATCGGCGTCATCCTGTGTCAGGGCGGCCTCTCCAAGCATGTCATAGGAATAGGTCTGGCCGTTCGCTTCGCCTTTGCGCGCATTTTTAGCGGCATCTTCAATTGAACGGCCCAATACAAAATGCTCGGCCATAATGGCCATTACGCGGTTCATGGCCAAGCCTAGCACGCGATCACCCAACTTGGCGGCGATATGGCTGGCCGCAAGACCACCACTCGCTTTAATCCATCCAGCCGACAGGCGCAGGCCATTTGTCGCCTGATTGACCAGAAAATCTGGCGCTTGCCCGGCATGTTCATGCCAATCGGCATCGATCAGCTTGTCGCGCACTAGTTTGCGGGAGGTCGCAAAATCAGGTGTTCTGATAAGCGCTTCAGACAGGCGCATCAGCGCAACACCTTCTTCTGTCGACAAGCCGTACTCCTGCAATAAAGCATCCATCAGCGGCACAGGCTGCCCATCACTTCGTAAGGTCGCCACGAGTGCCAAAGCCGCTTGCGAAATATCCTCGCGATGAGCGTCGCTCAGCTTTGTGTGGCTGACAAGGTCTTTCAGGATCGTGGTTTCATCGGCTACATAGGTGTCTGTCAGTTTATCAAAAGAGGGTATAGGGAGTGTCTGGCGCGCTGACATGGAAACACCTCTGATCTGAATTTTTTAGCAATCACGTCTGCACTTATTTAATAGGGGGAATTTTCGCAAATTATAGTCGCGACTCGTAATTAATTTGCATAATTTCGATCACGGGCCTGATAAGTCGTTTATTTTACGCCTTCGTGCGCAATAGTTTGACGTTTTGCCTTCGCGCGCGTTAGTTTTTCCAAACGGACTGAATTCTTCACAAAAAAGGGTAGGTGGCATGAAACAAATCAATTGTATTGGGGCAAGTGCGCTCGCTTTTATCGTGATGTCCGTCGCCGCCTGTTCTCAGGCGCCGGTTACTGAGCCCGATCAAGCGGCTATTGTTCACCAGGGTGAGGCGGCTCTGGCCGCGCGGGCTGAGCGGGTTGAAATTATCCGTGACGATTTCGGCGTGCCACATATTTACGCCAAGACCGATGCCGATGCTGTATTCGGAATGCTATACGCACAGGCCGAGGATGATTTTCCGCGCGTAGAGCGTAATTATTATTGGGCCATCGGGCGGCTTGCCGAGGTGGAAGGTGAGGGTGCGCTGATCTCAGATCTGCGCGCGCGTCTCTATATGACCGAAGCTGAGGCCAAGGCCGAATATGCAAAAGTGCCCGCGTGGCTCGGCGCGCTGTGTGAGGCGTGGGCGGATGGGCTCAATTATTATCTGGCGACCCACCCGGAGGTCACGCCGAAACTCATTACAAAGTTTGAACCATGGATGACCATGTATTTCTTCGAAGGCTCCATTGGCGGTGATATCGAGCAAATTCCGCTGGGCGGCATCCGCGCCTTTTATGGCGATGGGACGCCTAAAGAAGCCCCGCGCATAGTCGAAGATACGACAGATGAGCCGGGTGGCTCCAACGGCATTGCCATATCCGGCGAACACACCGCATCCGGTGATGCCATGCTGCTGATTAATCCGCACACAAGCTTTTACTTTCGCGGCGAAAGCCATGTCGTAAGCGAGGAGGGTCTGAACGCTTACGGGGCAACCACATGGGGGCAGTTTTTCATCTATCAGGGTTTTAACGAAGACACAGGCTGGATGCATACCTCCACCTATGCCGATTTTATCGATCAATTTGTCGAAGATATTTTCGAAGAAGACGGCACGCTTTTCTACACCTATGGCAATGAAAAGCGCGAAGTGGAGGTGTCCTCTGTGACGCTGAAATATAAGGACGGGGAGGGCATGTCGGAGCGTACCTTCCCGATGTATCGCACCCATCATGGCCCCATCACGCATATGCAGGACGGAAAATGGGTTGCAACCAAAATCAATTGGGATCCGGTAAATGCACTGCGCCAATCCTTCTTGCGCACCAAAAAGAAAGATCATGCCGCTTTTCGCGAGATGATGGGGATACGCACCAATTCCTCAAACAATACAGTCTATGCAGATTCCAGCGGTAATATCGCTTATTATCATGGTAATTTCATGCCGCGCCGTGATCCGGCATTTGATTATTCCAAGCCGGTCGATGGCTCTACACCAGCGACGGATTGGAAAGGGTTGCATACGGTCGATGAAACGGTCACGGTGACCAATCCCCCGAATGGCTGGATACAGAATTCCAATTCTACACCATACACATCAGCCGGTAAGAACAGCCCCAAGCGCGCCGATTATCCCGCCTATATGGCGCCAGATGCAGAAAACTTTCGCGGCATCCATTCAGTCGCACTCCTGGAAGCGATGGAAACCGCAGGCGATAAGCTCACCCTCGATGGACTGATCGCGCTATCCTATGACCCCTATTTGCCGGGCATGGATGTGATGATTGATGGGGTGGTGGCTGCATATAAAGATGAGATTACGACAGAGGAGAGAACGCCCCGCTCAGAAGTTGTGAAAAAAGCACTTGGCGAGGCGGTCAATGCCTTGCGCGATTGGGATCGCAAAGTTTCAACCGATTCCGTTGCCATGTCGGTTGCGCATTTTTACGCTCTTAATCTCGCAGAAGCTGGCGGAAAATATAATACGCTAAGCCGGATGGAGCGGCTCACCTATATGAGCGAGCAAGAAGACCCTATCGTACGCTTGCAAGTGCTGGTCGATACACTAGATCAAATGAACGCAGACTTCGGCACATGGAAAACGCCATGGGGCGAGATCAATCGGTTCCAGCGTCTCTCTGGCGAAATCGGGGCAGGGTTTGATGATGACCAGCCAAGTATTCCGGTTGGGCTAGCCTCCGGGCGCTGGGGCGCTTTGGCCGCCTATGGCGCGCGGGCAGGGGAGAGCACCAAGAAGATCTATGGCTATCGCGGTAACAGCTTTGTCGCCGTGGTCGAGTTCGGGGAGCGCCTCAAAGCGAAAACCTTACTAGCTGGTGGGCAAAGCGGAGACCCTGCCTCACCGCACTTTGATGATCAGGTGCAGCGCTATGCCGATGCAGAGTTTAAGGATGTGCCTTTCTACCGTGAAGATGTTGAAGCCCGCGCGCAACGCACCTACAAACCGGGGGAATAAGGCTTAAGCAGATAACTGTTTGGCAGATGGGTTTTGTCCCCACTTTGTCATCAAGTCACGGAATTCCTCATCCGGAATACCCGGGCTGTAAAGGAAGCCTTGGGCCAGATGACAGCCGCGCTCTTTTAGGAACGTGGCTTGCGCCTCGGTTTCTATGCCTTCAGCAACGGTTTTCAAGCCGAGTGTTTTGGCCATTGCCAATGTCATCTCGACAATTGCTGGCGCATGGGCGTCTTCTTCAATACCCATGACAAACTGACGATCAATTTTGAAGATATCAAACGGAATTTGCGTTAGCAAAGATAGGTTGGCATGGCCTGTGCCAAAGTCGTCAACAGCGAGTTTAATGCCCATCGCGCGCAAGGGTTTCATGACATTGATCACGCGATCAGGATTGGACACAGCCATTGTTTCTGTAATTTCAAGCTCCAAAAATTGTGGCGGCAGGTGTGAGGCTCTCAAAGCTTCAACCACCTGATCAACAAAGTCTGGTCGGTCAAATTGGCGAGGAGAGACGTTAACAGCCACAGAGATTTGCATGCCATCCTTCAGCCAATCTGCGGCTGCTTTACAGGATTGGCGTAGTATCTGAAACCCAATCTCGTCAATCAAGCCTAACTCTTCAGCAAGCGGAATAAATGTGCCAGGAGAGATCACCCGTCCTTCGCTTCGCTTCCACCGGGCCAACGCTTCAACGCCGATAACTTGTTGTGTTCCCAGATCGATTTTTGGCTGGAAGACAGGGTGAAAAGCCTCTGCGCTCACAGCGTCGCGTAGTTCCTGCTCAAAGCGCGTGCGACCTAAGGCAATGCGCTCAAGCCGGGGGCTGAAAAACTGAAAGCCAATTTTGCCTGCACGCAGCACTTCGTTGAGCGCGAGGCTGGCATTCTTCAATAATATTTCCGGTAAATCACCATCCTCAGGGCCCATCGCCAGGCCACCTGAGATCGTAACTTTAATATTGCGCCCATCAATATTAAATGGATCCTCAAACACCTGATGAAGTTCACGTACCAGATCAGCTGCGGCTTTTCTGGTTGTCCCGGCTGGCATCAAAACACCAAATTGACCTGCCCCTAAAGAGGCCAGGAAAAGATCACGAAGGTCGGTCTCGCGATCAGTTGTCATGCTGGCCAGATAGAGGGAGAGGCGAGAAGCTGCGTCTGCTTGCAAGCGCTGATTACCAGTTGTACCAAGCATGTCCCCTGCGCTTTGAAACCCATCAATGATCAGGTGCATAACGGGGCAGGAGGCCTGCTGATTTGCGCTCTTTAGACCCTTTTTTGTGGCCGATGTGAAGCTCAGTCGATTCGGCAGGCCGGTTACCGCGTCGCGATAGGCTGCCAGGCGCAGAGTTTCCATTTCATCGCGATATACGCGGTTTCTGGAATCAATTTCGGTGGCGATGTCAGAGAATTCGCTATAAGCAAATGAAGGCTCTGCGTTGGCCTGCTCATGACTGGCAAGCTTGGCAAGCGCCCGAAGTTCGGTCTGTAATTTTCGTACACACACAACGCCAAGATAGATCACAATGCCAGAAGAACACAGCGCTAGGATGCCCATGAGGATCATGCCACGCGCGTCCACTTTTGAGAAACTTGTAATAAGCAGGGCAATAATAGAGAGCCAAAAAGCGACGCAGCTAACAGCGACCCAGCGGGGCACAAGATAGCCAAGCGCGCGCGGCCGATGGTTTACCTGCTCTTTAGCGTTTGCCATAAATTTCATCTTGTGTGCCCGTATTTTATCTGTAGATGGGTTTTTTAGGGCAAACTGTTTAGAAATATGTGAACAAAATGTCTGGTAAGTCATGTATTGAAAGGCCATATAGCGGTGATGACACAGGCAAGAACGGCGCAAATAAAGCGCGAAACCAAAGAAACCTCTATCGCACTCTCCATCAATCTGGATGGTACGGGCAAAGCCGAGCTGGATACTGGTATCGGCTTTTTCGATCATATGCTGGAAAGCTTTGCGAAACATTCCGCCATCGATCTGGATGTGAAAGTTGTGGGCGACCTTCATGTCGATATGCATCACACGGTCGAAGATACCGGCATTGTGTTGGGCGAAGCATTGGCACAGGCCTTGGGTGATTTTGGCGGCATTACCCGTTTCGGGCATGCCTATTTACCGATGGACGAGACATTAAGCCGGGCTGCGATAGACCTGTGTCGGCGACCTTATTTCATCTGGCACGTGGAATTTAAACGCGACAAGATCGGTGAAATGGACACAGAACTATTCAAAGAGTTTTTTCAGGCCTTTGCAACGCGTGGCGGCATGTGCCTGCACATGGAAAACCTCTATGGCGAAAATCAGCATCACATCGCCGAAAGCCTGTTTAAGGCACTCGCGCGCGCCCTGCGTATGGCCATAACACCCGATGCGCGCTTAAAGGGGCAGGCAGCCTCCACAAAAGGGTTGCTTTAGATCGGGCTTGCAATGTCCTTTACGGCGATCGCCGTGATCCAGCTTGCGGCAAAGGGGAACGCCTTGCCGCAAGCTGGAATCCTAATTGTCAAAACGACCCGCAGGGCCAGGGAAGACGACAGGGCTTTCTGAGCCATCCTTGGCGACGCTGGCAACGCCAAAGAAATAATTATCAATCACGACATTCTCTAGCGTATATTCGGAAACTTGCCCGACAAACTTAGACCGCGTCCATTGCGCATCGGTCGTCAGGCGCCAATAAACTTTATAGCCTGCGAGGTTTTCCGCAGCTGAGCCGCTCGCCATTGTCCATTTTAGCGTGGTTGAGGGTTGGACCGCGCCTTCAATTTCAACATCAGACGGGAAGGGTGGTGCCAGCGCCATGCCAGCCAGCGACACTATATTCAGCGCGGTCAGCTTGGCGGCAAAATCAAAATCGACATACTCAATCGTGTCACCATAATGGCGACCATTCTCATTGCGAAGATCCTGATGCTGACGATCATAGTGCTCATTGGTCTCCATGATCCGCACACCCGGAAAGCCAACCGCATTGAACGGACGATGATGTCCGCCGCGTCCAAACCGATCAAGCCTGTAGACCATCATCACATCAAGATTTGGAATATATTTGTCCGCCATGCGATCAATATAGCGCGCAAGGTTTCGCGACGGGCTATCCACTTCGCCACCCGTAAAGCGCCGGATACGGGCTTCCTGCTCGGTTTCCACATCACGCGTTCCTTCAGAAAATACCCGCGCAGTGGTATTATTCGTTACGCCATTAATGCCGGTCACGTTGCCGATCATGTCATTGTTGAGCACCGCTTTGATGCCCCAATCATTTTCCAGGGCATGCGTAGCCACGATTTGCCCGCCAAAAAGCCCCTGTTCTTCACCCGATAAGCCCATATACACAATCGTGCCGGGAAACTTGTGCTTGGAGAGTACGCGTGCGGCTTCTATCGCGCCGGCCATGCCGGAGGCATTATCATTCGCACCAGGACTATCAGAAGTTCCATCCAGTGGATCCGTCACCCGGCTATCAATATCGCCCGACATCACGACCATTCGGTTGGGGTCGCGCGTGCCACGTTGAATAGCAACAACGCTGACCACCTCTGTCGGCTCAGGAATTCTGTTTTCCCCAGAAATTGTGTCCGAGATATACATCACCTCAAGACAGCCGCCGCAATCGGCTGAAATCCGCTCATATTCGTCGAATATCCAACGCCGTGCTGCACCGATCCCGCGCGTATCACTTTCCGTCTCCGACAGTGTATGCCGTGTGCCGAAGCTGACCAATTTGCGAATATCGGCCTCAATCCGGTCGGCTGACGTGTCCTTGACCAACTCATGCAAAAGCGCCACATCGCCTGTTTGGGTCTGGGTTGTCCGCTCTGCACTGGCCTGACCACACGCCGTGAGTGCTAAAAGTGCACCTGTCAGCACCGCCATTGAAGGCATAAATTTTCGCATTTTCCTTAGTCTCCGGCTGTTTTGTCTCATTAACCCTGTCTAGCCCGTCCCTTTGATCCTGTCACCTGTGAACAAAGATGGGGTGACGCCAGCGCCAAGCTCTTGTATAGCCGCTGGTAAGAAAAACGCTTGGGGGCGTGACGTTACGAGACCTTTTGACTGGCTTCATGATAGCCCGCACACAAAGGTGTATCGCCATACCCAAGGCAATAAAAAGAGCAAGACAACGCCAGGAGGTTTCCCATGGCCTATGAAACACTAATTACAGAGGTCGAGGGCCATGTCGCCACGATCACACTCAATCGTCCAGATGCGATGAACGCATTCAACAACCAGTTGATGGACGAGCTGACGGCCGCTCTGGATGCTTTTGAAGCTGATGAAGCGATTGGCTGCATCATTATCACCGGGTCCAAAAAAGCCTTTGCTGCAGGTGCCGACATAAAAGAAATGCGTGAGTTATCCTATATGGATGCTTATTATCGGGACTTCATCACGGCCAATTGGGAGCGCGCCTCTAAGTGTCGCAAGCCCCTCATCGCGGCAGTGGCTGGTTATGCGCTGGGTGGTGGTTGTGAGCTAGCGATGATGTGTGATTTTATTCTGGCGGGCGATAATGCAAAGTTTGGCCAGCCGGAAATTACGATTGGTGTTTCCCCCGGTGCGGGCGGCACACAGCGGCTGACCCGTTTTGTCGGCAAATCGAAATCCATGGAAATGTGCCTTACCGGGCGCATGATGGACGCCGAGGAAGCCGAGCGTTGCGGCCTCGTCTCTCGCATTGTGCCTGTTGATGATCTCGTTGCAGAGGCCAAAGAGGTTGCCAAAAAGATTGCCGCCATGCCGCGCGCAACCGCTATGATGACCAAGGAAATGGTCAATGCCGCCTACGAGACCCCGCTGTCACATGGGATTATGTTCGAGCGCCGTCTCTTCCACTCCCTCTTTGCGACGGAAGATCAGAGTGAAGGCATGGAAGCCTTCGTCGAAAAACGGTCTCCGCATTTTAAAAATAAATAAAGCAGGCGTTTGAGATTTTAACCTCAAGCTGTTTATGGTTGGCGTGCGAGTGCCCGGGACAACTCCTCAGGGGCATAGAAAGATGTCGCGGCGGCCTCTGCCAGTTGCCTTTCTAGAGCTTCAGTTGCTTCTGGCCAGCTTTGCCCTGCTGCAAGATTGCGGCTCATGCGAATCAAGCGCTCGCGAATAGCGCTATGTTCTGGTGCCCCATAGCGGTCATGCAGGCGGCGCAGCGCAATGCGCGCGGTTCTGGTATAAAAAGCCTGGCTGACCGGATCAGCAGGCTTTTCAGCGTGCTCTGCGGCCAGTTGTGCATCTGCCCAGTCCTGTTCCCACGTGCGTGGCTCTTGCGCGGTCAGACCACAGGCCGCTCCTGATCCGTCAATATAAGTCAGATATGTCACAAGCGCATTAAAGACAGAGGCTGGTGGTGGATCACCGCTAAACTCGTCCTCAATTTGTCCGCGAACAAAGTGTGCCAGCGCTGAGCGGTCCTCTCGATCGACCTGATCGCTGCCATTGGCCGTCGCTAAATCCGGGATCGGCAGCGGATTGAATGTGTTGTCTGCACGGGCCTTGCTGAAAAGACCTGAAGTGACGTCAGCAGTCCCCGGCGCGCCAGAGATCGCTTCAAATTGGAAATGCGGATTTCCCCGCCCATTTTGATGGCATGACCCGCAGGAAAGCCCTTTTTTCTCAGCCTGTCCCCCAAGTAAAGCCGGACTGTTAAAGGCAAGTGCGCCTAATCGTATCTCTGCTGCGATTTGGGGAGAAGGAGCAGGTTTCAGGCAAGCGGCTGGCCAAAGGGTCAGCGCAGTCACGCGGTCGCTGGATGCCGATAACCATTGCAACTCGATAAGAGCGACAGGGGGCAGGGGAGACTGGCTAGCTAGTCTGGTTGCGCAGGCCCCAAAAAGGACTAGCGCAACCAGTAAATAGGAAGACTGCCTGATCAGGATGCTTCAGCCTTGATGATCCAGTTGCGTAATTCGTCGGTTTCAGCGCAGCCAAAATTGCAAATCTCTTCAAGCTTTGCCAGCTGTGCATAGGCTCCCTCCATGTCACCGAGCTCGACATAATATTCACCAAGGTATTCGTTCGCGCCAACATGGTCAGGCTGCAACTCAAGTGCTGCAGAATAAAAACTGATCGCCTGAGTGTAATTCCCGGCTTTGCGGTTTGCGAACCCGATATAGGTTAAGACGTCGGGGTGCGGACCGAAAACGGCCTGGGCGTCAGTCAGTTGATCAAGCGCAGCATCATATTGACCAATATTGATCAAGCGTACGGCGTCCAGATAGGCCGCATCGCCATCTTGAACGGTGAAAGTCACAGGCACAGGTGCGTAAAGCGAGGCGCTCTCTTCGGTGCTTGCATTCGGGCTCATCGCTGTGCGCAACATTTCTGCTGCAGCGGTGAGCTTGGCGTCACAGGCCTCTGCGCAAGCGGCTAGACGTGCCTCCAGCTCAGCCATTTGCTCGGCGGCCTTATCCGTTTTGTCCCGCTTGAGATAAGCCAGCCCCAATTGCGCACGCGCTTCATGATTTTCTGCGTCATAGCGAACGGCGCTTTTTAAGGCGCTGGCTGCTGATCGCCATTTATCTTGTGCCATTCGCGAAAGCCCCAGCATGTAATGTGCCTGTGCATTTGAACGAGCTTCGCGTGTCACGATCCTCAGGGATTTTTCAGCCGCTTTATAATCGCCAGCCTGATATTGCTGTACACCTTGGCGATACACGCTGGCCACATCGACAGTCGGACGTGAGGAGGGGGCATTATTAAACCCGCCACCTCCACCCCCGCCGCCACCGCCGCTGGCCAGAGCAATACCTGGCAGGCCGAAGCTGAGGGCACCGGTTAGGGCAAGGGCAATAAATGTTTTTGTCTTTTGCGACATATGGAAACTCCTTGAAGGATAAGACGAAACTGGTGGTCTGATTGCGCACACAATGCCACAATTTATATTTTTCTGAACTCAACAAAGTGTGATGCAGAAGCGTTGAACCTTTTAAGGGGCGTGTACGACAGATCTTCTACGGCAAGAGGCGGTACAGCTAATCGGCTTTGGCTTGCATCCGTCTGGGTAAGTTGTCTTGATCAGCGCTGGCCTGGCGTGCCATGGCTTTACGGACAGGATCCAGTTTCTGCGCCGCCATCAGCGCCAGTCCACGTATAGGCTTTAAAACAGCATTATCATTGGAGAAGAGGCGGTCCAAACCATCCAATGCAAGTGCTGTCGCATTGGCATCAAACCGGCGCCAACTTTGGTAGCGCTCCAGCACAGTCATCGCGCCAAAGTCGAGGCCCTCATAGCGGCCATTTTCCATCACTTCGATCAGCGCAGCAACATCCTTAAAGCCAAGATTCAGGCCCTGCCCGGCAAGGGGATTAATACGGCGGGCTGCATCGCCGACGAGGGCGATGCGCGGCGCGACCATATCCTGCGCAATTTTCAGGATCAGCGGGTAGGCGATCGCCGGGCCGTCCAGTTGCATTTTACCCGCAAAGTCTTCAAAGCGGGCATTCAGCTCGGCATTGATCTCATCAGCAGGGCGTGCGGCGAGCATTTCAGCCGCCCCTGTTTTCATATACCAGGCGAGGTTTGCGCGGTCGCCTGACAGGGGCAGGGTGGCAAAGGGGCCTTCGGGCGTAAATAATTGCCGCGCGATGCCGTGATGCGGGCGAGAAAGTGTGACATTGGCGGCAAAGACAGATTTTCCATAGGTGCGGCCTTCAACGGTTATCCCGGCTGCAAGACGCACAGGTGAGTTCACGCCATCACACCCAGCAACAAGGCGTGTGTTAACGCGCGCGCCATTATTCAAGGTGAGGGCAACAAAGCCTGAATGTGGGTCTAAGCCTTCAAATTTATTATTTTTAAGCCAATTGATCCCATTTTCACGGGCCAGAGATTGGTCAAGGGCAGCTTGCAGACGGGGAGCCTCCACCATATAGCCCAGCGGTGTATCGTCTTTGGTTTGGGGTAAATCATCATTGGTAAAGAGAGCCGTGGGCGCGCCAAACCAATGGCGACCGCCATCTGTAGCCTCAAGGCCATTGAGGGGCTGCAGGTTTTCCTGCAGATCGCCCGTCACTCCGACACTCTCCAAAAGCCGCCATGAGCCGCGAACAATTGCAAAATTGCGACCATCGGGCC
Source organism: uncultured Hyphomonas sp. (assembly GCA_964443965.1). GTDB lineage: Bacteria > Pseudomonadota > Alphaproteobacteria > Caulobacterales > Hyphomonadaceae > CALLCD01. The sequence continues at coordinate 2,957 of CAYUFN010000056.1, read as the reverse complement.
GTGTCTGCGCCGGATCGCGCGCGTCAATCAGTGTCACCGAAAAGCCTGCCTGGGCTGCTGCAAGGGCGAGTGTCGCGCCTGCCGGACCTGCGCCAATAATGGCTAGATCGCAAATATCCTGCGGGAAGGGGGTATCATCGGCTGTCATACCTTTCAGGTAAGCCCGATAAGCCCAACCGTCCAGAGTGGCGGATCAGCGCGGGAGCGGCGTGTTTTGAAGTATTATGTCAAACATTTATTCCAAAACTCCTCTCTATCCACAAATTTGATCGAAATTTCTGCAGAGTCTTTAAGAATATTTGTATCCCGTTAAGAGCTTCGCGCGAATATGGCTTTAGATTTGATTCCTGACCGAGACGGAGATTGCCCATGGCAAGAGCGCGCACCGTAGAAGATATGCCCATTGAGGAGACCGAGCGACGCGCTGTGAGCGATCCGGTCTGGCGTATGTTAACCGGTGCCTTTGCCTTTGCTGCCGGGGTGTTTATTTGCGGCAGTGTTGGCTCTTACACGCCGGCCGATCCCAGCATGAATGCTGCCACAACCGGGCAGGCGCAGAACCTTTTTGGCGTTTATGGCGCTGTTTTTGCTGATTTTGCCCGTCAAAGCTTTGGCTGGTCGGCCTGGACAGCCGGACTTGCAGCCATGATTGGCGGGGCGATGCGCACCGTTTTGATTGGTCAACCGCGCCTGTCCCGCTGGCTGACCGGGCTCTTGTTTGTTCCGCTTTCTGCGGCTGCGTTTGCCTCCTGGCCAGTGCCAGCCTCCTGGCCGTTAAGCGCGGGTCTTGGCGGCGTGGTTGGGGATGGTCTTTTGCATCTTGTAGTCATTCCTTTCAAAGCTTTGCTCTTACCTTATGCAACTCTCATTGCTGGTCTGTTGATGACACTGCTGGCCTTCTGGGCGGCGACATCTGCCATGGGCTTTGGGCGGCGTGATGCCTGGTTGCTACAAACGGCGGCTGCCCGCGAAGGGCGACGCGTCGCCAAAGGGGCCAGCGGCCTTAAAGCACGGTTTGGAGCTATGTTACGCCGCCGGCGACAAATTTCTGACGGACGGATTATTCCCGAAGAGGGGGCTTATTACCCTGCCAGTGAGCCGGTTTATCGTGAAGATTATGATGAGCTGCCCGAGCAACAAATTGTGGCCAAGCGCCCTGTTGAGCCTGTACAGGCAACACCTGATGAAGATGTTGTTGAGCCCGGTTCCATCAAGAAGGGGCCATTCTTTGCGCCCCGCACACGTGTTCACAAAGGCGGTCGAACATCGAATGCCGCATTGCCACCGATTGATCTGTTGCAAAACCCGCCTGTGCGCAGCGGTGCTGTAGATGAAGAAGCCCTGTTGGCACAAGCGGCCCGTCTGGCTGAAGTGCTCAAGGAGTTTGGCGTTCAGGGCCGCATCATCGAAGTGCGCCCGGGCCCTGTCGTTACCCTGTTTGAGCTTGAACCTGCACCGGGTGTAAAATCAGCGCGCGTGATTGGTCTGGCAGATGATATTGCCCGCTCAATGAGCGCCACATCGGCCCGTATCGCCGTTGTGCCGGGTAAGAATGCGATCGGTATTGAACTTCCAAATGATAAGCGTGAGACCGTATTCTTCCGCTCGCTTCTTTCTTCTGATGCCTACCGCAACACAAAAGCGGTTCTGCCTATGGCGCTTGGCGAGGATATTGGCGGCACGCCTACCGTCGTGGAACTGGCCAAGATGCCTCACTTGCTGATCGCTGGTACGACCGGGTCTGGTAAATCGGTGGGTGTGAACGCAATGATCCTGTCGCTCATGTACAAGCTGACACCTGAACAGTGTCGCTTCATCATGATCGACCCGAAAATGCTCGAACTCTCCATTTATGAGGGCATCCCGCATCTGCTGTCACCTGTTGTGACGGATCCGAAAAAGGCTGTGAATGCGCTCAAATGGACTGTGCGCGAAATGGAAAGCCGCTATGAGTTGATGTCAAAAGCGAATGTGCGAAACCTTGCCGGGTTCAATGCCAAGGCCAAGGAACACCGGGCTTCAGGTGAACTGCTGACACGTAAAGTGCAAACCGGTTATGATGATGACGGTAAGCCGAAATACGAGACCGAGATTTTGCCTGTTGAAGCGATCCCGAACATTGTTGTCGTAATCGATGAGATGGCTGATCTGATGATGGTCGCAGGTAAAGAGATTGAAGGCTGTATCCAGCGTCTGGCACAAATGGCACGTGCGGCGGGCATTCACCTGATTACGGCGACGCAACGCCCGTCTGTGGATGTGATCACCGGCACGATTAAAGCAAACTTCCCGACGCGTATCTCTTACATGGTAACAACGAAAATCGACTCCCGTACGATCCTTGGAGAGCAGGGCGCTGAACAGCTTCTGGGCATGGGAGACCTCTTGTATCAGGCACCTGGCGGGAAGACCAAGCGTCTGCACGGTCCGTTTGTCTCTGATGAGGAAGTTGAAACTGTCGTGGCCTGGCTTAAGCAAACAGGTGAGCCAAATTACCAGACAGATATCCTTGAAGACCCTGATGAGGGCGATAGCTCAGCGGTTATGGATGCAATGCTCGGAACGTCTTCTGGCAGCGCTGAAGAAGACCTCTACCAGCAAGGCCTTGCCATTGTGCTGCGCGATAAGCGTGCCTCGACCTCATACCTCCAACGCCGCTTGAAGATCGGATATAATCGTGCGGCAACGCTGATTGAGCAGCTTGAGGAAGAGGGCGTTATCAGTCCGCCAGACCATGCCGGGCGGCGCACAATCCTCGCACTTGAAAAGCCAGAATAGAACGCCGCAAACAAAGCGTCACCTGACAAACTCCGCAAAAAATGCTCTGACGACCTTATCTTTGGGGTCGCCGCAATGTCCGCTTTTGGTCAGAGGGAGACGAAACGCGAGAGTCCTACTTTCAGCAATTGTGTTGAAAAACTCTCCATTGAGTTTGCCTGTCTTTCTTCCTGATCTTT
>CAYUFN010000055.1:0-17775 GCA_964443965.1 uncultured Hyphomonas sp. | reverse complement strand
TCGAAACATATTCATATTTCGGAACAGGAAGGTTTTTCGGCGCAGGCCCCTTACGAATGCGGCCGGATGTATCATAGTGCGACCCGTGACATGGACAGTACCAACCGCCAAAATCGCCTGTATTGCCTTGCGATGGTCCCACCGGCACACAGCCAAGGTGCGTACACGCGCCTGATGTTACCAGGATCGCCGGATTATACTTGCCATCTGGCAACGGGCGTAAACGCTCTTCATCGGTTTGCGGGTCAGGACAGTTTGCAATATCTGTGTTCACCGCTGCAGAAATTTCAGCCGCTGTCCTGTGGCGCACAAAAAATGGTTTCCCGCCAATCAGCAGGCGTATCTCACCACCTTCGGGCACTTTAGAAACATCAACTTCGAGACTGGAAGCCGCCTGCGTGTCGGCTGCAGGGTTCATCTGGTCTACAAACATCCAGCCAACCATGGTCGCGCCGCCTGCAGCCATCATGCCCGAAGCAATGTGCACAAAGTCGCGTTTGCCCTCGTCTACACTCTCTTGGGCGTGTTCTGTTGTATCGCTCACGTCACACGAGTCCTTTTTTTGCCATATCTGGCGTTAAATACACGAAGCCGGGAGACTTACTATTGCGGCTAAACAACGCAAAGCCCCCGCTTTATACGCCACGCCTTAGCGAGGGTTTCAGACTGTGGCAAGACAGCGCTTGATTTGGAGCTGTAATGACACATAAATGCCGCGCATGACCAATAGCCAGATAAAACACCGTAAAGCCACTGCTCAGGCATGGTTTCAAAGCTTGCAAAACGACATTATCGCACGTCTTGAAGCGCTCGAAGCCGGCGCCGATCCTGCGCTGTATACGGGCGAATCAGCCAAATTTGAACGCACCAAATGGACCCGCGGGGATGGCCGTGAAGATCTGGGCGGCGGCACAATGGCGATGATGAAAGGTCGCCTGTTTGAAAAAGTTGGCGTGCACACCTCCACTGTCTATGGCGAGTTCTCCGAAGAATTTCGCAAGCAAATCCCCGGCGCTGAAGAAAATGGCGGCAAATTCTGGGCGTCTGGCATTTCTCTCATCGCCCTCCTCACATATCCGCGTATTCCGGCTGTGCACATGAACACGCGCATGATTGCCACATCCAAAAGCTGGTTTGGTGGCGGGGCAGACCTTACCCCCCTGCTCGCCTATCAGCGCGACTCAATGTTCGAAGATTCGGTTGATTTCCATGCCGCCCTGAAAAGCGCGTGCGACAAGCATGATCCGGCCTACTATCCGAAGTTCAAGCCATGGTGCGACGAATACTTCCACCTTGCCCACAGAGACGAACCCCGCGGGACCGGCGGCATCTTCTATGATCGCCACGATACTGGTGACTGGACGGCAGATTTCGCTTTCACACAAGATATCGGCAAAGCCTTCGCAGAGATTTATCCAAAACTGGTCGAACGCCGCATGGTCGAGCCATGGAATGAAGAAGAACGCGAAGAACAATTGGTTCAACGCGGACGCTATGTTGAATTCAACCTGCTATACGATCGCGGCACAACCTTCGGCCTGAAAACCGGCGGCAATGTGAAGAGCATCCTCTCAAGCATGCCGCCCGTAGTAAAATGGCCTTAATCAGCCTTCAGACGCCGCTCCAGCTCTTCGAGCAGCTATTCCCTATCCTCCTCAATAGATCGGAGATAGGAATCTTTGCTAAAGTGCTGGACTATAACTGAGTCCCAATGCTTTTTCACATAATCTGTTAGTCTTTGATAATTAGGCGTAGTGTAAGTACCGTTTGTTGGACCATGGATCGTGCTAGACATGAACAACAGAGCAGTATCAGCAGTTCTCCACTCCCCAAATCCATTTAAAGGATTGCGCGCATAAGGAAAAATACGGTCAATTGCAGCAGACAAAAGCAGCGCATCCGTCATAGATGCGTAGATGGCGGATTCGCCGAGCCCCAAACTCTCTTGGTTTCCATCAATTCGCTCAAAAGCGGTGTTCCCGAAGCGTGAATTTTGAATCTGACCAAAATTCATGAGATTTAAAAACTCAAAATATTTATCTTCGTCAACAGTTTCTACGATCTTCTGAACATCTTTAAATGCGCTAATTGGAAAAGGTGGCTCCTCCATAGTCTGAGGCCGCTCTCCATCGGCATCTGAAAAGTAAGCAATCTGCCCTACATAATGGATACAATCATTCGCATATCGCCCTATTTGTGACAAAGCGATAGGCAGCCCTGCCCGCAACATTCTATGCTTGGCATCGATATCAGTTTGCTTCTGCCAGTTAAGAAACCAGATCGTGGCTCCCGCTGCGGCCAAGGCAAAAAATCCACCAATTAGAGTTTGAAAGTGATAAAGCCATACCCAGAAATCAGGTGTGCTCGCATTTAGAAATGCCTCTGGCTCCATAATTTACCTTATGTTTTTTGGTCTTATCATACAAGGTACAGATACTGAGTTTCAAGATTGACGATCACCTAGTGGTAACCACTCTACCTCGAAACACACGCCCCGCGCAGCCACGTTGCATAAGCCGCTTCGTCAATATCACCAGCGGCGAGCATCAGCGTTTGGGCAATGCGGTCTTCTTCGGGCGCAACCATACGCCACTCCATCGCTCGTAAAAAGGTCAGCGCTGCAACATAGCCTGTGCGTTTATTGCCATCCAGAAATGGGTGGTTCCGGATAATCCCCGCCGCATAAAGTCCGGCTAGATTAAATGGATCACGTTCCCCATATTGGAAGGCATCCACCGGACGCGAAAGTGCGCTTTCCAACAGCCCTTCCTCGCGCATACCCGGCAGACCTCCAAATAACTCAATCTGGCGGTTATGTACACGCAAGATAAAAGGCTTGGGCAGCCATACAGGCTGGCTCACTTGGCAAGCACTTTAAGAACATTGCGGTTTTCCTCGATAATTTCCTCAGCCAGCTCCATCAAGCGATCAATCTCAGCATCAGAGACCTTAAGGTGTATGCCCTGATCATCATGCTGAATTGCCAATGTATCGCCTTCGCCAACATTAAGCCTTTCTAGCAAGTCTTTAGGCAAAACGACGCCCAGTGAATTACCTATCTTACGGATTTTCAGTGATGTCATAATGACCTCCAATATGTAATAACACATGTTATAACACGGGGCAGTATGATCACAAAGCTTATCGCAGCTCAGTCAGCCTTCAGACGCCGCTCCAACTCTTCGAGCAACTCAGCTTTGTCTGCGGTAAAATCACCCGCAATCCACCAGTCTTCAAGCTCCCGCAGCCAGTTACCCATTGCGGGGCCAGGTGTTATACCCTGCTTGACAAGGTCTTCGCCTTTGAGGGGAAACACAGGCCGCCGCCAGGCCCTGCACGCGGCAATCACATCGCGTGCATCTTCACCAGACAGCATCGCGCGATCAATCAATGCCTGCGCTCCAAACCTGTAAAGCCGCTTACGCAAAGCCTGCCCATTTGGCACGCGCAGCTCGCTCAGGGCGGGGTCTGCCCACGCCAGCAACCGCGCCTGTTCGCGATTGGAGAGCTTCAAACCTGTGATAACGCGCTGAACCGACACCATATCACACCGCAATAAGGCCATAAACCGCTGCATCGGGTCTGGCACATTTTGCATCAGAATTTCGCTTAAGCGAAGATCGTGTAGGCGGGCTGTCTCACCAAACTCTGCAAAAATCTGGCTCAAGACACCGCTCACTTCCATCGCCTCAACCGCACGTTCAGGCTCCGGCGCGGCGAGTAGCTTTTTTAGCTCTTTCCATATCCGCTCAGCTGCAATTTGTTTTAGCCCGTCTTGCTGGCGCTTACAGGCGGCAAGCCCTTCTGCATTGATCTCAGCACCGTACCAGGCATTAAACCGGAAGAAGCGCAAAATCCGCAAATAGTCCTCACGTAAGCGCTGATCCGCATCGCCAATGAAAATAACACGTCCAGCAGCAGCATCTTCAACCCCGCCCCCAGTTGGATCGTAAAGGTGTCCCTCTGCATCAGCATAGATTGCATTGAGCCGGAAATCACGGCGTTGGGCGTCTTCCTCCCAGTCCTGCGTGAACGCCACCACGGCGCGCCGCCCATCGGTTTCTACATCACGGCGCAGGCTCGTAATCTCATAGGGAACACTGTTGATCACTGCGGTCACCGTGCCATGCTCTATTCCAGTCGGAATCGCACGAATGCCTGCTCCTTTGAGTGCGTTCAGCGTCTCCTCAGGCACAAGCTGCGTGGCAATATCAATGTCATCTACATCGCGCCCCATCAGCGTATTTCTGACACACCCACCCACAAACCTTGCTCCATTTGGCCGCACGGTTTCAAGCGCAGCCATGATAGCGCGCGTTTGCGGCGTGCTCAGCCAGTCAGGGTCGATAGTTTGCTCTGGCATGGAATAATCACTCTGGATCAGCAGCCGGACCAGCATCGCCGCCAGGATCTTCACTTTGCGGGACCCCCAGATCGTCAAAGCTAATATTGCAATCATAGCTTTGCGCCGGAATTAACTTACCGGTTTCTGCGTCACGATAGGCCGGGCGATTACAATCATTCGTTCGGTCTGCACGGAGGATTAAAAAGAGCCAGAATCCAACCGCCAGAACGAGGCCAATCCCAAACAAGGCTTTGATCGGCCAGGCTTTACGTCCTTCGATTTCAGCATCTCTTATCGCAAAGCGGTAGATACCAAAGGCGATAAACGGTACGATCAATAGAAAGATTTCAAACAAGATACGTGGCAACATTTATCATTCCTCCTTTTCATAAAGGCGACAATACATATTACGGATAATACCGGCTGTAACGCCCCAGATACGATACCCATTATGCGGCATTTCATAGTAATGCCTTAACTTGCCCCCCCACAAGGTCTGTTTTTGCTGGTGATTATCAGGCGCCATCAGAAAAGAAAGTGGTGTTTCGAACACATCATCAACCTCCGTGGGGTCTGGTGCGGGTTGAAAGTCAGCTGGCAAAAGCGCCACAACAGGCGTAATGCGAAAGCCTGTACCTGTAATATAGGGCGCGCCCCGCCCGACAAGATCAGCGTTGCGGCGGTCAAGGCCTACCTCCTCTTCCGCTTCGCGCAATGCAGCAGCGACATCATCTGTATCAACTGGATCGACCTTACCGCCCGGAAAAGCCACCTGACCAGCGTGGGCAGCCATTGTCGTGGGCCTTAGAGTCAGCAACATTTTCGGGCCATCGGCACGCGGAATAATACCCATCAGCACTCCGGCCCGGCGCATATTGGCAGCGCGTTCAGCATCAAGAAAATCAAGATCACCCTTGGGCGCAAACACCTCATCTCCCTGAAGCGGGGCAAGCTTTGCGCGCGCCCGCGCAAGGAAATCATCCAATCCGTTCCAGCTCATCCAGCTGGTCCAATCTCAAAAAATCGTCCCTGACTCCAGACACCAAGTGTTTGCCCTTCATCAACACGGTTTGGCACGGCCATCTCGACCAGTTCATAAAAGCAAGGCCGTGTCAGCTTTGCTTCCAGCCGTGCCCGCACAGTCACATAAGGCGCAGGTTCAAGTGTTTCCGCATGGGTGTTCACTCTTAAAAAGGCCTCGGGCCCGGCCAGCGTCACATCCCCAAGATTTGTGGTAAAAGCAAGAACCTGATCAGGTCCGGGCGCACCGGCTCTGTCGACGCGTATGGCTAAAAAAGGGGCATCCTCAACGCGCACAATAATTTTTTCATAGGGCGTAACGAGATATGTTTCCCCATCCAGATCCTTACGCAAAATCGTGGAAAACAGTTTGACCAGCTTTTCACGGCCAATGATGCGGCCTTCATGCCACCAGCTACCGTCACTGCGAATTTCCATACCAATATCGCCGCAATGATCAGGATTCCAAAGGTGAACGGGTGGCAGCCCACGCCCTTCATTTCCCGCACTCATAATGGCCCTAAGGGTTTCTTCTACGGTCACAAGTGGGTTATCGGTTGATTTCACGTCATACTCCGCCTTTATCTTGCCTAAACTTAGGGCTTAGATAGGGCTGATTAAAGTGTGATCCGCTTAGAATGAACAGGTAGAAAACCATATGAGTGAAGATAACAAGGCGATCGTCGCCGAAGCAGAAGCGGCTGTGAAGACGCTCAACAGTGTCAAATCCGAAATTGCAAAGTCTGTTTTCGGGCAGGAGGAAGTCATCGAACTGGCACTTTCGGCCATACTTGCTGGCGGCCATGCTTTGCTGATCGGGGCACCCGGCCTTGCCAAAACGCGTCTTGTTGAAGCCACCGCCGTCGCCCTTGGCCTGAATAATAACCGCATCCAGTTTACGCCTGACCTGATGCCTTCAGACATTATCGGCTCTGAAGTGCTCGATGAAGCGGCCAGCGGCGAGCGGAATTTCCGCTTTGTCAAAGGTCCGGTCTTTACCCAGCTCCTGATGGCAGACGAGATCAACCGTGCTTCCCCGCGCACCCAATCTGCTTTGCTACAGGCGATGCAGGAACGCGAAGTGTCTGTTGCTGGTGAGCGCCACAAACTGCCCGCGCCGTTTCATGTGCTGGCGACACAAAACCCGATTGAGCAGGAAGGCACCTACCCGCTGCCGGAAGCGCAGCTTGATCGCTTTTTGCTGAAAATTGATGTCACCTATCCTGATCTCGATACGGAACGTAAAATTCTGGTCGAAACAACTGGTCTTGATGAGGAAGAACCAAAAGCCGCACTGAGCGCCCAAGAGCTGATCAAGCTGCAAGCCCTCGTCCGTAAAATGCCAGTCGGTGAGAAAATTGTTGAAGCTATCCTGAAGCTAATCCGTGAAGCACGCCCGGAGCAATCTTCTGATGACCGCGTTCAGCGCCTCGTCGATTGGGGACCATCCCCGCGGGCAGGACAGGCATTGATGCTCGCTGCACGCTCGCGCGCGCTGCTTCGTGGCCGCCTTGCGCCCAGCCTTGAGGATGTTGAAGCCCTCGCCGAGCCTGCCCTCGGCCACCGTATGGCGATGCGTTATGATCCAACAGGCGATGCGCCTGCCCTCGAAGAGTTGATCAATGATCTTGCACGGCAGGCGGCTTACACGCACCTTATGCCCCTCCCACTCTCCGCCCGCCGTACTGAAGCTGCAGCGCTGGCCAAAAGCCTGCCGCGTCTTTCTGCGCAGACACGTGCCTCGCAGGCTGTCCATTTGGGCAGCGCAGGGCGCAAGCGTGCAGGCTCGGGCGAGGATTTCTGGGAATACCGTCGCTACGCACAAGAAGACGATGTTGCCCGCATAGACTGGCGACGTTCCGCGCGAGGTGACACATTATTTGTAAGAGAGACAGAGCTGGAAACCGCGCGCAGCTTTTACATGTACGCTGACCCTCATGCCGGCTTTAACTGGTCCGGCATATCCGGTCACATAACAAAGGCAAACCGTGCGCGGATCATCATGATGGCGATTGCGAACCTCCTCTCGCGCGAGGGCGAGCGTGTTGGCGTGCTCGGCTCTGGCGAAGGGGCCGCCTTCGGCAAGCGCGCACTTAACAGACTTTACACACAAATCGCCACGCCCGAGCGTAACAGGCTGATCACGCCAAAGCATTCAGGCACTGTTATCATCGCCAGCGATTTTTATGATGGCGTCGAGACGTGGCAGGCCCGCTTTGCGCCTGTTGCAGCCAAATGCCGGGACGGCATTTTGCTGGCCGTCGCTGACCCGGTTGAGATTGATTTCCCCTTTAAGGGCCGCACGCGATTTACCCGCACAGGCACCTCATTCCAACGCATTTTAGGCCGCGCCGAAACACTCCACGCTGACTATGCGACAAAGTTTGAAGAGAACCGCGCCAGCATGCGCGCGCTGGCAGCCACTCTTGGCTGGCGCTTTATCACTCATTCTACGGGTGACAGTGCGCAAAATGGCGGCGCCTTGCTCCGCCAGACCTTACTGGAATTAGGACACAAGACATGACCCTTGGACCGTTCCTTTTCCTGGCCCCTTGGGCGCTCATCGGACTGATTGCCTTACCACTGATCTGGTGGCTTTTGCGCGCAACGCCGCCCATGCCCAAGGAAGCCGAGCTACCTAGCCTGCGGTTACTGGACGGCGTTGAACCACGCGAGGAAACACCGGCCCAAACGCCATGGTGGGTTTTACTTTTGCGCCTGAGCGCAGCCGCACTGGCCATGATCGGCTTGGCCCAACCCATTTATGCCCCCGGCGCAGATACACGCCGCGCAGAGGAAGGGGCCTTATTGATCATTATCGATGATGGCTGGCAATCTGCCCCGCGCTTTAACGAGCTGGTGGATGCAGCCCGCGCCCAGCTTGATACGGTTGACCGCGATACCCCGCTTCATTTGATGACAACGGCACCACGGTCTTTACCAATTGACCCGGGCCTGCGCGCTTCCCGTCAGGATATGAACCAGCGTCTTGCTGGTCTTGCACCGCAAGCCTGGCATGTTGATCACGCTGACGCCCTTTCACGCCTTGAAGCCTCAGGGCTGACCCCCTCTCGCATCCTTTGGGCCACCTCCGGGCTGGAGACAGGCAACACGCAAGCCTTTGCCGATGCCTTGCTAACGCTTGCACCGCTTTCCATCTATGCTGCGCCACCGCGCGGGGCCTTTGCCATAACTGGCCTTATCGCAGATGCCAAAGGAGCCGTGGCAACGATTGCCCGTGCCTCCGCCAGCACACAGGCAGCAATTTATGTCTCCGCACTCAGCCGCGATGGCACTGCGATTGCCACAGCTGAGGCAAACTTCGATGAAGGTAGCCTAATCGGTGGCGCACGCTTTGAAATCCCACCTGCCGCACTAACCCGTGCTGAACGTTTCCGTATCACCGGTGCACAAGGGGCAAGCGTCGTCTGGCTTTGGGACAGCGCAGCACGGCGTCAACGCGTCAGCCTCGTCTCAGATGGTGAAACGGCACAGCCCCTCCTGTCAGACCTTCACTATATCCGGCGCGCGCTAGCACCCTTTTCAGTCATAAACGAGGGCACACTCACCGATGTCCTCAGCGCAGAGCCTGATGCCATTATCCTGACAGATATTGGCCAAATACCACCTGATGAAGCCGCCAAGCTCACCGATTGGGTCGAGGCTGGCGGTGCGTTGATCCGTTTTGCCGGTCCACGTCTGGCCGCGCAGGGAGATAATTTAACACCTGTTCCACTGCGTCGCGCCTCGCGCGCACTGGGCGGAGCGCTGGCCTGGGATGATCCGCAAAGCCTTGCTCCCTACGCACAAGGGTCACCTTTTTTCGGCTTACCCGTGCCAGATGATGCAGCTGTGCGGCAGCAGGTTTTGGCAAGCCCCGTCCCCGATATTGATCGCAAAACCTGGGCACGCCTGGAAGATGGCTCTCCATTGGTAACGGCTGCGCCACTGGGGACTGGCACATTAATCCTTTATCATGTTACGGCAGGTCCGGACTGGTCAGACCTGCCTTATTCAGGTGTTTTTGTCGAAATGTTACGCCGCTCAATTGCCGCTGGCAAAGGACAACGCATCGACACCGAAGATGGCCTTTACGCACCAAGCCTCAGCCTTGATGGATACGGTCAGCTGGTCGCCCCCGCAGAGATTGCTGCGCCGCTCACGGCTCCAGAATTTCTCGATACCCCCCCCTCGCAAACTCACCCGGCAGGGCTTTATCAAGGACCAGCGGGCACACGGGCATTAAATGTTGCTGCTGATTACACGCCAGTTCCTGTTCAGCGCTGGCCAAGCGGTGCCACCCTTCTGGGGGATGCGCAAACGCAGAGCTTTCCGTTCGCCGGGCTCTTGCTTGGCCTGGCCCTTATCTTGATCGCTCTTGATCTTTTCGTTGCTCTTGGCACAGCTGGCCGTCTACCACGCCCGGGTAAACAGGTCGCCGCTGCATTGATCATGGTTGGTCTGACAGGACTGCTCGTTCCCTTTGATGCGATTGCGCAATCAAATGATACGCTAAGCGAAGAAGAACGCATTCTGGAGGCTGCGCTGGAATTGCACTTTGGCTATGTGATAACTGGTCATGCTGAAACCGATAAACGCGCAAGAGAAGGCATGGAGACACTCTCGCTCACCGTCGCTCAGCGCACATCAGTGACCCCCGAAGCCCCCCACGGGATTGATCTGGAAACGGCACCATTAGAGCTTTACCCGCTCATTTATTTTGCTGTGCCAGAAGGTTTGGCACCGCTGTCTAATTCGGCTATCTCCCGCCTGAACACATATATCCGTACAGGTGGCGCATTGGTCATTGATACGCGCAACGGGTCATCGCTCGGTGTTGATAGTGACTTTTCTGGCCTGCAAACCCTGCTTGAAGGGCTTGATGCTCCCGCCCTGGCACCTGTTCCCAAGGATCACGTATTAACGCGCAGCTTCTATCTGCTCGATGAATTCCAAGGCCGTTATGCCAATCGTAGGCTCTGGATCGAAGCCTCCACTATCACCCCTGGCGAACGACGCGGGGATGGCGTCTCTGGTCTTTTTGTTGGCGATGCAGACTGGGCGTCTGCCTGGGCTGGCGATGATCGCGGGCGTGCGCTTTACGGTGTTGATGGCGGCAATCAGGCGCGTGAATACGCCCTCCGTTTCGGGATCAATCTTGTGATGCATGTCCTGACCGGCAACTACAAAGAAGATCAGGTCCACCTGCCAATCCTTTTGGAGCGTTTGGGCGAAGCCCCGCCAGAAGACAGATCCCCGCAATTCCCTGATGACCTTCCTATAGATGAGGACGTTGACACCCCTAACCGGAGTTTGCGCGACATACTCAATGGTCTTCGTCCAAAACCGGATACAAATAATGAGCCTGATGAATGATTGATGTCACCCGCCTTGGCTTTGATCCCCTAATAGGTTGGTCCTGGCTGATCGCACTTGGCCTGCTCGCTCTCCTGGCCTGGGGCACTTACCTTGTGCTGCGCGGGCGCGCCTGGCTGACACGCGGCATCGTATTGACCTTGCTGGCTGGCGCCCTCAGCAACCCTGCCATTGTACAGGAAGAGCGCGACCCGCTTCCCTCTGTTGCCGCACTCATCCTCGACCGTTCCGAAAGCATGAATTTTGGCAACCGCACTGCTGCGGCTGAAGCGGCCTATGCCAGCCTGCGCGAACAGCTTGGCCAGGATGAGGCCCTGGACCTGCGTATTATGGAGACTGACAGCCAGGCAGATGGGACAGAGCTGTTTGGCGCACTTGAAGGTCTCATGTCAGATGTCCCTCGTGACCGGATCGCAGGCGCAATTTTTATTACCGACGGACAAGTCCACGATGCCCCCGCCGCCGCCTCAGAGGCCAGTGTTCTGGGTCCGATCCACAGTTTCGTCGTCGGTGATGAAAATCGCGGTGACCGACGGATCGAGATTGTCAAATCACCAAGCTTTGGCATTGTCGGTGAAGAAGCAGAATTTATTATTCGTGTTGATGATCCGGTCGGCGACACGGTGCCCGTAACCTATTCCATAAATGGTCAAACAACAGGTCGTCTGCGCGTACAGGCCGGCGTTGATACCCCCTTCACAATAGATATTGAACGGCGCGGGGATAATGTCCTTGTCATTGAAACCCCTGAAGGCCCTGAAGAGCTCACAATGGCTAATAATCGCACAGCGGCCACGCTTTCGGGTGTACGTGATCGGCTGCGCGTCCTGCTGATTACGGGCAAACCCAATGCGGCCGGAAGAGTTTGGCGTGACCTGCTTAAATCAGACCCACAGGTAGATCTGGTCCACTTTACGATTTTACGCTCCTATTTCAGCCAGATCGTCGCCCGACCAGAGGAGTTAGCGCTGATCCCATTCCCAACGGAGAATCTCTTTGATGAAAAGCTCAAAGAGTTCGATCTCATTATTTTCGATCAATATGAGCGGCGTGGTGCCGTCACCTGGCAGTATCTGACAAATATTGCTGATTATGTCGTTGAAGGCGGTGCCTTGATGATTGTTGCCGGCGAGCCTTTTGCCAGCGCTGCCAGCCTTGCACGTACACCGATTGCTGCTGTCCTGCCGGCTGTCCCAACCGGGGATGTATCCAAAGGTGCGTTTACGCCAACCATCAGCGATGAAGGCGCGCGTCACACGATTACCGCGCCGCTGAGCGGACGAAGCTGGGGAGAATGGCTACGTTATATTAATGTTGAGGCCCGCGCTGGTGATGTTTTGATGACCGCTGATGATGGCGCGCCATTAATGGTGGTCGATCGGGTGGGCGAAGGCCGCGTTGGCATGCTGCTCAGTGATCATATCTGGCTCTGGTCACGTGGCCATGATGGTGGTGGCCCGTTTTCAGAACTGACCCGCCGTCTTTTACATTGGATGATGAAAGAACCAGAGCTTGAAGAACGCCAGCTCTCCTTGCGTATTGAAGGCGATAAGGCCTTTGCCAGTTTGCGCACATTGTCTGATATTCCCGATACACTCGATATTCTGACCCCTGAAGATGAGGACATAACAGCACAATGGCGCGAGGATGCACCGGGCCAATATTCTGCTGAAATCCCGATTGATGGACTTGGCCTTTACCGCGCGAGCGCAGGTGACTTAGAAGCCGTTGCGCTCAGTGGCCCTGCCAACCCAAAGGAATATGCTGATCTGCGCTCGGTGACTGATGTACTCGCCCCTATTGCCGAAGCCACAGGTGGCGGTGTTTTCCGGTTGACCGCAGCAGGCGGTAATTTGCCGGACGTAAGGCGGGTCTCGCGCCGGGCACGCGCTACTGGAAACAACTGGATAGGACTACGTGAGCGCGATGCTTATGCGGTTCGTGACAGTCGTTCCACCTCGCTTATGCCGGGTGTTCTGGCTGCGCTCTTAATCCTTACCTTCATGATGCTGGCCTGGCGGCGCGAGGGGCAATAATGCGCTCTAGCGCCCTGCACCAAGCAGCTAAAGAAAATAAGCGATCAGGAATGTAGAGACTGGCAGCGACCCGAAGCGAAACTCGTTAGGGCTGCTTCCTTCCGGATCTGACCCGGTTGGCGAGGACCTCGTCCACCGCCAGCCTCCACCTGCTATATCGCGCCGCAAGCTCGCCTTTGCAAGCCCCAAAACAGGGTGATCTGCGGTAAATCTGCTGCGCTGACGCTTTTGTCCATTGCGGGTAAGCAGGAACACGCTAAAGTCGCGCGTGTTCAGGAGACTATAATATGCGCTTTTCCTTACGTTCCAGCAGCCTTGCCATGGCTGCCTGCTATGCCTTGCTAACAGCTTGCAGCGGCCAACCTGAACCAGCAGGAAACCCCGATCAGACCCATTCGCCTACCCAAAGCGCACCCGCCTTTGATCTGGAAAATGTCACATGGCCCCAAGACGCCAGCGACCTGATACCTGATCCTGCCATAACCTTCGGCCAACTCGACAATGGCATGCGCTATATCATTATGGCAAATGATACGCCTGAAGAGACTGTTGCCCTGCGTTTGCGCATCGATGCAGGCTCTCTGAACGAACGCGATGATCAGCGCGGCATTTCTCACTTTCTTGAGCATATGGCTTTTAACGGTTCAACCAATGTGCCCGAAGGCGAGATGATTAAAATTCTAGAGCGTCATGGCCTTGCCTTTGGACCGGACACAAATGCCTTTACCAGTTTTGATCAGGTTCAGTACCAGCTTGACCTCCCTTCTATCGAAAAGGACGTGCTCGATACAGGCTTCTTCCTGATGCGCGAAACAGCCAGCGAACTGACCCTCGATCCAGAGGCGATTGATAAAGAACGCGGCGTCATCAAATCTGAAATGCGGGCGCGAAACTCTGTAGGCCTACGCAACTTTATTGATTCGGCTGCTTTCCTAACGCCTGATATGCCAACAGCCAACCGGTTGCCAATCGGGGATGCCGAGATTATTGCGAAAGCACCGCCTGAGCGTTTCCGCGAACTCTATGATGGCTACTACCGCCCCGAAAACGTTACCTTTGTTGTCGTCGGTGATATCAGTCCGGCCGATATGGAAGCGCGTATCAAGGACACATTTGGTGACTGGACAGCGCGCGGGCAAGCCGGGCCAGATGCCGGTCTTGGTAGCATTGATGAAACACGCGGATTGGAGGCTGACTTTTATACAGAACCTGATGTCTCTACCACAGTCTCGATCGCTTATGTGCGTAAGACAGAAAAAAAACCAGACACCGCTGCCCAGCGCCGCCAGAATCAAATTGACAACCTTGGCTTTCGTATCCTGAACCGGCGGTTTGCAACACTCTCGCGCGCCGAAGATGCGGTCTTTATCGGTGCCGGAGCCGGGGCAAATACGACCTTTGATATAGCTGAAACGACGCAAATTTCTGCCACGACCACGCCTGAAAACTGGGAAGCCTCTGTCGGCGTTCTTGAACAGGAGTTGCGCCGGGCGCTTGAGCATGGCTTTACCCAGGCTGAAATTGACGAGCAGCTAGCCAACAGCCGAACCGGTCTTGAAAATCAGGTCGCCCAAGTCGGCACACGCCAAACAACGGGCCTCGCCGGAACTCTTGCTAACTCCGTCAATGATTTTGTTATCACCACTCCCCAATCGAGCCTGGATCGCTTCAACGCCTATGCTGATGATATCACCCCAGATATAGTTCATAATGCTTTCAAGGCGCAGTGGACAGGTGGCGGGCCGTTTCTCCGTTTGACCAACAGTACACCAATTGAAGGCGCTGAAGAACAACTCATTGCACTTTACGAAAGCAGCCGCACTATCGTCGTCACCCCGCCTGAAGACAAAGGCGCGCAAAGCTTTGCCTATACAGATTTTGGCCCAGCCGGAAAAATCGTCAGCGATAACCGTATTGAGGATTTGGGGATACGCACACTTGTATTTGGAAACAATGTCCGCTTGAATTTAAAAAAGACCAATTTTGAAGATGCGGTCATCCGCATAGAAACAAGAATTGGTAGCGGCAACCTGGAGTTTGCCGGCGCGCCAGATGGTCTGCTCGGCTTGTTCAGCAGCAATGCCCTTTTGCTCGGCGGTTTGGAAGCCCACACCGCTGACGAATTGCAAAGCCTGCTTGCCGGACGCAGCGTCTCAACCTCCTTTGGCTCAGATGCAGACAGTTTCGGCGCACGTGTTGCCACCACGCCGGATGATTTCGAGTTACAAATGCAACTCCTTACCGCCATCATCACGGCCCCTGCCTATCGCGAGGAAGCCATGGGGCAATTACGCAAAGCGTTTGAGTCTTTCTACATCTCACTGGACGCAGAACCCGGTGGCATTGCCGCACGCGACGTACCACGTATCCTGCGCAGCGGCGATAATCGCTATGGAATATCGACCGAAGAAAACTTAATGGCGCGAAATTTTGATGAATTGCGCGCCATACTCGAACGCCCAATGCGTGAGGGCGCTATCGAAATTGGCATTGTCGGCGATATCGACGAGCAACAGACCATCGACATCGTGGCGCGCACTTTTGGCGCCCTGCCGACACGCAATGCATCGCCGCTTCCCTTCAATGAAGCCAGAAACACCCGCTTCCCCGATGACCGTACGCCGATGACCTTACGCCATGCAGGCCTGGCCGAAAAAGCACTTGCTTTGGTCTATTGGCCGACAACTGATGATACTGATCAAAAGCGCACCTATACACAGCGCCTCTTGCGCTCGGTGTTCCAGTTAAAGCTCACCGATGAATTAAGAGAAGCTTTGGGGGCAACCTATTCGCCCAGCACAAGTATCACCAATTCTACAGTGTTTCCAAACTATGGCTTCATCTCCGCATCGAGCGAAGTTGAGCCTGAAGATGTGGATCTCGTCTTTGCGGCAATCAACAAGATCACTAAACAGATGGCCGCTGGCGACATCACCCCCGACGAGTTGCAACGCGCCCGTCAACCTGTTCTGGAAAACATCGAAGAAAGCCTGGAGAATAATAGCTTCTGGCTAGGCCTTGTCGCCTCTGCACAATCAAAGGTCGATGATCTTGACCGATTCCGCACACTCAGCTCGGTTTATGAATCTGTAACCGTGGATGATCTCGTCGCAGCAGCAGCAACATATCTGAAACCTGAGGCGGCGCTTCAAATACGGATTATTTCTGACAAGGTCGAGTAAGTTGACAGCCCTAAAAGATATTCCACTCGCTGCCAAACCGGTGGACCGAGCCGCCCATCACAGGCTGGACGCTGGCTGGCTGGATGCAGCTTTCAAGAAAGATAATGTCCTTGTTTTCCTGATGCAGGACGGCGCACCACTTGTGCAAGGCAATGGTGGTCTTTTGTGGCTTGGCGCACAAGCTGGCGCACTTGCCTCCATTCGTGAGCGCTTGTTCCTTGGTGTTGATAAGGAAGGCACCGCCATCTTTGCCCTGGATATGAAGGCGCAGTTCCAGCTCGATACCTCCCCGATTGCCGGTCTTGGTGCATTTACAGAAGCACGCGCTGCTTTTAGCGGGCTTGCTGCCATGGAAGCCAACCTTGCTTCAACCGCGCGCTCCTTGTTCTTGTGGCATGCATCGCACCGCTTTTGCGCCAAGTGTGGACAGGCTTCCGATCTGGCAGAGGCCGGATGGAAGCGCGTTTGCCCCGCCTGTAAAGCAGAGCACTTTCCACGCACCGACCCGGTCGCCATTATGTTGGCTGTTAAAGGTGATAAGTGCCTACTGGGGCGTCAATCGATATGGCCGCCGGGATTTTATTCATGTTTGGCCGGTTTTGTTGAACCTGGCGAAACCGTTGAACAGGCCGCTGCCCGCGAACTCAAAGAAGAAGCCGGCATCCAGGCAGACTGGGAAAGCGCCGAATATCTTTTTGCCCAACCCTGGCCATTCCCATCCTCGCTTATGGTCGGCCTGATCCTTCAGGCCTCAACTGAGGCGATAACAATCGATGAAGCTGAGCTCGAAGAGGCCCGCTGGTTCACCCGTGCCGAGGCCCGCGCCATTATCAATGGTGCACATGACAGCGTCTATACGCCGCCCGAAATGGCCGTCGCACACCACATTCTAAAGGTCTGGGCATTCAGGGAAACTTAGAGCAGCCGAATGGCGAGTGCTTTTGCTGCGCTAAAATCCCCTGTCTCCATTGCCACTCTTAAGCGCGCTGCACGGGCCTGCATAACCTCCTCGAGCGCATCATTGGGTGTCGCCGACACAGAAGCCTCTAGTGCCTGTTCGATTTCGGATGCATATTTTTTCGCATTCGTCGCAGCCAAAACCCGTGCCCATTGCCAATGCAAAGCCCCATCATCTGGTGCTACAGCTGCCGCACTGGCATAATGTCGCTGCGCACTTTTACGGCTTGCCCCCATAATCTGGGCACCAATCCGGCCCCCGCGCCGCAAAACCTCCATATGCCAGACCGCAAGCAAACCATGAGCATAAATATTATTTGGATCTTCAGCCAGAATGTCCCTGGCGATATCTCTGGATTTTTGACCAAGCCCTGAGCGCATCGCCTGTCGATTCGACATTGGCCGGGCTTGCAAGGATAGTGCAATGGCCAGTTGTAATCGCGCTTCTACATGGCGCTCATCAAGCTCAATTGCCTTCTGCGCAAGTGTTTCTGCCTGTTTTAAAGCGCTAATGGCCGGCTCACCCATCTGCGTTGACATTGCGCCCGCCAGCACCGCACGCGCCGATAGCGCCAAATCTCCAGCCTGCTGGCTTGTCTGCGTCAACGTCACCACACGCGTGTAATCACCAGCCTCATAGGCGCTGACAGCCTCCTCATTCTGGGCAGTGGCCACAGAGGCAATTAGAATGAAAAAGACAAGAGCACGAAACATAAGGGAACTTATAAACCGTTTTGTATGAAGGTCACATGACACTTAGCTAACATTTCCTTGCGTCTGGCAAACAACAATGCTTGCGTCACAAAGCCGAGCCGATTATACAGCGCTCTTCACATGCAAAATGTGCCAAGGTTGGGTA
>CAYUFN010000054.1:0-18073 GCA_964443965.1 uncultured Hyphomonas sp. | reverse complement strand
AATGAATGGACAGAGGCTGGCGACCCATGGCTCAACGGGTCACTGGAAATATTGAATGTTGAGAAACCGCACCCGCAGTGGATGATTGAGCGCGAAGCTGAAATCTCAGCGGCTTACGCAAAGGGTAAAGCTCCTAAGAGCCGCTTGATGTCTCAAACTGATTTATTCCGTTCTTCCCCACCATCTGAGTAATCCTACCTATAGTCGGTTATGAGATGCCGAGGCTTTTTCCAATCCGCCAAGAGATCGATTTTCCCCGAATAAATCCGCTCACGGATTTACCATGCGCCCGTTCCAACACCTCGCGCCAGGGCACGAGCGTAAAGTCTTTCGACCGCTCGATAATGGCAAATTTTCCGCTCGGACGTTCTATCGCTCCACGATAGGTTCCGCGTAGCTGTCCAGAGGTAGGCGCAAGGGAATATGACTTTCCATATCTCTGGTGCAGTGACCTGCCCGCTTCACTCAAGTCTTTATTCGTTAGATCATCTAAAGTTGTCTGCGTAATCTCGGCGCTAACATCACCAAGAACACCTTGCTGCACCAGAAACTGGCGACGCGCTACTTTGGCGGTTTCCACCTCGGCCCCAAACCCGGCGGTTCGCCTCGCACCGCTATCGTCCATCAATTGCTCATCCAGCCACGTTGCGCCAATGGCAGATTTCATTTCCCTCAGCATAAGCGAGGATCGGCTTTCAATTTGTACGGGGCGAGACAGAGCGGCGCTTCTTTCATAAGCCCCCGCTCGGGCGAGATAATCCGGCGGAATGCTCCAGCTTCCATCTTTGTGCCGTGTGGCGTGCCCAGCGCGCCGTAGCGATTCCAGCCGCCGCACATGCGCCTCTACAAATTCAGGCCGGGCAGACGGATCATCCGCCATATGCAAGCTGGGGGCATAGCGCCCGTCATTACCATCGGCGATGCGGGCAATGGTTATGTCAGAACTGCGTGGCTCTTGGCTAGGCGGAATAACGGTGACGATCTGATGCTTAGCTAGAGTTTCTAATCGAGCTGTTGACCCAATATCCACATAGGCTGTTTTACCTTCAAGCGTATCCAGAACCATATAACCCCGATCCGCGACATCATCCCCAACACCCGTTATCAAGATTCTTCCCGTGACAGGCTTGGCCGTTTCAGCGCTTGGGTCATAGAAACTGCTGGCATCAATGCGCCGCTCACCGCGATTGGCCATCGCCCGGTGCATGGTTTTGATGATGTCACCTCGCTCGCCCATCCGCTTCAGTGTTTCAGGCGCGCCGCTCGACAGTTGCCATCGCCCTTTTCCAAGGCCGTCTGCGAGCCCCATCCCTTCAAGATATTTAAGCCTGGCCCGTTCCAATTGCCGCCGCCAAACCTGGCCCCGCCGCGCTGGCGCAGACACGTCGATAACGCCGTCGCTTGCACCGCGCATCATCTGGCGATCAAGGGCGGTCAATCTGTGCTGGCGCACCATGCGTGCAAATCGCTCACGCCCTTCAATTTCCGGCACAGGCCCAAGCTCAATCTCGACAAGTTCTTGCGCGCGCATCCGAATGCCGCGCGAGACATAGTCTTTCGGCATCATTAAATCGGTTCCATCGTCGCGTTTTCCACGCACAACAATATGTGTGTGAGGCTGTCCAGTATCATAATGATCGGCGGCCACCCATTCGAGCTTTGTGCCGAGATCCTTTTCCATTTCTGACATGAGGTCGCGCGTAAAGCCTGACAGGTCTGACATACGCGTACTGTCCTCCGGCGAGACGATAATACGAAACTGGTGACGGTCATCCTTGCCGCCTGCTTCAAACGCTTTGATGTCAACCTCGCGTCCATCGCGGTCATAGAGCCCGCCGCGCTCATCGCCAGGCCCGGCGCTATCGCGCTGGATATATTTTAGGTGCTGACGCTGCGCCCCAATACCGCGTCCCTCCATACGCACAATACTGACTTTCACCATGACCCGGCGCTGGAAACTCGCAGCGCTTGTGCGGCGCTGCGTCCGTCCTGACCGCATGCGGCTGCGCCCGCCGCGCCGGGACACTTTTTTCAAAAATCCCGTGACGCGCTCATGGCCCGAAGGCGACCGCATACGCCCCAGCCGCACTTCAAATCGGTTCTCTGGCCCGCGAGTGACCATTAGAAGGTTCCGGGCAGTTTGCGAGTGGTTCCATATTCGGGGGGCCTCCCGATACCGCCCATAGCGCCGCGCCTTATCGAAATCTTGGGGGCCTCCCTTTCAAAGCCGAAGGCCCCCCAAAAATGATGTGCAGACAAAGAGATGGCTCCAAGGGAGGCCTCCCGCCTTTTATCTTGCCCTCACTAATCGGGCCTTGAAAGTCAAGCCCCGATCGCGTGTGTAACCCGATCGATCCATGATAGTTGTCATACCTGTTTCCTTTCTTCATTGATAAACTCCATTTCGTTTTATCTGCACATCTGCGGTGCGTTCTGGCGGTCCATGCCCTACTACGTGATCGGACAATGCCGTCACATGCTGTTGTCTGAGGGGTGAAAGGCCCAAGCCCTCAACGTCGTGTTCGATCATCAAAGCGATGTCTTCACAGGCAAGATAACGAGCTCTTTCCTCCCGCGGCCCCGCCAGGGGACGCTTCCGCTTCATGCGGAATCTGGTGTTAAAGTGTCTTTCTATGTTTATTTTTACTCATGTTTTTGGTTCGTTTGCTGATCTCTATGCTGGTGCTCTTTCGGTTGAAAACTGGAAGTCCGTGCCATCGATCCACATGCGATGCATGATGATGGCGAGCTTTCTGCCGACCGCAATACAGGCGGCCTTGAAGCCCCGTCGGCGTTGGATACGCAGTCCCCATGCCTTCAATGCCGACCAGCTCTGGACCCGGCACAATATAGAGTTCCCGGCCTCAAACAGAAGCGTTCGCACCTCGCCATCACCGCATTTGGAGATGTGCCCTTCATGGTCAACCGTACCTGACTGAAAGCGTTGCGGGGTCATGCCGAAATAGGCGCCGACGGTCTTTGATTTACTGAAGCGTTTCGGGTCATCAATCCCTGATAAAACCGCCATGGCTGTCATTGGACCAACACCGGGGATTGTCATGAACCGGCGACAGACAGGATGCTCACGCGCCAGTTTGCTGATCAGTTTTTCGCAGCGCATAAACTGCGCCATTAACACAGCGCGGGCCTCCAGCATGGGATCAATCAGCTCCCGCAGAAACGGATCTTCACTGCGTAGAATATCGCGCAAATGCATCTCGAATTTTGCGCGCGACAGATGCCCGGTTTTGATCCCGAAGACTTTCAGCGTGCCGCGTATAGCGTTCTCAACATCGAGAAATTTTCGCTTCAACATGCGCCGATTACCAAGCAAGATGCGCAAGCGATGGCTGTCATCGCTTTTGACGTGCACTTCCCGAAACCAGCCAGTGCGCATCATCTGCGCGATGCCTTTGGCATCATTCCGGTCGGTTTTGTTACGCATCGCGCTTAAGGCCGACGCCATATGCCGCGCTTCAACCACGGTGGCCGGCAACTCTGCCTTGCGGAGCTCATTACTGAGCCAAACCGATAGGGAACTGGCTTCCAGACCTATCCGCATCACCGCTTTTCTGAAGGAGAAGAGGCTGCGGATAATATCTTTCGGTTCGGTGGGAACCTTCGTTTCACGTATGATTTTGCCATCTGCATCGACGATGCAAATATGTGTAAAGTCCAGCGAAATATCTAAACCTGCAAACAGTGTCATTGGTCATCTCCCGTCTTTGTCTGATCCAATGTCGGATAGTTTACCTGATTTTGTTCCCTGAGCTTGCAACACGCTTGCCCGGTTACGATAGCCCTTTAGGTCACTCGGCAGCTGGACGGTATGTTTTAGGTGGTTTTGAGCCGGGTAACTTATCACCTTCATAATAGTTTCTGCTGTCATTATTTTTAGTGTCATCTTGGTCGGCTCCACGTATGTTTCGCCACGAACTTAAGACAGTCTCTGGCATGGCAAGCCATACTGGCGTGACCAAGAGTGTCATGAGTGTGGAGAAGCCAAGACCGAAGACCACTGCTGTTGAAAGCTGTACCCACCACTCTGAACTGCCACCTCCAAAAGATATCGTTCCGGCAAGAAAGTTGACATTCATCTGGAACATCATCGGCAGTAAGCCGCAAATTGTTGTGGCTGTCGTTAGCAAGATTGGACGTATTCTTTGTGCAGCTGCCATAGTGGCTGCCTGCGCGGCTGTTCGTCCATCTTCCTGCAAGCGCTGAAATGTGTCTATAAGGACGATATTATTGTTCACCACAATACCAGCAAGCGCAACAATCCCTGTGCCAATCATCAAGGTGGAGATATATGGCAAGAAAACCTGAATACCGATGAGTACGCCTGTGGTTGAGATAACAACCGCTGTAAGTGTAAGCGCAACATGATAGAAATTGTTAAACTCCCAAAGCAGGATAATTGCCATAAGCGTTAGGGCGGCAATCGCCGCGCCGTTGAAAAAAGCGGCGGCCTCTGCGGCATCCTGATCTGCGCCCTCAAAGCTGACGATAACATCTTCGGGTAAATTAGCTGTTTCAATCCATGCTTTAGCTTCGGCAACCTTTTGCGCACCCAGGCCTTGCTCGACCGCATTGGCGCGAAGCGTTATTGTTCGCAACCCATCTTGTCGATTAATTGATGCGACACGTGGCGCCGGGCGGCGCGTTACAAAGTTTGACACCGGGACCTGGCCGTCAGTGGTGGCAATGCGTAAACGGTCAAGAGCCTCAACGCTACGAAAGGCTGCTGGAACGCGAACGCGAATATCAACTTCTTCGAGAGCATCATCGGGGCGATATTTGCCGACCAGAACACCATTTGTAATCAGCTGCACGGCTGCGCCAACTTGTGAGACATCTACGCCAAATTTCCCGGCCTGTGCCCGATTGACTTCCAATTGGTATTCTATGCCTGGCAAAGGGCGACTATCGTCGATTTCGCGTAACCCTGCATCACTTATCAAAAATGCATGTACGCGGTTGGCTGCTTCCAGCAAAGATGCGCTGCGTTCAGAGCTAAGTAAAATTTGTAGATCTTTTCCGGCAGGGGGACCCTGTTCGCGGCGTTTTAATTCCACAGGGGCACCATCGATCGTGGCGAGGCGTTTGCGTAGCTCTGCTTCTGCGACACGGCCGTCATATCCTTGGGCTTTCGTTTGGAGAGTTACAAGTAGGGAGCCGATTGTATCTGTCGGGCCAGCATCGTTAAAGGGTTGGAACTCGCCAATGCTGGTGCCTGACGTCGTTGAGACAGAGCGAATGCCGGGCGTTCTCAAAATTTCGGCCTCTACGCGGCTGACAATCTCAAACTCTTCGCTGGCTGATAGGCTGCCTTGTCCGCTTACAAAAACGAAGATTTCTTCCGGCTCAAGGTCAAGAAACAATTCGGAGCGATGCTGGGTTCCCATGAACCATGAAAAGATGAGGATAATTGTTAGGCCTGCGCCAAGCGTAACGAGGATGGGGCGTGTTACCAGTGAAGCTGTCAGCTTTGCGTAGCCGCCAAGCAAGCCCTGTGTTTGAGTTGGATCGCCATCAGCGCCAGAGAGCGCTTCAAGATTCTTGTCTTCGGCATCTCCAAGTGCCCGCCCTCCAAAAAGGGAGCCAAGCACTGGCAAAAAGACAAGTGCCATGATTAGAGAGGATGTCAGCACAAAGATGAGTGTCAATGGCAGATAAGACATAAACTCGCCAATGGTCGAGTTCCAAAACAAAAATGGTATAAAGGCAGCCAGTGTAGTTGCGTTTGAGGCAACAATTGGCCAAAACATGCGTTTGGCGGCCAAACGGTAAGCTTCCGTTTTATTTAAGCCCTCAGCCATTTTTCGGTCAGCATACTCGACCACAACAATGGCACCGTCCACAAGTATGCCTACCGCAATCAACATCCCAAACATCACCATGATGTTCAGTGTCAGGCCTGAGATACCCAATAGCAAAAAGGCCATGACAAAAGAAGCGGGAATGGCAATGCCTACAAGGGCCGCTGAGCGCAGGCCTAGCGCGGCAACAACGATAATCATTACCAGCAAAACTGCTGTCATGATCGAGGCTTGAAGCTGTCCAATCTGTTGTTTAATCTGAATTGACTGGTCAGAAGTGATTTCTACTTGCAAGGCTTCGGGCCAGTTGGCTTTCTCTTCTGCTACAATTTTACGAACATTCTCAACGGTTGAAAGAATATTGGCACCGTTTCGTTTGACAATTTGGATGCCGAAGGCTGGTTGCCCATTAAACTGTGCATAAACTTCACGATCTTTAAAGGTACGCCTGATCTCAGCAACATCTGAGAGTGTTATCACCGCATCACCAGACTGGCGTATGGGTAAGCTGTAGGCGTCTTGGGCTGTTTTGATCAAACCGGGTACTTTGATTGGGAAACGGCCCGCGCCAGTATCAATGCGTCCTGCAGGGACCAATTGATTATTGGCTGAAACGGTCTGCAGTATTTCTTCGTAAGAAATATTATAGGTTTCCAGCTTACTAGGGTCAATTATAACTTCCAGAACCTCTTCACGGTTTCCTTGCATTTTTGCTTCAAGAATGCCGGGCAGTGTTTCGAGTTTATCTTTTAGCGCCCGACTAATGCTGAAGAGGCCCCGCTCAGGAATATCTCCATAGAGGTTGATCACCATGATCGGGAAAAGAGAAGTCTTTACTTCGCTGACAATTGGTTCTTGAGCATCAGCGGGGAATTCTCTTTCAGCCAGGTCAAGCTTTTCTTTGATGTCAAGTAACGCTTGATCAGGGTCAAAAGTTATTTCAAATTCCAGAATAAGCTGTGCGACGCCTTCAAGAGCTGTAGCATTGATCTGCTTAAGTCCCTCAATTGTCTGGAGCTGTGTTTCTGCAGGGCGGATCAGCAAGCGCTCGGCGTCATCTGGTGAAACACCTTCGAGTGGAATTGTAACCGAGAAGATTGGAACAACAATCTCTGGATCAGCCTCTTTGGGGAGATTTATGTAAGTATATGTGCCTGCCAGCAGCGCCATAATCAGCAGGACCATGACCATTCTGGTTTTACTTAAGGCCCCATCTATTAGACCGTTCATGGTGTTGTGCTCGCTTGAGGCACGGGTGTGACACGCGCGCCTTCACCGATATATTCTTGCCCAAGGGCGACAATAGTTGCACGTTCTGGCAGTCCGGTGACCCAAATACCTTCAGGGGTGTCATCAATCACTGTAATTGGAGAAAACTCAACAACCCCGTCAGGCGTGACATGGCGAATGCCCAAGCGCCCATCATCATGTAGGGAAAGTAACCCGGGGGAGATAAGTGTCGCTTGCGTTTCGGCGAGTTGTATTTTTATGTCGGTTGTTAGCCCAGCAGAAATCGCCGTATCCTTATTTGGCAAGCTGACTTCAACCTTAAATGTCCGTGTCGTGTCGTTTGATGTACGCGCGACATAAGAGATTTTACCACCTTGCTGGGCAGCACCGAGTATTGAGACATCTGCTGGCGTACCCTGTTTGAGCGCCGTCACGTCATCTTCTGTAACTTCAGCTTCGATCAATATAGGGTCAAGGTCGGCGATGATGCCGCACGCGCCGCCCGGTGAAAGGAAATCTCCACGTTCAGCAAGGCGCGTTTCAAAAACGCCTGAGAATGGAGCGCGTATTTCTGTCCGCTTCAGTTCGATCTTTGCCGCATTCAATGTTGCCATTGCTGCATCCAGATTCGCTTTTGCAGTGTTGAGACGATTTGTGGGTGCAAGGCTTTTTTGAACAAGGCGGGAGGCGGCGTTAAATTCTTGCTTCTGCGCCTCAACTAGCGCTTCGGCTTCCAGCACACGTGCTTGACGGGCCTCTACGTCCAGGCGGCAAAGTAGCGTGCCCGCCCCTACAGTTTTAC
Source organism: uncultured Hyphomonas sp. (assembly GCA_964443965.1). Lineage (GTDB taxonomy): Bacteria > Pseudomonadota > Alphaproteobacteria > Caulobacterales > Hyphomonadaceae > CALLCD01. The sequence goes on along the minus strand of CAYUFN010000054.1, from coordinate 10,222 downwards.
CTTCTAGGCTTGGCGCTTGTATGACTGTGCCTGTTGTTCCAGATCTAACTGTCACTATACGGTTAGGAGCAGTACGACCTTTCAGCGTGAGATAAACCGGGTGCAGTTGAGATTGCAGTTCACGTGTAATGACACGCGGTAACTCTTGGTTTTGTTGTGCCTGAGACTGGATAATCGTACGACCCGCAGTATTGGGGGCTTCAGCATCAGCTGTATCCTGGCTCATAGCTGTGCGCAGAGCAAAGTATGCAAGAATGCTCAGGAAAATAATAAAGGCAAGAACAACCGATTTTTTCACGACACTCTCATTATTCAGTTTACGCGTTAACTTATATCACATAGTGAACTCTGATCGACTGCGAAATCGTTCAATCCTGTAAAGTTAACAGGTAAATTTTAAAAACAGATCAAAAATGCGCCGAAAATAGTGTGGTTTTTGCAATTAAGCATTTACACATTTAGGCGGTCTGCCCCAGTTTAACGCAAGATGCGTTTAGCTATTCCGTAGGATACGTGCCTTTTGGCGGTCCCAATCCCGTTTCTTTTCGACATCACGCTTATCTGGCGCTTTTCGTCCTGTTGCGATGCCGATTAAAAGTTTAGCAATCCCACGATCATTAAAATATAATTTTAACGGGACGATTGTGCGTCCTTTGCGCTCGATAGCTTGAGCAAGTGTTGCTCTCTCTTTAGACTTTACCAGCAGCTTGCGATGTCGCTTTGGTTCATGGTTGAAGCGGTTGGCTTGTGTATATATCGGGATATCGCAGTTAATCAGCCAGAGCTCTCCATTTTCAAGGCTGGCATAACTCTCAGCAATATTGGCTTTGCCCTCACGCAGAGATTTGACCTCAGAACCAACGAGCACGATGCCAGCTTCCATTGTGTCTTCTACAGCATAGTTCCGTCTTGCTTGACGGTTCTCAGCCACAAGTCCGTCTTTGCGGCCTTTGGTCTGTGCCATCTGCTTTAGCCTCCAAGTCCTGCATCTTTAAGTGCGGCATCTATAAGCGCTTTTGCTGCATCATTTGGGGGTGTTAAAGGCAAGCGAACGCCATCTTCACATAAACCAAGCTTTGAAAGTGCATATTTAGCTGGTCCTGGGCTTGGGCTCGAAAAAAGATCTTTGTGTAATCTAATAAGCTTTAGCTCAATTGCGCGTGCGGCAGCAAAATCGCCCTCACTTGCAGCTGTGTGCATTTTTGCGTTCAACTCAGGTGCGATGTTGGCGGTCACCGAGATGCAGCCTGTGCCACCCATTGCGCGATGGCCCAAGGCGCTGGGATCATCACCTGATAGCTGGATAAAGTCTTCACCAGCATAAAGCCTGTGTTGCGTGACCCGTGCGAGGTCGCCAGTTGCGTCTTTAATACCGATAATATTAGGGAGTTTGGCCAGCCGACCAACCGTCTCAGGTAAGATATCCGCGACTGTCCGAGAAGGGACATTGTAAATAAAAACAGGGAGCTGAACGGCGTCATTAATCGCTGTGAAATGCGCCTCCAGCCCGTTTTGGTCTGGACGATTATAATACGGGCATACCACCAGAGCAGCATCCGCACCGGCTTCCTTTGCATATTCGACAAGGCCAATGGCTTCTTTGGTAGAGTTTGAGCCACATCCAGCAATAACCGGCACACGCCCTTGTGCCGCTTTAATACAAAGACTGACAACTTTCCTATGCTCTTCATGAGAGAGTGTGGCTGATTCCCCTGTCGTTCCGACAGGAACCAAGGCTGAAGAACCAGATATTATCTGTCTTTCAACTAATGCCATATAAGCGTCATGATCTAAGGTATTATTCTTGAATGGAGTAACAAGTGCGGGAATTGAGCCGTGGAACATGGCAAGAGTCTCGTGGATACGCTAAAATTGAGCCAGAAGCGGCGATTCATGCTTCTTTGGCATGGGTAAGGAACAAAACCAAGGTGCAGACGATGCTGAAAATTAAACTTACAATACTTGGAGCTATTTGTTTCACAAGCTTATCATATGCTGGGGTGCCGACGCCACCAAGCGTGAAACCTATTGTGAATTATACCTCTTCAGTAGTGCCAAATGGAGATGCCGCTAGGTTCCATAATGCTTTGAATGCAGCTGATAAGAAGGATTGGACGAGCTTACGTGAGCTTATGGGGGTAGCTGGTGAACAATCTGTATCAGACTTTATCCTTTGGCGCTTAGCGACAGGGGCAGGCAAAGAGGCGGGCTTTGGTACACTAAATGATGCTCTGATACGCCTGCCAGACTGGCCGCGTATGTCTAGCGTTCGAGCAAATGCTGAGGCGGCAATGCGCGACAGTGTTCTATCGGCCGCCCAACGTATCGAATGGTTTGAGAAGGAAGGCGGCCCGGTTTCTGGAGAAGGCAAGGCTGTTTATGCTACAGCGCTGAGCACTACCGGGCAGGGAATTCAAGCCTCCGAAATGGCCCGTGATGCATGGAGAACGTCAGTTTTAAGTCGTGAGACCGAACGTGAATTGCTTGCAAGGTATGGGGCAGATTTTTCCAGTTTTGACCATGAGTCGCGTGCCAATTTCCTGCTTTGGGGTGGCCGCAGTTATATTCCCGCCGTTAACAGGATTCGACACAAACTGCCTGTTTCCTATCGCGCGCTCGTTGATGCCCGGATCGCACTGATCAGTCGGCGTGGGAGTGGGATTGATGCCAAAATAAATGCTGTACCAAAGTCGCTAAAGAATGACCCTGGTCTTCTCTTCAACCGCGCGCAATGGCGCCGACGCCGGGCACGAAATCAGCAAGGTGCAACCGATCTACTTGTGCAAATCAATGGCATGGACGTACCAATTAATGGGCGAGACAATCTCTGGGATGAACGAAATATTGCCGTGCGTGCAGCCCTGAAAGCTGGTAAAAATGAAACTGCTTATCAATTATCCGCGCCGCATGGCTTAACTTCAGGGGCTGATTTTGCGGCTGCTGAGTGGACGGCCGGGTGGATTGCACTCAGGCTTTTGAATGATCCTGAACGGGCGGCATATCATTTTATGGCGTTGCGGGACGGCGTCTCCACACCGATTAGTTTGTCACGGGCAAACTATTGGTATGGCCGAGCGCTTGAGGATATGGGTGATCCCGAATATGCCGAACAAGCGTACCGAGCTGCTGCGGTGCATAATTATGCCTATTATGGCCAACTGGCAGCCGAACGCGTAGAACAAAAACAGCTTGTTTTAACAGCAACACCTGCACCCGATGAGGCTGCCCGAGTTGCCTTTTATGGTCGCCCTATTATCGGTGCTTTGCGCCTTTTGGGCGAGGCAAATGAAAAGAGCTTATTTCGCCAATTCTCATACCATATTGATGACCAATTACAGAATGCGACAGAGCAGTTGCTGCTTTCTGAAATTGGCGGTGCCTATCAATACCCTGATATTGGTGTGAGGGGCGGTAAGGCAGGGCTGGGGCGAGGTATAATCGCGCCAGAGGCAGCTTATCCCGTTGTTTCATATCCTTTGCAGCGAACGCCACAGGTTGAGAATGCGCTGGTGCTAGCGCTATCTCGTCAGGAGAGTGAGTTGAACCCCCGTGCAATTTCACATGCCAATGCCAGAGGGCTGATGCAGATGCTACCAAGTACAGCGCGCGAGCAAGCAAGACGCGAGGGACTGCCATATCGAACCTCATGGCTTACCGATGACCCAGGCTACAACATGACCCTTGGCGCTGCTCACCTTGACGATTTGCTTTTACAGTTTAATGGCTCCTATATTATGACCGCTGCGGCCTATAATGCAGGAGCCTCACGCCCTAAAAAGTGGGTGAGCGATTATGGTGATCCGCGATATGGTGAAATCGATCCGGTTGATTGGGTTGAGTTCATTCCGTTTTCTGAAACGCGAAATTATGTTCAGCGGGTCTTGGAAAATGTGCAAGTTTATCGCCATCGCCTGAAAGGCGAGGCGACGGAAATTCAAATCACTGATGATTTAATGCGCGGTAAATTTTAAGACAGATGAGTTGTCTATGAGGTAGCTGCAGCCGCTAATCGCCGCCAGCCTGCCTGGTCAATGGTTTCAGCCCGTGCGGTCGGATCAATATTTGCGCTCTCAAGCCAGTGGGTGAGGATAAGCTCTTTGCTCTTGGCGAAGCCTTTTAAGCTTGCTCGTAGCATTTTCCGCCTTTGCCCAAAAGCTGCGGCCGTTAGCGCCTCTAGTGTTTTCAAATCCGTAAATTTTTCATTTTCTTTTAATGGCTGAAGCACAGCAACTGCGCTATCAACTTTGGGCGGAGGCTGAAACGCGCCCGGCGGTAGGGTAAAAGCAATATGCGGTGCTGCGACGGCTGCAGTCAAAACTGCCAGGCGCCCATAATGAGGCTCGCCCGGTTTGGCACAGATGCGTAGAGCAACTTCCTTTTGGAACATCAGCGCCATTTCACCCCGCCATGCACCCGCTTTTAGCCAGTTAACAAATAGCGGCGTACCAACATTATAAGGAAGATTTGCGATAATCATCGCGGGAGCTGATAGGTTAAATTCCTCCAATATATGCGCCAGGTTTACTTTGCGTGCATCGCCTTCGTGCACATATAACTGGCCTGTTTCTGCCTCAGGCCAGCTTTTGAGTGCCTGTGCGAAGCGTGGATCGGCTTCTATAGCTATGACACGTTCGGCTTGAGCATCTAATAAAGCGCGCGTCAATCCACCAGGCCCAGGTCCCACTTCTATGACAGTACGCCCAGTGACTGAACCAGCAGATAGAGCAGTTCGCCTTAGAATGTCCGGATCGAACAAAAAGTGTTGCCCTAGCGCTTTTCGGGCCGGCGCACTTGTAAGGGGTGGGCGGGGCTTAAACGTCATGCTGACGGTTTGCGGCATTTTGTGAAGCGAGCCTTATGGCAGCGATCAGGCTGTCAGCTCTGCATTGTCCCTTCGCGGCGGCTTCATAGGCGGTTCCATGGTCTGGGCTTGTGCGAATTATGGGTAATCCTAGTGTGGTATTGACGCCGCCCCAGAAATCGAGCGTTTTCACAGGGATTAGGCCCTGATCATGCGTCATCGCAATCACTGCATCATAGGCGCCAGTCAAGCTCTCTGCAAACACGGTATCCGCTGAGCGGGCATCTGAAATGTTTATACCTTGCTCACGTAATCTTTTTGCAGCCGGATTTATGATGTCGATTTCTTCGCGCCCAATCGTGCCGTTTTCCCCAGCATGAGGGTTTAGGCCAGTAAATGCGAGTTTGGGATTTGTAATGTTAAAGTCCAATTTAAGTGCTTTTTCCGTTATGGTTGCGACCTCAATCAATAGCTCCTCACTCAGCGCAAGCGATGTTTGCATGAGTGGGATATGAATCGTCGCAAGCGCGACCCGTAAACCACCACCGACAAGCATCATAATCGGGCGAGCGGCTGGCTGTCCTTCTAGGGCGCAGAGGGCTGAAAGGAACTCTGTGTGCCCGGGATATGTGAATCCTGCACTGTATAGCAGAGCTTTGTTTATCGGGTTTGTAACGAGCGCGCAGGCTTCTGTAGAACGCACGAGTTTTGTAGCTGTTTCAATTGAGGTGATAATTGCACCGGCAGCAGCTTTATCGGGGCTGCCTTGAGAAATCGTCGGCAGGTCCACTTCAATCGGAAAAACAGGTAATGCCTTGCTAAATACTTCGCATGCCTCAGCCATTGTAGAAATAGTGGCGATAGGACCACTTCCAGCAAATACTGGAGGCGGTCCGATGACTGCAAAAGCTGATGATGGGTCGTCTTTAAGGGCCTGCCATGCTGATCTTGTGATTTGCGGTCCGCATCCAGCTGGATCCCCCATAGATAGAGCGATTGGGGAAGGTAAGTGTTTGCTCATTTATATGCGAACACTGTGCAAGGATGGTGGTATGTCATCTTATCTAAGAATCGTTGCCTCAAGGCGGGCATTGCGCAGTTCTCTATCAGATATCATGCTTAGCTCGCGCCCATATAGCTGGTTCTCAATCTGGTCATCAGAGGGTAAGTTCTGAGCACCGTCCTTTCTGTTACAAACGGCAATAGCGGACCACCCTCGCGCCGATTCAAAAGGTGTTGTCAATTCACCTGTGGCAACGTTTGCTAGAAGCTGTTGAGGGGCTGGAGCCAGCTCAACCAGATTAACAGTTGCAAGGTCTTCCTTGATTACATTGTCACTACTATCGACGACGGACGGGATGTCATCGCAGCTATCAATCTTATCTATCGCACTTTCGAGTGTCTCAATATCGTTATTGGAGGCAACGATCTGCATCAAGGAGAGGAGACTCACCTCCTCTTGAGGCTCGCGCTTGGCGCGTAGTGCGATAATGTAAACACCATCTTCAACGCTAATAGGCTCGAGTATGCCTGGGCTCTGTGCGCTTGAGACGGCTGCAGCTATGTTGGCGTCCAGATCATCAAGTGCAACCCATCCCATATCTCCGCCGGCGGCAGCTGTTGGTGCGCGTGAAATTTGTTGTGCCATAGCGCGAAATGGTGTGCCGGCCTGTAACTGTTCAATCAGCGTATTGGCAGCCGTACGGGCTTGCAGCTTTTCTTCATCGCTTGGTGCATACAGGAAAATTTCAGCTAATTGATAAGAGGTACGCTTTGAGTCAGCACGGTAAACTTCCATTTGTTGGTCAATTCGCGATTTTGCAATCCGGATATTTCGGCCATACCGTCCGCGCATAATGTCTTGCCAGCCAATATCCGCACGGATTTGATTCTCTAATGTGCGCATTGATATGCCGGCTCTTTTAAATTCTTCAGACATTTGATCCATGCTCGAGCCAGATTGTTCAGCAATACGGTTGAGCGAGCTGACCATGCGGTCTGGACTAACCTCAAGTTCGAGTTCAGCTGCGGCCTGAAGCTGAAGGCGTTCATCTATAAGCTGTTCCAATGCAGTGCTTAACAGTTGTTGAAACACTTCCTGGCTTGGTTGTGCACCGAGTGTGACCATGAGCATTTGCGCGCGCTGTCGTACATCAAAGAATGAGATAGGATCATCATTTACAAGTGCGGCGACGCCTTCAAGCTGCAAAATATCTGATTGTTGTGGTGCTTGGCTAACTGCTGTTGCGGACATTGATAAAAAGGCAAAGACTGACAAAAGGGATCTGATCATGCCAAAACTCCAAAACTTTCGTTAATTCTCATTTCCTAAGGATACTTCTGTATAGGAATGAGGCAAGCATTCAACACATAAAATATCAGTAGATTACAGATATTTATAGATTAGTTGCTGGCAAAATTGCCAAGCGTTGCCAAGGTAAAGCTAAACCGTATGGAATCATTGGATCCAATTGTGCGATCCAGCGTTTCAGAACGCGTATAGACAATCTGAAATCGGGAACAGTCATCCTGGTAGATAAGCCCAAAGCGGCGGCTATTGTCGCGTTGATCGGTTATATCTCTAAGTTGGCTGTAAAGAACCGAATAGTGGTCGGTTAATCTAAATTGCGTGCGTACCTGAAAGCCTTCATCGGGTGTCTCCACGCCTGGTCTTATATCTTCATCAATGCGGAAATATCGGGCGGAGGCCCGAATGCGCCAGAATCTGGTGGAGGCGCGCGTATCGAAACGGTTTAGCGCAAGACCATCGCTGTCTATCCTCACCCTTGTGTCCACTTGCAAATAGGGACCAAAATCCGCAGATAGTGACCCGACCCAATCAGACGATGTTCCATTTAGATTTGATGCTGCATCAAATGCATCATCTACGCGTGAGCGCCAGCGCCTTCCGGCGATAAGGTCGATCGTTGGTCCTGAGCGAAAGTTAACACGTGTTGTTACACCAGCAGATAAGCGGGCATCGCCCTCATAAAGGTCAAAATTGCCAAATCCGTTTGATTCAAAAAGTCTTGTATCGTCAAACTCAGCAAGTAAGCTGTCTTCAACTGGAATGGCATCATTGTTTACGTTCGATAAGCCCCATGCGCCGAGTACTGTTGGCTCGATTAAAATATCTACGTTTTTGCCGTTGCGCGCAATTGGCCAAGACACCTTGCTGCCAACTGAACCGACGGCTCGTATAACTGTGTTTTCTCCGGAGGCCAGCGGATCGAGATCGTAATAATCCCCGCGGACATCTGCAAACGGTTCAACAACGACACCGCCCGGTAAAATACGTGTTGTGCCCCATTCTGCACCAATTGAAACGCGGCGACTGTCCGGATTAATGTCGGGCGTTACACCATCATTGGGATTTCGGTTTAGAACTGCGCTTGAGGCCTGTAGATTGAACCTGCCATACTTTCCAAGGTCGAAAAGTTTCTCGCTGAAGATCAAAGGCGTTGTTATTGGTTCAGTTGGCACTTGCGTGCTGTCAGCTCTCAAATCTTGAAAAAAGAGAAGGCTGGTATCAGTGTAGAATGTATCTGTCTGACCGACAGCGTAAAGTTGGCTCAGAAGAACGCGCGGTTGAGCTTCAAATATGCCTCGGCGCACATTCGCGCCATCTATGGAGTAGCGTCTTGTGAAAAGGTCATCACTTGCACGCTCGACACCGAACCCCCAGGACCAAGTATCGTTGACCTTGAAGTCGCCGTCAGCAAAAATATGGCCGCGGACCTTTTCTTCCCCAAACCGTTCGCCATCATTATTGAAATCACGTTCAAATGTGAAACTGCCGGCAATGTTTAAATCACCAGACCAAAACCGCTTCCTGTATTCTGCTTCGAGTAATGGTCTTACTTTTGTAAAAAATGAGGGTGTTACTGTGAGGTCTGATGAAGGTGAGAGAACCCTGTGATAGGGTTGGCTGTAGGTCGCCCCCAAGCGTGTTGAGCCACCTATACTGGGCACAAGAAAGCCTGAACGACGCCCGGATGTTGGGTCGGGGTGAAAGAAGTAAGGCAGATACAGAACTGGAATGCCGACGATTTCCAGGACAGCGTCGCGATAGGAGATGATATCGTTATCTTCATCGAGAACAGCACGCCGGGCACGTAGCGCCCAGGTCGGGCGGATCCCTTTCTCCTCACAAACTTCACAGGCCGTATAAACGGCTTGATCAAGCGCGCTAACGCCGTTGGCTTGCCTGACTGCAGAATTTGCTGATGCAACACCGCGTTCGGGCAGCCGTGTTGAAAAGCCGACAGCATAGCCATCATCTAGCGTTTCATTGACTTCGATCTCATCAGCAAAGCGTATTGAACCATCTTCTTCCGTGATGCTAACATTACCAGTGGCACGTACTTTTCCAGTTCTACGATCATAAATTACACGATCAGCGCGCAATATGCGGGTGCCATAAGTAGCCTCTACCTGTCCGGTTGCGGTGATGAGATCGCCATCTGCTGTTTCAGCAATGTTATCAGCTGCCAAAACAACTTCATTGGCTGCTTGTGCGTCAGCATTCGTACCTGCAAAAGTCAAAGCTGTTGCGGTAAATAGGAAAGATGACCACTTCATCAAGTTAACGCCCTCATGGTGTCTATAATATCCCGAGACCCTCTTCTGACACCCTTTAGAGCGTGATTAAACACCCGTTTACATGTCTTGATAGTAACTTACGCATTTATTTGTGATATTCTAGTTAACAGATGTTTACGGTTCATATTGCAAGCGTTGCTAAACCGCCAGCCAGCGTGACAGCCTCGCCTGATAGCTCCAGTTCCATCAGAATCGCTGCGCACCTTGCTGACCCTATTCCTGCGGCGCGGGCGATTTCGTCAAGATGTGTTGGCGTATGCGAGAGGGCTTCTTTAACAGCGACTATTTGGTGTGTAGGGGGAGCATCTAGTTCGCTTTGTGCCTCATAATCGGGCTGCTTGGGCATCTCAAATCTCGCCCTTCCAAGAGATGAAATAACATCCAATACATCATCGCTGGATCGGACGAGAGCGGCCCCTTGCTGTATTAGCCTGTTTGTACCCGCAGCGCGAGGGTCAAGTGGAGATCCCGGAACGGCCATGACTTCGCGATTTTGCTCAAGGGCTGTGCGCGCGGAGATAAGCGATCCGGAGCGCTCTGCTGCCTCAACAACAATTGTACCCAGAGAGAGGCCTGTAATAAGACGATTACGTCTTGGAAAATCCTTGGCTGTTGCGCGATGCCCATATGGGCTCTCTGAAACGATGAGACCTTCGCTTGCAAGTGCTGCGTATAAACGATCGTGCTGTGGCGGGTAAACATGATTCACACCGCCACCCAGAACGGCAATCGTTCCACTGGTAAGGCTGGCTGCATGTGCTTCGCCATCAATACCGCGCGCCATGCCGGAGACAATGACGAAGCCGGCCTTTCCAAGAT
>CAYUFN010000053.1:15103-18303 GCA_964443965.1 uncultured Hyphomonas sp. | reverse complement strand
TTAGCGTTTCCGAAGAAGTGCGTGTGTACCTCGAATAGGCTTCAAATAGCAAGCAAAAAAACGCACTTATGAGCGATTAGTTTCATTATACTCATACAGGACCATTATTTAGGACATATATCTGTCCGGGAATATGTCTAACCACTCGCAATATAGGATTTCATTGCCTCTGCTTCAGCCTCCGTTTCATGAATTTTCCACTTTACAAGGTCCCCAATTGACACAAGCCCTATGAGCTTGCCCTCAATACAAACAGGTAAATGTCGAATGCGGCGGTCACTCATCCGCGCCAATCCTTGATCAAGGGTTTCAGTAGGTTCAGCTGTAATCACATCGCGGGTCATCGCATCTGCGACGGTCATTGTTAAGGAATCAGCACCATGGCGGGCGAACTGGCGCGTTATATCACGTTCAGACAAGACACCCACAAGGCGACCTTCAGGCGTAGTTGCCACGACAGAGCCTATTTTTTTATCATCAAGTAACCTGGCCGCCTCGCGCAGCGTGACATCGGCGCGAATCGTTATGACGTTTGCGCCCTTATCTTTGATAATTTGATCCAGTGTCATCTTTTTCTCCCTCTTAATGGTTCTAACACTACGCTCGATAGGGTACCATAGAGACATCCTATATTGCGTAGGCTGGGCACTTATGCAGTTTGCCCAGCTTTTGCGATGGTGCAGCCACATCGCGAAGCCAGCGGTGAAGGCCGCCAGCCATAGCCCCATAATGGACCACTTCTGCTTAGGTTCCCTGGCAATGGTCTTCCGATACAAGCGCCTATCTATGACGCCTGAAAATAAACTCAGGCGTGAAACCTGCAATGAACACTACACCGAATACACCTTTTTGGGAAATGGCACGCCGATTGCACAACACCCCTCACAATCAACCCTAATGGGGAAACGGCATGAACATTAAGATACATAAACCCTCGCGCCTGACAGCGCTCATTTTTCTCTCGAGCGTTGCGCTCGCACCAGCGGCCTCAGCGCAGCTCTCAGACTTTGAGCGCCCGTTTGGATTTGGCTTTGGTGAACAGAACCAACCCTTTGATCCGGGCACACGTGATATTAACGGCAACCGTCTTATTGTGGATGGCCGCATTATTACGGGTGATGACCTGTCAAGCTTTTCGACAAGCACACTCGCAACGGGCGGCCAAAGCCTCTCAGGAGCGGGCTTCTTCGGACAGGGCTTTGGTAGCCAACAGCAAAACAGCGCAATCGGCAACCAGCTTAATGTTGTAACCCAAGGCTCCTTCAACACGATCATCGTGGACTCAACACAGATTAACAATGGCAATCAAACAGCCATTCAAAACGCAGATTCTAACTTTCTAAACGGGGAGCTCGACCTCAATGACTAATTCAACCAACTCTACAATGGTCGGCCGCACAAAGGCTGCTGTCTTAGGCCTCGCAAGTGCGCTTGCTCTTGCTGGCTGTGTCTCACCAGTGGCAGGCCCTGGCGGCAAGTACGCCAAGCCAATCGGCGGCGCGCCGGTTATTGCAAACCCAACGCCATACACAAAAAGTCTTGTATGCATGGGCCAGTTCTCTCGTGTGAACCAAATCGCACCGCCACGTATCGCCGTTGGCCGGATCCTCGACTACACAGGTAAGATCGACGAAAAAGGCGGACGCCAGATCACGCAAGGCGCTTCCTTGATGGCTATGACAGCTTTCGCAAAAGCAGGCTCACGTCTTGTCGAACGGTTTGATACATCCGTATCCGAACTGGAACTGAAGTACTCCAATAACAAGTTGATCGGTGACGAGGCCTCTAACGACTTCCGCCGCATTCAAGCTGGATCTATTCCGGGATCGGACTTCTTTCTTGTCGGTGGCATCACAGAGCTAAACTCAAATATCCGCTCTTCAGGTGTCGAGGCATTTGTTGGCGACACTGACTTTGGTGACCCCAAAGGTGGCGGCGGCTTCCGTCTCTTCGTTGTCAATGTTGGCGTTGATCTTCGCCTAGTCGACACGCAGACACTCGAAATTGTCGACGTTATCTCCTACCAAAAACAGGTGATCGGTCGTGAAATACAAGCAAACTACTTTGACTTCTTTGGCGGAACAATCTTCGATATCGGTGGCGGCGAACGGGCTCAGGAGCCTATCCAGCTAGCGATCCGCGCAACGATTGAACGTGCTGTTCTGGAAATGACTGCTAATCTTTATGGCGCATCAGGACCAGAAGTCTGTGACCAGATTTCAAGCGACTACGCAGGCACAGTTGGCCGCACTGGCGACTATATTCAAGCCTATGACACGGTTGGAACCAATAATGGCGACACACGTGACGCAGCCAGCCGCTGGCATGACAGCCGGGACAGCCGCATCCGTGGCGGCATCCTGCGCGGACGCTCACGCTAAGCTGCAACGTACCTGTCTAATACTCGAAGGGAATTGACCCATGACTAACTTCACACAGAAACTTTTCGGTGCCACAGCTATTATAGCTATGGCTGCCGGAACCGCCTCAGCCCAAGGCTATTACGATAAACACAAAGCTGATAGTGCGCCTAAGCCTGATGTCATCGATCAGGTTCAGCTTGGTGATGTTTGGTCAGACGTGAATGTTTACGTGCCATCTGCTTCGGGCAACATTGTAACAAGCAGCGCAGCTGTCGCGAATACAGCCACCGCTATTGTTGATGCCGGACGAATTGATGCCGACGTTGATCAAATCAATCGTGGCGACAGTTTCGCTAACACTCATATCTGGTCCGGTCACATTGATGGTGATGTTATCAGCTCAACATCGGCAACCGGCAATGCCGCCTATGTTGGCAACTGGTATGGCGATTCACGTGCCAATGTGAACCAGACCAATACCGGAACGACAACAGCAACCAGCTATGTTGATACTGAAAACGCCTGGGCAGTAAGCACACATGCAACCGCAGTTGCCAACGCCTCCCAAGTTGAATCAGATTTTGGCAGCCGCGGCGATACATTTGTTGAACAGAATTCTCATGGCAGCGTGTTCGCAGGCAGTGTTGCAGACCTTGGCTATGTTGATGGGACAGCGCAAAATACAGCTGTCGCAGCCGGCAACTCGGCAGACTCATTCTATGATCGCGTCGGCTGGGTTGATGACACGGTTGTTCAACGCACCGCCGAATATACTGAGGTCGTTAGCTCAGCACAAACTTATGTTGATGATGCAGAAAACGTCATTACGACATCAGC
>CAYUFN010000053.1:14603-15093 GCA_964443965.1 uncultured Hyphomonas sp. | reverse complement strand
GTTCAACGGTGCGCAAAGTTATACCGAAGCAAGCTTTGGTGCTGATGGTTCAGAATCCTTTCAGGGGAACGGTGCTAATGTTATTGCGACGGCAGACACAACAGTTGATTACTTCGTCGGATTCTCAAGCACATCTGCAACCGGCGTTGGTAACTCGTTCGCCGTGTCGGGCCTTGGCGGCACCACCAACACAGATGTAATCCAGTCGAATACCGGCAATGTTATCTCTGATGTCCGTGTGAACACAGGCGACTTTAGCGGTGGAATTGGTCAGGTTAATGCAACATCTTTTGGCAACTCCTTCTCTTCAGTTGTTCAGGACGGTGATCACCGCGCCAGCGCCATCCAAACAAACTTTGGAAATACAATTGCAAACAGTTCAATCAGAACCGGCCGAGCTGGCGATGTTATTGCAACATCAAGCGCAATTGGTAATGCCGCAACGATTGAGACACGTGCAAACAATAATGGTCGCCGCTAATAACAACAG
>CAYUFN010000053.1:0-14593 GCA_964443965.1 uncultured Hyphomonas sp. | reverse complement strand
CTTCCCTCCCCCGGAATGCTGGTACAGCCTCCGGGGGTTTTTCTTTGTCTTCGCCACTTCATGCGGTAAATAAGTTTTATGTGGATACGTTTTTTTCTAGGTGCCATGGCACTCATGTTTACCGCCTTCGGTCTTTTTTCTCTCTTCAGACCTGAAATCATGACGTCTAGCCTTGGTGTCGATATCGGCGGCCCTAACGGAACCTTTGAGATACGCGGTGTTTTTGGAGGCGTGAGCCTTGGGGCAGCACTCTTGTGCGCGGCGGGTACAGTCGAGAAGACGATGATCCGACCAGCCCTCTGGTTTGTTATTGCCTATATGGGAGGCTACTGTCTGGCGCGACTGGCATCTGTCGGGATTGGTGACCTTCCAACGCCTAGCACCTGGCGCTTCGTGGCCTTTGAGGCTGTTAGTTTGATCATTGCAGTGATTGCCCTCAGGCGACACTAAACATAGGACAGCGCGCCTTAGCACCAAGTTTATTGGCAGGTATTTTTCAACCGCCGCATCGATCAGACAAAATAAAAAGGGCTGGAAGTTTCCCTCCGGCCCTTTTCTAAATTATCTGAATGCCCGTCGGGCTTTAGAAGTTGTAACGCAGCGTACCGCCAAAGGTACGCGGGCTGCTTGGGTAGCCAGATACAGTACCTGCTTGCGCAACGCCATCAAACACAGTTGTCAGGAACTCATCATCAAACAGGTTCCGTGCAAAGACGCTGGCCTCGATGCCGTTGGTCAGCCTGTATGTCAGTGCAGCATTGACCAGGTTCACTTCACGCTGGAACAGTGGTGTATTACCAAAGGCAGGAAGCCCGTTGTTAACGTCTACATTGCTGTCATGGTTGTAATCAATACGACCAATCAATGACGAGCCATTATCAAAATCATGCGTATAGGTCGCAGATGTTGCGATTGAAAATGTTGGCACACCAGCAACTCTCTCACCTGTCAAATCACCGGTAGGTGAATCTGGGAAACTGTCAAAGAGTGGATCCAGATAAGTTACCGCAAATGTCAGTACGAGCGGATCAATCGGTCTAATCGTTGTATCGAATTCAATACCGTTAGTGGTTTGCTGCCCCGCATTGGCAAGCACGAACCCTGTGCCCGTAAAGATATTGGCCTGGAAATCTTCCAGGGTCTGATTAAAGATCGCGACGTTAAACCCAATGCGATCAAACTGCGCTTTGATGCCAGCCTCGAAAACCTCTGCCTGCTCAGCCCCGGCAACGCGCGAACCACTAATAAGGTTTGGCACGGCAAGACCAGCGTTCAGAATATTTGAAGGTGGCGCCAGAATTGTGCTGAGTCCTGGCCCGGCTGTGAAGTCTTCAGGAGACGGGCGTGAGTCGCGTGACAGGTTAACTGAAGATGCTTTAAAGCCAGTTGCATAAGAAGCGTAGACATTTACGTTACTTGAAAGCTCATAACTGGCACGCAAGTTGTACGTAAAGTCATCATCTCTTGTCTGGCCATCTTCAACCGCGTTCGGAATAGTCAAAAATGGTGGCTGGAACTGGAATGGCGCCAAGCCCAGCAGCGGGTTTTGTGCCGGATCCAGAGCAGCGGCAGTAATGCCTGCAAAGAAAGGAGCCGTGGCTGGGTTTGATGCAAAGCCTGCAATTGTTGCCGCATCAACATCAGCAGGGCTGATCATAAGCGCCTGTGCAATTCCACCGACAATGAATGCATCAACTAAATTGACATTTGCCAACTCATCGAAGGCCGTCAGATTTGCTGAGAAGTCTTTGCTGTCATCGGTGTAGTTAAATCCACCTGTCAGGGTCAGCTTGTCAGTAACCTCAAAATCAACACTCCCGAAGATAGAATAAGATTCATTATCCAGCGTGTACGCTTCAGAAGTCAGCAAGCCAGGGCTGAAAATACTGTTGAGGGGTAAACCAAGACCCGCCTCAACACCTTGGAATGTGCCAGGACCTGTCGGTGTAAGCAGTTCAAAAAACAAGCGTGTATCAGTGCCGGTTACCAGGTCACTTTCCTCTTCAATATCTTCATTGAAATAGTAGCCACCAAGAAGGAAATTGAACGGGCCGTCAAAATTCGAAGCAATACGAAGTTCCTGAGTGAACGTATCAATGCTTTGATCAGCAATCTCATTCACGATATCGGCGCTGGAGAAATCCACGTCATTTTGCTCAAAGGCACGCACCCCGCGATAGGCCGTAATCGAGGTAATGTCGAAGTTCCCAATGTCCCAGTCTGCTTGCAGGGAGAAACCGTAATTGTCGACGTCGTTTTCTGGTACGATATTAAGGAATGTTTCCCCGCTGAAGGCATCCTCTGGACTGATGGCACCTCCAACAGCAAAGATCGCTGGAACCGTTGGGCCAGCTACAACGTTACCTGCAAAACAGCAGCTTTCGTCAAGATTGGAGAAATCACCGATTAAGCGGAACTTCAGGTCATCGGTTGGACGATAGACCAGTTGTCCACGCACATTGTAACGTTGGCGATCGTTAATATCTTCGTCCAGGTTGACGATATCGAAGAAACCGTCCCGGCGGTTATAACCTGCATCAAGACCAAAAGAGAGCGTATCCGTAATTGGGCCAGAAATATCCCCCTTAACGACGACCTGATTGAAGTTACCGTAGGTCACCTCAGCTGAGCCACCCAAAGTGGAACCAGGTTCTTGGGTTACAATGCTGATAACACCCGCTGACGCATTTTTACCAAACAAGGTTGATTGCGGACCACGCAGAACTTCAACACGGGACACATTCGCAAGGTCACCGATTTGCGCTGCAGAGCGTGAGCGGAAGACACCATCGATAAATACACCAACTGAAGGCTCGATACCGATATTGTTCGCACCATTGCCAAAACCACGAATAATGAAAGTCGCATTTGTTGAAGATTGGTTTTGGCTTACGCGCAGAGAAGGTGCGACGGTTTGCAAGTCCAGCAGATCGCGGATCTGCGCTTGTTCAATGACCTCCCCCGTCGTCACACCAACAGAGATCGGCAGTTCTTGCAGCGTCGTTTCGCGCTTCGAGGCGGTCACTGTAACCGTGCCCAAAACAGACGTTGAATCTTCTCCCTCAGCCGCTGTTGTTGTCTCTTGAGCGATCGCCGCAGGTTGAGTCATGGCTGCAATCGCGGCAAAGCTCGCGCCAAGGATGAGTTTGCTGCGTAAGCTTACAGATGTTGGGGTTTTTGGGTTAGTCTTTTTCATAAGGGGGTATTCCTCCAAGGATCAAATTTGAGTATTTTTTTATATAATTTTACGCTAACTGACATTGTCTTGAGCGAAAAGCCTAATTCTCAGCCTAACGAGCCAAGGGCATACAAGCGTGCTTTCTCTGCAACAAAAAACCCCCGCCGACATGACGGCAGGGGCTTAATTCGTTTAATTTTCATGTGTGCGCCTAAAAGACACCTTGTCCAACACCGCCGTCAAAAACGATCGGGCCGTTTTTGTTCGGAACCGTGCGCTGCACCTGATTCGTCACTGTTTTATAAGTTGTTCGTTGTTGAGGCACACATGTTTTATGCTTAACCGTTGTGCGAACTAATTTCAGCCCTGGCCCGTGGCGCCGCAAAAGTGACCGCTCATTGCAATTGCGCTGTGGCTTTTGTGGTGCGCATGTTAGTTGCCCGCTGAAGCCATGGACAAGTGCCTCGCCTTTGCGGCATGAAAATGTTTCACCTTGCGCGAAGCTGGATTGACCATTGTGAACCTGTCCCAATGTGACTTGCATGTGCGTTCCCGCAAGACAACGGAAAATTTCGCCATTATAACTGTCAGCGACAGTCTCACCTGCCGTGACCTGTGAAGCCGGATGCGGTGTCCCTTTATCATCGATGCAAACGGCCTGAACCGGACGCAGGGCAACAGCCTGTGTAATTTGCGGTGCGCAGAACTCTTCAGTGACGGGAACTTGTTCGGTCACAGTCTCAGTGACTGTCGAATCAGCTCCTTCAACCGCCAAACCACCTAAAGCGCTTGGGGCAACTGGCGTTGAGGGCGTTGCAAATCCACCTGTGCCAATAAACCCACCTGTTGAAACGAATGATGATCCACCAAGAACAATATTGCTCTGCGTAATATTAACCGCGCCTTGATTGACTGTAAGGCTCGGAGCCTGAACATTTACACTAGGTACAATCACGTTGGGTGCAAAGTTTGGCCGAACCTTTGGCCCGTTAAACTGAGGTTGGAAGTTGGGGCGGACAGGTTTTGAGCGGGGTGCCTGAGACCGCTTCCCGTTAAACCCACCGCGCTTAGCACCGTCAGGCCCGCCGCCTGCAACTGCTACGCCACCTGCTGCAATCATAGCGATTGATGCAATTGCCCCTATTAGTATGTGCCGGCTTGATACGCTCATGTCCGATCTCCTTAAAGTTTGCACCTTCAATAAGCAGTATCCATGCCAAAGCTGTTTTGCGTGGACATCTTTCTTTTTTTCAAAGACGTAAACTGGCGCACATATTGCGAATAGAGCCGCAATAGCCACGCTAATCGGTCATTCTAGGCCGCTAAATGAAACACATTACGCACCCGCGAGTGTAAAATTTTTCTGGAGCTCACCCAAATGGTGAAAAACACGCTGCATCCGAATACAACAGCCATGCTGCAAGCCTGGCGGCGTATTACCTCAACCCCGCATGACGTCGAAGGAGGACCATCGGCGCATGAATACCCCGGACTGCTTAGTCGCTTGTTCGTAATTGAAACCTCAAGGACAGGTGTCCTGCCCTTTAGGATTGCAGGCAGTGACCTCGCCGAGATTTTAGGCCGCAATCTAATTGGAACAAATTTCCTGGATTTGTGGATGTATGCAGACAAATCTCTGGTAACAGCATTATTGGAAAGTATCTTACAAGAAGACAGGCCTGGCATTATCCGCGGCATAGGACAGACCAGTCTGGGACGCCGCGCTGAAATAGAGATTGCCATCGCTCCTCTCGGGCAGGCCTCTGCCGGGCCAAACAGATTACTCTGCCTCTACCAAACTTTAGGGGGCGAAAATATGCTGCAGAACCGAACCATCTGGAGTCATAAAATCAGAAGTATCCACCCGCCAGAACCACTCATGCAATCAGCTTCTTTGCGACTTGTCGCTAGCAATGATTGAGATACTTGCTAGATAGCTTTGAGCAAGTTCGCTCTTAGTGTTTCAGGATTTTGAGAAATAATCGCATCTACAAGCTTTGCAACAAGCTGACGGGGTCGGATAGGCTTTTGGATAAACTCGCTAAAGCCTGCGTTGATAGCTTGATTGATGCGTTGTGCGCTTACATCAGCCGACACAGCCAAAATGGGAGCCCACTGATTAGGTCCAGCCTCTGAGCGTAACACTTTAACAAGTTCCAGGCCAGTTTCATTTCCCAGATGCAAATCAGACAGAATAGCCTGGTAGGCTATCTCGCCAGCGCGTCGACGCGCCTGGCGGACACTGTTGACAGCATCGACTTGCCAGCCTACCGCCTTAAGCGCTTCAGTCACAACAAAACGACTTACGCCATGGTCTTCGACGAGCAAAATACGTCCCAATTTGAAATTGGCAGATCGATGCTTCGTCTTGTTTTCAACAGCTAATCTTGGACCTGCTTTCAGAACAGGACATATGACATTAAAAATTGTCCCCCCCTCAGGGTTATCCGCAAGGGTAATGCCTCCCCCCATGCGCTCAATGAGGCCTTTCGCAATCGACAGCCCAAGTCCTGTGCCACCATAGCGATGCACCGTTTGCGGTGTCGCTTGCTCAAAAGCTTCGAACAGGCGCGCCTTATCCTCATCAGCAATCCCGATACCGGTATCTATAACTGTCATATCCAAGGTAAGCTTGGATGCAGACCCCATACGCGTCTGAATGTGCGCCGTAACACTACCCTTTTCTGTAAACTTCATCGCATTTCCGATGAGGTTAAACAAAATCTGTCTAAGCCGGGTTGCGTCCCCTTCAACACGGTCTGCCGCATTATTATCCAAAGTGACCTTAAGTGAGACACCCTTCTTGCCAGCTTGCGCGCTCCAGAGTTGACGCACCTCTTTGGCGAAGTCGGACACCTTAAAGGGGGCCGGGGTGATTTTGAGCTTACCGACCTCAAGCCGTGAGAGGTCAAGAAAGTCACCAAGCAAACGGTCAAGGTGCTGACCGGATTCCGAAATTGTGCGCGCGTAAGCTCTAGCCTCAGTATCAAGCTTTCGATCCCCAAGCAGATCGGCCACCCCCAGAATGCCTGTTAAAGGAGTTCTGATTTCATGGCCCAGAAAAGCTAAAAACCGCGCCTGCTCACGGCGCAGATTAATAGATTCTTGGCGAGCCTTGTCTAATTTGGCAAGATTAGCCTTCATCACTTTGGCACGCATTGCATTTTCTTTTGCAACCGCGGCAAAGAGTTTTTCGGCCGCTACATAGCCTGCATACCGCCCATCCTCTACCACAATCATGCCATCTGTGCGGGCATTGGGGTCTGCTGCAGCAAGCTGTTTGGCAATTAAGGCCGCTGGTGCATTCACATCCGCCAAATCCGGGGCATTGACCATAACGCGCGCGACGGCCTGTTGCATAAGCGCTCTGACATTGGGAACCCTTGCGAATAATTCCATAAATCTGGATCGCACGATCAATCCGAGTGGCGCCGCATCATAGATGACGGGAATAGCATGTAATTCGGGCGAAGACAGAAACATCTGACGCGCAACCGGGACGCTTGCATCTGGTGCAAGTGTTACCGTTGGATCACATAAGTCGCGAATTCGTACAGTCATAATCTACCACAAGTAACCTCTACTCAGGCAAATTAACTGCAAATCCTTTACGAGATGCAAACCAAATAAGGCGTTTGAAAGATGACGACTTTAAACGAAGTTTACATGACCTCTTTCTGGCTGGTCACAATCTTGCCGACAAGTCCGTATGCGACAGCCTCTTCGGCAGGCATCCAGAAGTCACGATTCGTGTCTTTCTTGATTTTTGCCAGTGTCTGGCCTGTCGCTTTAGCAAAAATATTGTTCAGGCGTTCACGCATTTTGATGATTTCGCGCGCCTGAATCTCTACATCTGATGCCTGACCACCAACTCCGCCACGCGGTTCATGAAGCAGAAAGCGCGTATTTGGCAACGCATAGCGGTTTTCTTTTTTGGCTGCTGAATAAATCAGCGCCCCTGCACTTGCCACCCAGCCTGTTCCAAGAATTTTTACAGGTGCGGGAACAAACTTGATCATATCATGGATCATGTCGCCCGATTCAACGTGTCCGCCCGGCGAAGATAGCACTAACAAGATTGGGTCAGCACTTTTGCTCGACAATGCCAGCAATCTTTCGCAAACGCGACGGGCCTGTTTGTCATCAATCCCACCCGTAAGTAGAATTGTGCGTGCTTGAAACAAGGCTTCTTCAAGAAACGCATTTGGTTCGGCAATTGGGTTATTACCGTTTTCATCATCCATCCGGACCATAAGAACTCCGCTTAAAAAACTTCCTGCTCCCTAGGTGAGCCTGCTTGGCCCGAAGGTCAATGCCCTTCGAACGCAAGAAGCGTCTTAACCTGCACATTCTCTGCTTTTAAGAGGGCTACCCCCCCTAAATCAGACAAATCAACGAGAAAACTTGCCCCAACAATTTTTGCCTCAACCTCCCTTAATAGCCCCACAGCAGCCATTGCCGTTCCGCCTGTTGCGATCAAATCATCAACAATCAAAACCCGTGTCCCCTTCTTTACGGCATCAACATGCATGTGCAGCGCATCTTGCCCGTACTCAAGCTCGTAAGTTTTACTCAGGGTCTTAAATGGCAGTTTCCCCGGTTTACGCATCGGGACAAAGCCAGCCTTCAACCCCAGTGCCATTGCCGCACCAAAAATAAAACCGCGCGCTTCTATTCCGGCAACCAGATCAATTCTGCTTTCACACCAGGGTGCAGTCATCTCATCAACGGCCTGCTCAAAGGCACCAGGGTTTCCCATAAGGGTGCTAACATCACGAAACATAATGCCTGGTTTTGGGTAATCAGGCAGCGTTCGGATATGGTTCTTTAAATCTTCCATATCCAGCTTCTAACTGACTCCCTAACGCTGCGTCCAGACCCATATTCTCTATTGTTAAAGAGTTAGGCAGGCTGTTTTATATCCGGGTCGTCGAGGCTTTGAATTTGCGGCTCAACTACATCTGCGAGCGGTGCTGCCGCCTCATCGGTGCCCCCATTAGAAAGCTGTTTGTAGGCTTTTTCTTCATCGCCTTCGATCGGGTCTTCAACGCGCCTGCTACCAAGCCAGCCATTCGGGTCTTTATTGCGATCATAGCGCATCGACCAGTATTCGTAAGCCGTGTGAGTAAGGGGCCTTGGTGTCAGTGTCATTCCATACTGGCGTAATCGATTAACCACCGCATCCCGTAAGTGAACATGAGGGATTTCAAACTGGCCAAAGCCGTTTGACTTCATCCATTTGCGAACATCCCAGCTACGGACAGGCCTTGCATCAACCGGACGGCAGCCATCATGGACATCCCACATGTAAAGCGTTGCCACTCCATCAATGGCTGCTTGTAAGGCATTATCATACTCATCTGTGCTATCGCGGCCAGCCTCAAGCGCGCTACGCAAATGTAATTTGCGTGCCGCAATCTCCTGATAAGTTTCACCAATAACAGCCAGTGCGCGGCGATCACACTGCACGAGGTTTCCATTAACAGCATCAAGCTGTGAATGACTCGCATCCATCAGCCCCCCGTTTGCATAAACTGTCTCTCCTGAGAGGCGCATCAATTCTCCAAGCAAGCGTTGCAGGTTCAAACGCAACTCATGCGTTACCCCTTCAAGTGCAGCCTCTTCTGCATCAGCGCGCGCATCGCGCATAGACCATAATAGCCAGCCAACGGCTAAAATTGACGCCACCAGCAATAGCAAACCAGCCGTCATAAACGTTTGAAATGAACCCTCTGACATACTCCAACTTCCTTACGCATTCCCCATAGCGTGATTTGATACTTAACAAAAAGCGTTCTAGACGTCGAGTAAATTAGGATTTTGTTAAGCAAGCAAGCATGCTCACATCGCTGCTGCAAGAGAAATAAAGCAACAAGCATAAAACATATAAGGACCACAAAATGCGGAATTCAGTTCTTCTCGCCACTTTTATTACATTTGCGGGACTAACAGCCTGCAATCAAACCACAGCCCAAACGGAGCCATTACCTGTGACAACCACATCTTCCCAAACGCTGACCAGCATCTCAGATTTTGAAACAACTAAGACCCGGCTCAAGAACGCAATCGAATCCCGTAGGCTGACACTTTTCACAACCGTTGACCACGCCGCTGGTGCAGCCAAAGTCGATAAGGCACTTGCCCCTAATACACTCTATATTTTTGGTAATCCGAATGCCGGCACACCGCTTATGCAAGCGAATCCCGCGTTTGGCATCGCTCTGCCTTTGAAGGCACATGTTTATGAGCGTGATGGTAACGTCTACGTCGCTGTGTCTGATATACGCGGCCTGACCAGTACGGCTGGCATAAGCGAACCTGCTCCTGTCATTAACAAGATCGCCGAAACCCTTAGCGCGATTCAAAGCGAAGCAGTAGGCGCTTAAGGTCGCCCCCCCCCTTAAGAGCGACCGTTTAAAAACCCTCATCGCAGCTTAGCCTGCTTTGGGGGCAAACGTATGTGCCTGCGCCAGCGCCCATTCGCGCTTCAAGTGCGTTGTCTCTGGCGCGTTCAACAGTTCACCAGGTTCAAGCAATTGGTAAGCGCGGTCTGCGGTGCGGGCACGGTCCTCTGTAACGCGGTGCATGATGTGGCGCGGAGTCAGATCACTGGGGTGTTCACAGCCGGCTGCGCCAACCACTTCCATCAAAGCTGCAACAGTATTCTTATGGAAGTGGTAAACGCGCTCTGCCTTATCTGCTACGACAAGCCCACGCTGCAGTGCCGTATCGCTTGTTGCAATGCCAGTAGGGCAAGTGTTCTTATGACAACTTAAAGACTGGATGCACCCAAGTGCGAACATAAAACCGCGCGCTGTGTTTATCCAATCGGCGCCGAGCGCCATAGAGCTGGCAAGAGAAAACGCAGAGAGTTGCTTGCCGCTAGCGGCAAGCTTGACCTCATCTTTCAAGCCAGCTCCCACAAGCGCGTTGCGTGTCAACACCAAGCCCTGCCGCAAAGGTGCACCAACATGGTCAAGGAATTCAGCAGGCGCAGCCCCAGTCCCACCCTCTGCTCCGTCAACGACAAGAAAGTCTGCCTTAATTCCAGTTTCCAACATCGCTTTCATTAAAGCGAGCACTTCCCAACGATTGCCTACGCAAAATTTTAAGCCAACCGGCTTGCCGCCGGACAGCTCTCTTAGCCTGGCAACAAATTGCATCATTTCGACCGGTGTCGAGAAGGCAGAATGATAAGGCGGCGAGAGGCACGTCTCTCCAATAGCGATCCCTCGCGCCTGGGCAATCTCTTTGGTCACCTTTGAACCCGGCAACACGCCGCCATGACCCGGCTTTGCACCCTGGGAAAGCTTGACCTCAATCATCTTGACCTGATCAAGTGCTGCTGTCTCTGCAAATTGAACCGGATCGAAGCTGCCATCCTTGTTGCGACATCCAAAGTAACCAGAGCCTAGCTCCCAGACCAGATCACCACTGCCAGCCTTGTGATAGCGCGAAACACCGCCCTCGCCTGTATCATGATAGAAACCACCTTTGGCCGCACCACGGTTAAGGCTTTCAATCGCCTTTGCCCCCAAAGAGCCAAAGCTCATAGCTGAGATATTGAAAACGCTGGTACTGTAGGGCTTTGCTGTTCCCTTTGCACCGACCAGCACGCGCGGATTGCTTTGACTGGGAAGTCGGGCAGCCATGGAATGAGCCAACCATTCATAGGGGGGCTTATCGATATCCAGATGACTCCCAAAAGGCTCTACAGAAGAAACATTCTTGGCCCGGCGGTACACCATGGCGCGCTCTTCATGATTAAACGGGCGCCCCTCTGTTTCACTCTCTACAATATAAGCCCTGAAGAAAGGTCTAAGTTCCTCAGCAAGCCATCGCACACGCGCCAGGACAGGGAAGTTACGCCAAAGCGTGTGCTGCTTTTGGAAAAGGTCGTAAATGCCGACTAAAACCAACCCACCAAGCACAAGCCCCGGCAAAGCTAGCCATGGCACAAGATGAAAGCCAAACAAGCAAAGCACCAGCAAAGCAATAATGATCGTAAGCGGAATATATCTGGACAAGGAGACGCCTTTCTTGAACGTTACATTTGTGCATCACAGTCTAATCGGCTGCTGAAATCAAGCAGCAATATCGCAACAAAGGCTTCCCTTTTCGTTTTTGGTCTGCAACGGTCTATTTTAGTGATTCGGAATTGAGTACTCTAAACACGAACTAACTACTGGAGACAGATCATGAGTAAGCGCGATGAGCTTATCGAGAAATACACAAAGCAGATGACAGAGAAGGTTGGCCTTAAGGTCGACAAAGCACTTCTGGCTGGCGTGACCAAGGCTTGCGGGCCAAGCATTTACAATAAGGACGCCTCACAAGTTGCAGCTTCCGACCCTAAAGAACTTGAGCGTATCAAGAAGAACTTCCTGATCAAAAAGCTTGAGCTTAAAGACACACCAAAGCTTGATGAAGGCATTGCCGCTGTGATTGCAACTTATGGCAAATCAACACGTCCTAAGTACCGTGCAGTGTTCTACTATCTGCTAGCAAAGCAGTTCCGCAAAAGTGCAATGTTCAAATAAGAACATAGACACAAACCGAACACCAAAAAGGCCAGACAGAACGTCTGGCCTTTTTCTATACGCTTAATGCCTTTCCAGACATAAAATCCCTACCAGATTTTCACCCGGTCTTCAGGTGCAAGATAAAGCGCATCGCCTTCTTCAATCTCGAAGGCTTCGTACCATTCATCCATGTTGCGGATCATACCGTTCACACGCAGGTTCATTGGGCTGTGTGGTGCAGAGAGCAAGCGTTGGCGCATGCTATCATCAGTTCTCTTGTAACGTCGTCCTTGCGCACGCCCAAGGAAGACACGCTGCGCACCGGTAAACCCATCAAGCACAGGCGGCTCTTCTCCATCCAGGGAAAGTAGATAAGCGTGATAAGCAACAGTGATGCCCGCAAGGTCACCAATGTTCTCACCAAGCGTCTGACGCCCGTTCACATTAATACCCGGTAGTGGCTCATACTGATCAAACTGGGTCGCCAGGCGATCACCCAGCGCATCAAAAGCAGCACGGTCTTCCTCAGTCCACCAGCTTTGCAATGTCCCGTCAGCATCATAGCGTGAGCCTTGATCATCAAACCCATGCCCGATCTCGTGGCCAATAATTGAACCTATCGCGCCATAATTCAGCGCAGGGTCGGCCGCCGGATCGAACAGAGGCGACTGGATATAACCAGCCGGAATAAAAGCCTCATTCCGGCTTGGGCTGTAAAACGCGTTTACCGTTTGTGGACCTGTAATCCACTCAGTTTTGTCAACTGTCGTCCCAAGGCGGGCATTTTGGTAAGCACGCCCTTCAGTCCGGGCATTTTGGATATTTCCAAAGAGGTCATCCGCGCTGACACTGATCGCGCTATAGTCCCGCCACGTGTCTGGATAGGCAATTTTACCCGTCATCGCAGCAAGCTTGGCTTGCGCGGCTGTTTTGGTGTCGTCTGTCATCCATTCAAGCCCATCGATACGCATCGAGAAAGCTGTACGAATATTCTCAAATATCTCGGTCATCTGCCGTTTGGAATCTTCAGGAAAGAAACGCTCAATATAGATCTGGCCAACAGCCTGATTCAAGAACGCGTTGACCAACCCGATCGCACGCTTATCACGCGGGCGCTGCACCTCCTGCCCGCTTAGGACGCGGCCATAAAAATTAAAATCAGCCTGCGCGAAGCGTTCCGGCATATAGTCAGCATTGGACGAGACATAGTGGAAGAGAAGATAATCACGCCAAACGTCTATGCCTGTGTCTCTAAACAACGCAGCGACAGCTGGGAATGTATCAGCCTCGCGTAGGACAATACGATCTACCTCGGGCAGGCCAAACGCTTTTATGTAAGTCTGCCATGGAAAGCCCGGCGCACTTACATCAAGGTCTGCGATTGTGGTTGGATTGTATGTACGGGTTGCATCGCGCCTGTCAGCGCGGCTCCAATGCAACGTGGCAAGTGCAGTCTCTGCTGCCATCAACTTCGCAGCGCGATTCTCGGCATCATCTTCACCAAGCAGTGTGAACACCTCAGCCATATAAGCTTGGTACGCCGCCCTTTGTTCTTTCAGGCGTGCGCCATCACGCAAATAATAAGACCTGTCAGGAAGGCCCAAACCGGATTGCCCGGCATAAACTGTATATTCGGTTGGCGACTTGCTATCGATTCCGACATTAACACCAAAGAGGCTGCCAATACCCATAGCCGGATCACTCATGGCCAAAGCGGCTGCCTCATGCGTGTCCACTGCGCGTAGCTTTGCAAGGTCATCAGCAAAAGGGGT
Organism: uncultured Hyphomonas sp.; assembly: GCA_964443965.1. Taxonomy (GTDB): domain Bacteria; phylum Pseudomonadota; class Alphaproteobacteria; order Caulobacterales; family Hyphomonadaceae; genus CALLCD01. The sequence continues at coordinate 1,121 of CAYUFN010000053.1, read as the reverse complement.
AAGGCCAGCAGCCTCGATTGCCGCCTCATCCATGAAGCTTTTATAGAGATCGCGGATTTGTTGCTCTTTACTACCAACAGAAAGGTCGCTCATACTTTGCAAGCTATCGATAATCTTTTTCATGCGGGCATCATTGCGATCGCGCATAATGATCGAGAAGCCTGTGCCGGATCGGTCAGACGGGATGGGCGTTGCATCAAGCCAGCCGCCATTAGCAAATCGGAAGAAATCATCGCCAGGTGTCGTGGCTCTATCAAGTGCGTCAAGAGGATAGCCCCAAGGCGCGATCACAGGCGTGGCTGGTGCTTCTATGCGCGTATCTGCTTTTTCAGCGGGCGTATGCGTCCCACCACAAGCGGATAGACCAAGCCCCACGACCAAGATGAAAGGAGATATAAGAGAACGTCTAAATTGCATAGGATGGCCTCACCTGCTTAAAGAATAAGAAACCATAAAACGGCGAAAAGGATCAGGCTAGAGGCAATTTAAAAACCTTTGAGGCGAGCATAGCGATCACGATGGAAGCCTTCGCCGCCATACAAAGCTTCACTCACGCGGGCACGTTTGAGATAAAGCCCGGCATCATGATCATCCGTCATACCGATCCCGCCATGCATCTGTACGGTTTCGTTGCTAACCAGATGCAAAATCTCGCCAGCACGCGCTTTGGCAAGGCTCGCAAGCTCTGCAACATCCTCTCGCCCTTCATCGACAGCAGATAATGCCGCAGCAATCGCTGAGCGCGTTAGCTCCAATTCAGTAAACATAATAGCAGCGCGGTGCTGAAGCGATTGAAACGATCCGATCAACTGGCCAAATTGCTTACGCGTTTGCAAATATTCCAGCGTCATCTCGAATGCCGCGCTGGCACTGCCCAGCATTTCAGCCGAAAGCCCAATCCGCGCGCGGTCCAGCACAGGGTCCAGAAGCGCATAAGCTTCATCCACCGGCCCCAACACATGATTTGTCGGTACATGCACATCCTCAAGCGTCAAATGCGCAGCGCCGTGCGAATCCACCGTGTTTAAAGTTTGAACGGAAAGCCCCTTTGTTTCCTTAGCCACCAGAAATGCCGTCAGCCCGTGCTTATCGCCTGCCTCACCAAATGTGCGTGCGACGAT
>CAYUFN010000052.1:10847-18362 GCA_964443965.1 uncultured Hyphomonas sp. | reverse complement strand
ATCAGCTCTTTGGAAACATTTCTGGTGTCCACAAAGAGCGGAATTGCCTTGATAATCGCCTCATAATCAACCTCAGTATGATCCGTCGCAACAAGGCACGCATCATATGCTTCCATAAGACTCACGTCCCATGGAATTGACTTCATACCTGCCAGGCCCGGATGCTCGCGATTGGACGGGATAACATGTACGAAAGGGTCATAATAGTCCACCTCAGCCCCTTGAAGCTGCAAACGCGTGATCAGGTCAAGTGCCGGACTTTCCCGCATATCATCAATGTTCTTTTTGTAGGCAATGCCACATAATAGAACCTTGGCACCGTGTAAGGCTTTGCCGCGTCGCTGAGAGAGCTCCTCCATCAAACGGCCAACTACACGCTCGGGCATACGCACATTGATCTCACCGGCCAGCTCAATAAAGCGCGTCGTAACGCCATGCTCACGGGCTTTCCATGTCAGATAATAGGGATCAATACGAATGCAGTGCCCACCGACGCCAGGGCCTGGATAGAACGGCATAAAGCCAAAGGGCTTCGTCGCTGCGGCATCGATCACTTCCCAAACATCGATATCCATATGCTCGAAAACGACTTTAAGTTCGTTGACCATAGCGATATTAACCCAGCGGAAAATATTCTCCACCAACTTTGTTGCCTCAGCTGTGCGTGTGTTAGGAACCATGACTGTATCAACGATAAGCTCATAAGTTGCTTTTGCCATTGCGCGTTCATCATCGCTATCAGCTCCGACGACTTTTGGGATTGTAGATGTTTCGAAATCTGGATTGCCAGGATCTTCCCGCTCCGGAGAATACGCCAGCGCAAAATCCAGCCCGGCCGTCAGCCCACTCTGTTCAAGGATGGGCAACATCACATCGGTGGTCGTACCCGGATATGTTGTTGATTCCAAAACAATAATTTGCCCCTTACGTATATGATCTTTCAATAGATCACATGTGTTTTGAACATAGGTCAAATCAGGTTGCTGGTGATGATCAAGCGGCGTTGGCACACATATCAAAATGGCATCAACTTCGCTAAGTCGTGCCGGATTTGCTGTCACATCAAACTGGCCGGTATCAAGCATCGCGCGGATACGGTCTGGCCCAATATGTTTCATACCGGAGCGGCCCGCGAGCAAATCATCCACCCGCGCTTTGTTTATATCATATCCAAGCACCTTGATGTTTTTGCGCGTATAGGCTTCAGCAAGAGGCACGCCCACATAGCCCATGCCAACAATCCCGATGACCGCATCCCCATTTTCGACGCGCTCCAGGAGTATATCTTTCATACCTGATGCCATAACCTACTCCACCTTAATCTTTATAGCTAAACTTAGCTGAGTGCCTGTTTAGCTGTTTCAATAATCATATCCTGTGTGCCTTCATCAAGATATGGGTGCATCGGAAGGCTGATAATATTGCCAATACAGTCTTCAGTATTTGCCAAACCTGAAGCCCCTGTTGGGAAGTGCTTGTAAGCACTCTGCACATGAACGGGTTTAGGATAGTAACGGGCTGTCGGCACACCCTTATCTTTCAAAGCCCCTGCAAAAGCAGCATGGTCAGGCACCTCAATCGTATATTGCGCCCAAGTTGAAACAACACCATCCAGCACAGTTGGCACACGCAGAGCATGACCGCGCAAACCGTCATCGTAACGCCCTGCAACTTTATTACGCTTTTCAATCTCATCTGCAAAAATCGCAAGTTTTGGCAGCAGAATAGCTGCCTGGAGCGTATCGAGACGAGAGTTCAGACCAACGCGCACATTGTCATATTTATCTGTGCCTTTGCCATGCACACGCACACTGTCCATCGCGTCCGCAAGCGCATCATCATTGGTCAAAACAGCGCCGCCATCCCCATAACAGCCAAGTGGCTTGGCCGGGAAGAAACTTGTTGTCGTCACATCTACCCAATGAAGCGGGTGTTTGCCATTAAGCGTCGTGCCAAACCCCTGGGCACTATCAGCAATAAGCTTCAGTCCATGTTCACGCGCAATCGGGGCAATCGCTTCGTAATTTGCAGACTGTCCAAACAGATCAACGGCGATAACGCCATAAGGCGTCAACTCACCCTCTTTCTTCACGCCCTCAATCGCAGCCTTTAGCGCATGGGGGCACATATTGTATGTCTCCCGATCAATATCGACCCAAATCGGTGTTGCGCCCATAATCGCAATAATTTCAGCCGTCGCGCAATATGTAAAAGACGGACAGAAAACAGCCGCGCCGCGTGGTATTTTCCAGGCAATCATCGGCAGCAGCAAGGCGTCTGTTCCATTGGCACAGCCCAGAGCGCGTTCAGCTTGCCCGAATGCAGATAATTTTGTCTCAAACTCTTTGACTTCCGGGCCCATAATATAGCGCCCTTCTGCCAGAACCTTCGCAATACCCGCGTCAATTTCTGGTTTGATACGCGCTTGCTGCGCCTTCAGGTCAATAAAATCGATCGCCATAAATTATGCCTCTACTTATAAATCAGCCAGCAGGTCTGATGCTCTTATATAGAACTACCTAACAGCTGAAATGAATGATGTTGTCTCCGACAATAGAGAAGATCGATTTGGGAGCGCGCGCCTGACCAGATCATCAACCCTATGCTCAATACTACCCATGTAATTTCATAGTGGCTTATAGTCTCCCGGCAATAAGCGCAAGATAGCCTCTTACGACATCTGCATAAATTCTATCAACACCGCAAACACAATAGACCACTTCGACAGCTTCACCCATAGGTCAATTTATGCTTTTGATGGATATGAGCACATCGGAGTAACTCGTGCATTTTTTGATCATCACACGCCATTACACGCCTGAGCCTTCAGGCGGCGCTCGGCGCCCATCGCTTCTGGTGAAAGCTTTAAGAAAGCTTGGACATAAGGTCACGATCATTACGCCTTTCAAGCAAACAGACGACCCGGATCATGTCTTCGTCCCCCATCCCGTAACTGCCGTCAGTGAGCTTACGCACCCAACATATATAACTGAAGGTGCGACATCTGATATATCCGCCTCACCTCTTCGCGATTGGTTGCGGACTTGGCTGTTGTGGCCTGATGCAGAAATCCGCTGGTGCAGGCGGGTTGAGCGCTACCTCAAAATACATAAGTTTGCACCAGACTGGTTAATCACAACGAACCCACCAGAGAGCCTGCATACAATTGGCGCGCGTGTAGCTAACCGGTTAGGCTGTAGGTGGCTGGCAGAGTTTCGTGACAATTGGACAATTGATCCACACAGAGAAGTTTTGGAAACATCCAAAATAAGGGTCACCATTGAACGTCGAATCGCGAAGCGCAGTCTGAAGCCTGTCGATGCCGTGATGGCTGTTTCAGAGGCGATACTCTCTGAAGCTCTCTCGCTTGCACCCACAAACACGCCGTCGCTCATTATCGGGCACTTCTCAGAAGCCTTGCAAGACGCACAGCCCCTTCCAGAGGATGATATCAATATTGTTCATACAGGTGGTTTTACACTCTCGCACAGGCAAAGGGAAATCCAGCCACTTTTGAAGATTTTACAAAGCGCAGCACAAAGCCGCCCCAACCTGCACCTTCACCTTGCTGGCGGTTTGACCCCTGAAGAAATTCAGGCAGCTAAGGCAATAAAAGATTTTAAGGTGACGCTCTATGGGGCCCAGCCTTTGCCTGTCTGCCGGGCACTGCAGGCCGGTTCAGATGCGCTCCTTCTATATGCATCAGCGACAAGTGAATCCTTACCCGGAAAGTATGCTGAATACCGATTCGCGAACAAGCCAATCCTGGTCCTTGGTTATGGGCCGTGGACGGGCCTTCTTGATGATCCATCCGCAATCACGCCTCTGGAAGAAGGGTTGGCAAGCCTCCAAAAAGGTGACGCATCACAGGCCCCGCCACCTGAGGGGCTTGATGGCCTCAGCGCAGCGCGAAAGCTCGTTCAATTTATGGAGGTGCTGGATTAATGCACTAAGCAACCGGTAAATTAGGTGATGCAAGCACACGCAATACTCGCAAGGCCTCTTCTGCATCTGTGAAGGGCTTCGTGCCATTGGCAACACACTCCAGGAAATGGTTGCACTCCGCTTTCAAAGGCTCACCAAGAGGGACTTCAGGATACACCGCATCGGCTTTGACAGGCGAAGGGACCGGTCCGGATGTGTCGACCTGATGGCGGTAGATCGCGAGTTTTTCTTCCCAAGGCTTGGTATCATCAAAAACAGCCATGCCTGTTTCGCCAACAACGACTAAACGTTGCTCTTTAAATGGGTGCAGCCAGGATGCGAAAACATGCGCACGCGCGCCACCTGGAAACACCATATCTATACGGCTTTCATCAGCAACGCCGGGCGTGATAAAATCAATACCACCGCCTCGCACCTCAGTTGGTGCATCTTCAAACAATGCCAAAATCATCGAAATATCATGCGGTGCGAGTGACCAGAATGCATCTTCTTCAACACGAAATTTACCCATGCTGAGACGATGAGAGTAGACATATCTAAGCTTTCCCAGCTCGCCTGCACGTACCATATCCCGCAAGGCAACAAAGACAGGGTGATATTGCAACAAGTGCCCGACCATCAGTGTTTTACCCGCGGTCCTGGCTGCATCACGCATAGCCTCACCATCACTGACAGATAGAGCGAGCGGCTTTTCAACGTAAACATGCTTGCCCGCGGCAAGCCCTTGCAGGGTCAGCGTTTTATGCAGTTCAGCAGGAGCTGCAATTGCAATTCCATTAACGGCATCGTCTGCAAGCGCCTCTTCAAGTGTCAGTTGGCGAGCTTTATGCGTCTCGGCATGCTTTGCTGCAACACTTGGATCAGGGTCGACAACCGCTTCAAGCGCACCAAGCTCGGCGAAATTTCGCGCAAGATTCTTACCCCAATATCCACACCCAACAACAGCAACCTTCACAATATCACTCAAACGCTCATCCTCGTTTTGCTGGCGCACCGAAGCGCATATTCAATTCTTGCCGTAACATTACGATAAAATCGTAAGCTTAGAGCAGCTTCATTGCCACGGCTCTAGGATAAAACGGGAAACGAAAGCAAGGCTAACACACATAAATTCGTATCGACAAAACCTGCGCGTCATTCTAGGGAGCTAATAAAACAGAACATGCCATGAAAATTTTCGGCGAAGTTCTCAATCAAGGATAAACAGGAATGCCCCTCTTAGCTGATGACCTCGCCGCAATCACGCTTCAAGCCGGACAGCTCATAATGGAGGTCTATGCCACAGATTTTAGCGTTGATCGCAAAGACGATGCCTCACCCGTGACGGAAGCTGACGAAAAAGCAGAAAGCCTTATCCTTAAAGCCCTTAGCAAGCTTGCGCCAGACTTGCCAGTGCTAGCCGAAGAGGCTGTGAATGCTGGACAAATCCCAGAAACCGGAGATAGATTCGCTTTAGTTGATCCCTTGGATGGCACAAAAGAATTTATCAATAAGCGCGGTGAATTTACTGTAAACATCGCGATTATCGAGCATGGCCGTCCCGTCATGGGCGTTGTCTATGCCCCAGCCCTTAATCGTCTCTTTGTTGCGGAAAGCGTATCATCAGCTTGGCAGGCAGAGGCCATGCCAGGTAGCAAAGTGCCACCAGCCGATCAACGAACCCCTCTTCGGATACGTAAAGCCCCTGCTGATGGCTTAACCGGTATCGCTTCGAAATCTCACCGCACACCAGAGACTGATGCGTTTCTAGAGACGTTCAACGTCGAGAAACTTATTTCCGCAGGCTCCTCTTTAAAGTTTTGCCTGATTGCTGCTGGCGAGGCCGACCTCTATCCACGCATGGGCCGCACAATGGAATGGGATACAGCTGCTGGCCAAGCCGTGGTTGAGGCAGCAGGCGGCCGTGTTCTGGAAGAAGATGGGTCGCCCCTGCTCTACGGTAAAAAAGCGCGCGGTTATGATAACCCACACTTTATTGTTTATGGTGACGTCACCCCTGCCTAAAGATCACCAACTACGCCTATCCCAATAAGGAACAGCGAGCATGAGTTGGCTAAACACAGTTGTGACAGCACCACTTACGGGATTACCTGTCCATGCCTCTGGAAAACCAGTTACGATCATGTCTTCGCTCACACTGTCGTAGAGATAGCGTGCAACGCCCCCAAGCCTGAAATTAGCTGATGTGCCAGAACCTGCGGGTATAAAATGAAGGACACCCGGCGTTTGCAACTCAACGCCACTAACACTTACCCCTTCTCCGTTGACGCCTACAGCAAGTAGATACCATCCCGGCATCAGGGAAATCCCTTGTTCGGACGCAAAGGTTTTATGCCCAGCAACGTCCACAGCTTGCGTCCCGTAATCAGCCAACCTATTACCAACAGACCAGCCATTATCGATAGGCAACCCAAGACGATAAAGGCCAACCCGCATAAGCGCGCCTGATGTGTTTGATGCTTGAGAAACAGCGACTTTGGCTCCGAGATAACGTGTCGTCCGGTCAACATAGAACGGACTGAAATAAACTCGTTTCGAATCCAGGGAGAAGGCGCGGCGGCGGGTCGCAATAGAAATAAGGTTTGGGGGGCCTGTTACGGTCTCTGTGCCGCCTGCCTGATCGACAGCACCTGTCAACAAATCCGCATTGAGCCCATTGGGAAAATGTACGCGACCATCGGTTTTCATGATCATTGTATCGGTAAAATTATTGCCATCCGCACTTACTTTCATATGCAAGGCATCGTCACCAGTTAATCCGATTTCTGCTCGCGCAGAAAAGTTCGATTGAAAAATGACACTGGCGGTTTCACCTACATTGGCTTTGTTGAGACTTAGTCGATGACTCGTGCCCGCATGATTGAAAAGGCTCGCATCAGCATTGATTGACAAGCGGTTCGTATCATCAGCTGTCGCATTAATACCAAGACGTTCGACCTCTTCACGATCATCACCTGAAGTAGTCGTTAACGCTAACCATCCTTCTGCTTCAGTCAACAGGAATAGTGCCTGTTCATCTGCAATCCAGGCCCGCCACCCCTTTTGCGGCTCGACAAAACTCCATGTGCCAGAGTTAAACAGGGCAAGCTCACCTTCGTGACCAGCCCATGCCTGCGTGCTGTTTGCAGAGATAATGTAGCTGTCACTCTCAAGAGGTGCGCTTGGTGGTGTCGAGATAGACCTGCTCTTTACAGAGAGCTGCACCAAATGATCCAACCTCAGCATACCCTCATTATAGGTCACGTGTTTCTGTGTCTGTGCAGGCAAAATAAAGGGCAAGTTTAGCCGTGCGGTTTCATCTGTCATCAAAAAATACCTCTCAATATCTAGAGGTCATAATAGGCAAGCGATCAGCCCTGTTGGATAACTTACCAAAATAGGTCAAATTTCCTGCATTAATTTCACCATATTTTTTTGCGCATCCTATAGAGATAATACACTGACAGACAGACCGTGTGATGTATCCCGCTCACCTGCAACAGGGGGATATCCAACATATGAAAGAGGGCAGATGACACGTAAATATTTTGGAACAGACGGGATCCGCGGAAAAGTGGGTGAAAGCGCAAT
>CAYUFN010000052.1:0-10837 GCA_964443965.1 uncultured Hyphomonas sp. | reverse complement strand
CATCAGAGGCACGGTCAACAAGAGTCCTATGACACCAGAAATTGCTATGCGGCTCGGAATGGCTACAGGTCGGTATTTCAGACGCAGCGAAGCGCGCCGCCACTCTGTGGTCATCGGGAAAGATACGCGCCTGTCAGGCTATATGATTGAACCAGCCCTTGTTGCCGGTTTCACCTCTGTTGGCATGGATGTCACCTTGTTCGGCCCCCTCCCCACACCAGGTGTCGCCATGATGACGCGCTCACTACGCGCCGACCTCGGTGTCATGATTTCAGCGTCTCATAATGCTTTCTATGATAATGGCTTGAAACTGTTTGGCCCGGATGGATACAAACTGTCAGATAAGATTGAACTTGAAATCGAAGAACTGATGGACAAGCCGCTGGATTATAATTTAGCCGCTCCAGGAGACCTTGGACGTGCAACACGCATCGAAGAGGCGACGTCACGCTACATCGAAATCGTCAAAGCTACCTTCCCGCGCCGCATGCGTCTAACCGGATTACGTATCGTTGTCGATTGTGCCAACGGGGCTGCATATCAAGCTGCCCCCCGCGCGCTATATGAACTTGGTGCTGAAGTCATTCCGATTGGCGTGACTCCCAATGGCTTTAATATTAACGATGAAGTCGGCTCAACAGATACACGAGCACTTGTCGCTTCTGTCAAAAAATATCGCGCCGATATCGGCATCGCGCTGGATGGTGATGCTGATCGGTGCATTATTATCGACGAGAAAGGCAACGAAATTGACGGCGATCAGCTGATTGGTCTCATCGCAACCGAATGGAAAGCATCTGGCCAACTCAGCAAACCTGGCGTCGTGGCGACGGTTATGTCCAATCTGGGTCTGGAGAATTACTTAGCCGACCAGGGCATTACTCTGGAGCGCACCAAGGTCGGCGACCGTTACGTTGTCGATGAGATGCGCAAAAAAGGATACAATGTTGGCGGTGAACAGTCCGGACATGTTGTTCTGTCAGACTTTTCAACAACTGGCGACGGCTTACTTGCGGCCTTGCAAGTCCTAACGTCTATGGTGCGTTCTGGTAAACCCCTCTCGGAAATCGGCAATGTCTTCACACCTGTTCCACAAACTTTGATAAATGTCCGCTACAGCGACGTTGATCCTCTTGAAGACCCAAAAGTCAAAGCAGCAATCACAGCTCAAAAAAGGCGACTTGGCAAAAAAGGTCGACTTGTTATCAGAAAATCCGGCACTGAGCCTCTAATTCGCGTGATGACCGAAGCAGTCGATAGAGATAAGATGATGTCAGCAGCGCAGATTGTTGCAGATGCCGTCAGAGACGCTAGCTAAAGCTTACTCGACAGTCACAGATTTTGCCAGATTACGGGGTTTGTCTACATCAGTACCCCGGATCAGCGCGACATGATAAGCAAGTAGTTGCAGCACGACAGCCGAAACGATTGGCCCGGCAAAGCCTTCTGTTTCAGGCAGTATAATCGTTCTGGCAGACAAGGATGAGGCCAGCCTGGCACCGCGTGCATCTGAGATCAAAATGACACTTGCCCCACGTGCTTCAATTTCTGCGATATTGGAGAGTGTCTTTTCAAATAAGTTATCAAAAGGGGCAACCACAACAACTGGCAACCCCTCCTCAATCAACGCAATCGGACCATGCTTTAATTCTCCGGCCGCATAGCCTTCAGCATGAATATAAGAAACTTCTTTGAGTTTAAGCGCCCCTTCCATAGCCAATGGCATGTAAACACCACGCCCCAGATAGAGAGCACTTGAGGCATTCGACAGGCTCTTGGCGGCTAGCTTAATATCTGCTTCAAGCTGCAATGTTTCATTGATCAATCGCGGTAAACCAAGCAAGGATGCCAGCAACTCAGCTTCCTGAGCCGCGTCAATTTTCCCACGGGCTTTTCCAGCTGCTACAACCATAGACGCCAGGACAGAAAGCTGGGCTGTAAAAGCTTTTGTCGATGCAACCCCAATTTCAGGTCCAGCATAGGTCTGCAAAACTTCAGAAGCTTCTCGCGCAATGGAGGATTCCGGCACATTAACCAGAGCAATTGTGGGAATATACCTTTCCTTGCAATACTTTAGGGCCGCGAGCGTATCGGCCGTTTCGCCTGACTGACTTATAAATATCGCCGCCCCCTTTTGCGGCAAGACTGGATGGCGGTATCGAAACTCTGACGCGATATCAGTTTCAACAGACAGACCAGCATACCGTTCAAACCAGTATTTAGCCGTTTGTGCTGCATAATTGGATGTGCCACAAGAGATGCCTATCGCACGGTCTGCTTCGGCCCATATGCCATCCAGTGTTACATTACTGATGACAGACAGACCACCTTGGTTAACATATGGAGCAACCGAACGGGCAATCGCTTCAGGTTGCTCGTGAATCTCTTTCAACATGAAATGTGAAAACTCACCAAGTTCAACCATGGCCGCATTCACTTGGCTAATCACACGCGGACGCTCAACCTCTTCGCCCGTCTCATCAAAGATTGTAACCGATGATGGATACATTTCTACCCAGTCCCCTTCAGCCAGATAGATAATATCACGGGTGAGTGAAGCCAGCGCAATCGCATCTGAGCCAAGATACATCTCCCCGTCGCCAAAACCTAAAACAAGCGGGCTACCTTTCCGTGCGCCCATCATCAGGCCATCTTCGCTGGCAAAAATAGCTGCAATCGCAAACGCACCGCTAAGCTGATCCAGCATCTTGCCAAATGCTTCGCGTGGCTTCATGCCCATATCCAGGTTCTGCGCCAGTATTTGCGCAATCACCTCGCTATCGGTTTCAGACTCAAAGCAGCGCCCCGCTGATTGAAGTGCCTCCCGTAGGTCCTGAAAATTCTCGATTATTCCGTTATGAACAATCGCAACAGGTCCACTCATGTGTGGGTGGGCGTTGGCGACATTTGGTTTGCCGTGCGTTGCCCAGCGCGTATGTGCAATCCCTGTAGAACCCGATAGTGGCGTGTCGGAAAAGACATCCCTGAGCGCTTGCAGACGCCCGGCAGCCCGGCGGCGGTCAAGCTTGCCATCATTGGAAATAGCGATCCCTGCTGAATCATATCCGCGATACTCAAGTCTTTGAAGCCCCTCAAGCAACCTTTCGCTCACACCACTTTGTCCCGTTATCCCAACGATCCCACACATAGACAACTCCTACTCAAATAACCTGTAGCGGCAAAAGATTCTCAATTTATCCGTCGAGTCAGTAGTGACCCGCCATAAACATATCTACAGTCGACTATGTTAAAATGATGACAATTTCTAGCCTTGGCCTGCACTGCATCAGAAGGCCCGTCAAAGTCCTAACTCAGATCTGCATGCCCGCTGTCTTTAAGTTGCTTTACAAGCCTAGAGACCTCTTGAGCCCGGTCTTTTGGTACAATTAAAACGGCATCGGCCGTTTCAACTATAATAAGGTTTTCAACCCCGACGGCTGCAACCATTCTGCCACGACTTAGAATATAATTAGACTTACCATCTAATTGGAGAATACGCGCATGCCCTGGCTGTTCGAGGCGGTTTTCCTGTGTCAGCCGATCAATTGCAGCCCATGATCCAACATCATCCCAGCCAACGGAAACAGGTGCAACAACGGCAGCTAATCTGGTTTTTTCCATCACCGCATAATCAAGAGAGATTGATGGGCAAGTCTCCAAAGCCTCCCTCGCAAGCAAGAAAGCTCCTTCTACCTGTTCAGCACGAGCATACGCAGCCTCTCCCGCATCTTTAACCTCAGATGCATGAGCATCCATTTCAGCCAGCATCGTTTTCGCGCCAAAGAGAAAAATCCCTGCGTTCCAAAAATATTCTCCATCAGCAAGGTAAGCAGCTGCTGTCTCTGCGTCAGGTTTTTCAGTAAAGCGCTCGACTTCATAGCAGTTTTCAGCCAGACGTGCCCCACGGCGAATATAGCCATAACCTGTTTCGGCAGCCGTCGGCGCAATACCTAAAGTTACAACTTTACCGATCGCCGCAGATGCCATTCCGGCCTGAACGGCTTCCCAAAACCCACCAATATCCGGGATGTGATGGTCGGCTGGGAGCATTAGAATAATACCGTTTTCATCCATTTCTGCGATATGCCGCGCGGCAACAGAAGCAACAACAGCGGTGTTGCGTGCCGTCGGTTCCAAAATCACAGCCAGTGGTTGCACCCCGACTTTACGACACCCAGCTGCAATATGCGCTCGGTGGCCTTGCGCGCCGATAATAGAAGGAGCAGCAACGTCCATAGAGGTGGGTGCAGCCGTGCATCTTTGAAGCGTTTGCTCGAAAAATGTGCGCTCACCAACAAGTTCAATATATTGTTTTGGCTTACTCTGTCTTGAAAGTGGCCATAAGCGCGTGCCAGCACCGCCAGACATAATCACTGGATATAATTTTGCCACTCTTTTGCTCCAGGCTGGTTGATGATTGCGCCATTATAGAGACTTTGGGTTTACGTAGTCGTAACAAAAAAACCACATGACATCAGACGTCATGCGGCTTTCGATCGGAAGATTTATCCGGCGCTCAGCTATAGAACACCATGACAATGCTTATACTTTTTACCAGACCCACAGGGGCAAGGCGCGTTACGCGGCGGGGTTCGCCCTTGCATAATTTTTCCTTTGCCTTGCACCTGAACTGCCCCTGATTGCGGCGCCGCTAGATTCTCACCAGTATTAGGATCAATATGAGTTTCCACCATTTGTGGTGGCGGCGGCGGCGGCGGCGGCGGCGCTTCTACGCGTACGCGCATTAGCAGTTGGCTAACATCCTTACGCAACGTATTGAGCATCGTGTCAAACAACGCAAATGCTTCTGTCTTAAATTCATTCAGCGGGTCACGCTGACCATAGCCACGTAAGCCGATGACGGACCGCAATTGATCAATCTGCTGCAAGTGTTCGCGCCAGTTACGATCAATAAATCGAAGCAAGACCTGGCGTTCAATCATATGCATCCGGTTCCCCAAAGCAGGATCATTTTGTGGATTTGACGCCTCGTTCACCTCTTTCGTTTTTGCTTCATATGCAAGCTCGACAGCAGCAATGATTTTTTCGCGAATTTCCTCATTGGCAACGCCCTCTTCGGAGGACCACTGCGCAACAGGGAGATCAACAGAAAATTGTTCTTGCAGAGCAGTGGTTAGCCCTTCAATATCCCATTGTTCAGCATACGCCTTTTCAGGCATATGCCGAAGCACAAGGTCCTCAACAACATCATGACGCATATTAGCGATAACATCAGAGACATCGTCAGCGTGCATAAATTCACGACGTTGCTCGAAAATTTCCTTGCGCTGATTATTAATCACATCGTCATATTTCAAAACGTTTTTACGCATCTCGAAATTACGTTGTTCAATCTTTCCCTGCGAAGTTTGCAGGGCCTTGGTCATCCACGGGTGCGTAATACCTTCATCTTCTTTAATGCCAAGGCGGCGCATAACCGTTTCCATACGATCAGCTGCGAAAATACGCATCAAATCGTCTTCAGTAGAAATATAGAATTTGGACTTCCCCGGATCCCCCTGGCGGCCTGTCCGGCCACGCAACTGGTTATCGATCCGGCGGCTTTCATGTCGCTCAGTTCCCAATACGTAGAGCCCACCCGCATCAAGCGCCTGCTTCTTGCGCACCGCGATATCAGCTTTGATTTGCGAGGCAATTATTTCCAATTCACCTTCGGTGAGTGTACGCCCCTTTTTTTCTTCCTCTTCAGCAACAGTTTGCTCAAGAATCATCTCGTAATTGCCGCCAAGTTGAATGTCAGTTCCCCGGCCAGCCATATTGGTTGCCACGGTCACCGTGCCGGGCACACCCGCGCGGGCAATAATATTGGCCTCTTGTTCGTGGTGACGGGCATTAAGAACCTGGTGTTTAATACCAGCAGCGCCCAAAAGGGTTGAGATCAATTCTGACTTCTCAATTGACGCTGTCCCCAGCAAAACCGGCTGCTTGCGGGAAACACAGTCTTTGACTTCCTGAATGATCGCTTTGTACTTTTCCTTAGCCGAACGGTAGACAACATCATCATCATCAATGCGCTGGATGGGTTTATTTGTCGGCAAATCAATGACGACCAGCTTATAAATATCATCAAACTCAGACGCTTCGGTTAGTGCCGTACCCGTCATGCCTGCCAATTTATCGTAAAGGCGGAAATAATTCTGATATGTAATGGAAGCAAGTGTCACATTCTCAGGCTTGATGTCAGCACCCTCTTTGGCTTCGATCGCCTGATGAAGGCCTTCGGAGAGGCGGCGGCCATCCATCATACGGCCTGTAAACTCATCAATCAGCATCACTTCGCCATCACGAACGATATAATCCTTGTCCCGCTCAAACATTTTATGTGCGCGCAACGCCTGATTGGCATGGTGAACGAGTGAAACATTGCCCGGTTCCCACAAGGAACCCTCCAGCAACCCTGCTGCTGCAAGCATCTCTTCCATTTTTTCAGTGCCCTCTTCTGTATAGATACAGGAGCGCTGCTTCTCATCGATTTCGTAATCTTCCTCAGCCAGCTTCGGAATAAGTGCATTGACAGCCTTATATAGCTCAGAGCGGTCATCTGTGGGGCCAGAGATAATTAACGGGGTGCGGGCTTCATCGATTAGAATCGAGTCAACTTCGTCAACGATCGCGTAAACATGTCCACGCTGAACCATCTGATCGAGCGAATACTTCATATTATCCCGCAGATAATCGAAGCCAAATTCGTTGTTTGTCCCATACGTAATGTCGCACGCATAGGCTTCTTTACGGCCAGTATCATCAACCCCATGAACAATTGTGCCGGTTGTCATGCCCAAAAAGCCGTAAAGCTCGCCCATCCATTCAGCATCACGTGCTGCCAGATAGTCGTTTACAGTAATAACATGAACACCTTTTCCGGCCAGCGCATTAAGGTAAACGGCAAGAGTCGCAACAAGGGTTTTGCCCTCACCTGTCCGCATCTCAGCGATACCGCCCTGATGCATGACCATGCCGACCATAAGCTGGACATCGAAATGGCGCATACCCAAAGACCGCACCCCGGCTTCACGGACAACAGCAAAAGCCTCATTCAACAGGGCATCAAGGGGTTCGCCTTCAGCATAGCGTGCTTTGAACTCATCTGTCTTGGCGCGCAATTGTTCATCAGACAGGCGCTGCATCTCTGGTTCCAGCGCATTGATCTTATCAACCTGCTTGCGCAACGGTTTCAGCTTGCGGTCATTTGAAGAACCAAATAATTTGCGCGCAACGGAGAGCATATCTGAACCAACTTCCTGCCAAGGCTATCGCGTTTCTGCCACGCCTTGTTATCCTACTAAAACATCCATCTTTCTTCCAGATGGATAAACGGGGTGGCTGTTTTAACTCAACACGCCTATTGAGAGGACTTAGGAACGCCCTAATTTGAAGTCAATCCGGCCTGTGTGCACGTATAAAGGAGCGGTTGTGATGAAGACAAGCCATATCAGGTTAATTACCGCTATTATTTGCGGCTTTTTGTTGGTCAGTTGTGACCAGCTAAAAGTCGAAAACGCCCCTGCAGCTACACAATTAGATGGCGAAACCGCCGCAATTGTGAATGAAGAGCCCATATACATCATTGATGTCGAGCTTGAAGCCGTTGCTCAGGGCCTTATCGCCCCGGGTGACCCGTTTGGCAAAACCAATGAGCAATATCAAAACGTCCTTGACCAACTAATTGATCAACGCTTGCTGGCACAAGAGGCCATTGCGCGTAATCTGGATTTCGACGAAGCTGCCCGCCATCGTCTAGCGATCGCTCGCGAGCGAATTTTGGGCAATCTGCTGATTGAGAGCCTTGTCGCAAGCGAAGTCACTGAAGAGACGATCCGTGCCATGTTCGATGAGCAATCTCGTCTGCAACAACTTGACGATGAAGTCAGGATAAGCCTCATCACAGTTCCAGATCAGGCACAGGCAAACGCGGCTATCACCGAATATAAAAACGGCATCGATTTTTCCGCCCTTGCCTTTAAATATTCCACAGACACCCGGACCCGTATTGAAGGTGGAGATCTTGGCTATATCAGCCCAGCTGACCAGCCTGAGCCATTCTCAAGTATCATCGCCAATACAGCAGTCGGCGAAATTTCAGAGGCGTTTAAAAGCAAAGAAACTTGGCACGTGCTAAAAGTCGAAGACCGTCGCCAGCGTCCACCTCTGACGCTGGAGGAAATGCGCTCTGAAATTGTTACATTCATGACCTTTTCAGAGATCAACAAGATTCTTCGCCAGCTTCGCATTGATGCAGATATCAAGGCACCCGTCCTGCCGGACGCAAAAGAGACTGACGTACCACAGCCGACTTCCAAGCCGCCCACACCGACAACGGATATCAGCTCGGCCGCCACTCCCCCTACACAAGAAGACCAATAACTATCATGTCCTTAAAAGTATCTCCGCTCGCCCCTTCCCGGTTCCCAGATTTACCACACGTGAAGGGCGTACGCAGTGCCACCGGGTCACGTGGCTTCTATGCCTCACGCGGTTTAAAGCGGGATGATGTCTTCCTCTTCGCATTTGATAAGCAGACAAGCGCGGCTGGCGTATTCACCCGCTCATCAACACGGTCAGTCGATATAGACTGGTGCCGGGAGGCGCTCTTAGCTGGCAAAGGTTATGGCAGTGCGCTTGTCGTGAACGCGGGAAACTCTAACGCTTTTACAGGTTTGAAAGGTAGAGACAAAAACAATGCGACTTTGAAAGCCATGTGCGAGGCTTTGGAGGTTTCCAAAGAGACCTGCTTTCTGGCAGCCACCGGCGTCATTGGCGAACCTCTGTCAGACCCAAACTATGTCGGCATGATTGTGCCAGAGCTTGCCAGTCGGCTTAAACAGCCAGATTGGGAATCAACAGCACGGGCTTTTATGACAACTGATACTTTTCCTAAAGGGGCAGGCCGATCGCTTAAACTTGATGGCTCAGACATAAATATTGCAGGCATCGCCAAAGGCTCAGGTATGATACAGCCAAATATGGCAACAATGCTCGCTTATGTGTTCACTGACGCTGCCATTACACCTGCCTTGTTAGATCAATTATTGCGCCAGCACGTCGACACTACATTTAATGCAATTACAGTTGACAGCGATACTTCAACATCAGACACGCTGATGGTGTTTGCAACCGGTGCATCAGGTGCTGCTATTATAGCGTCAGCTGACGACCCCCGACTAACACTTTTTTCAAAGGCCTTGCACGCAGTCTTACAAGATCTGGCCCACCAAATTGTTCGTGACGGCGAAGGCGCATCCAAGTTTATAGAAATCACCGTGGAGGGTGCCGACAGCCCAGCTT
This sequence comes from uncultured Hyphomonas sp., assembly GCA_964443965.1. GTDB lineage: Bacteria > Pseudomonadota > Alphaproteobacteria > Caulobacterales > Hyphomonadaceae > CALLCD01. Next base: position 1,531 of record CAYUFN010000052.1, on the reverse strand, counting down.
CGGCAAAAACAATTGCTTGCTCTATTGCAAACTCCCCTCTTGTGAAAACCGCACTTGCTGCAAGTGACGCCAATTGGGGGCGCGTTGTTATGGCGATCGGTAAGACCAATGAGCCACTTGATCGTGATAAGCTCAATATCTGGTTTGGCGACCATCAGGTGGCTGAAAACGGAGGCCGGGCACCCAATTATGACGAAGCCATTGCAAGCACAATCTGCGCGCAGGATCATATAAAGCTTCGTGCGCATGTCGGTATTGGAGGCTCCAGTGCAACGGTTTGGACATGCGACCTCACGCAAGGTTATGTTGAAATCAATGGAGCCTATCGCACATGAGTAAAAAGCTAGTTCTGGTTGTAGCAGCTGCGCTCTTTGATGTGAAAGGCCATGTCATGCTGGCGCAACGCCCGGAAGGAAAATCCATGTCGGGCTTATGGGAGTTCCCTGGCGGCAAAATCGAAAAAGGTGAAGCCCCCGAAAAAGCCCTCATCCGCGAACTGGAAGAAGAATTGAAGATTAAAGTTAATCAAACAGCGCTGAAACCTTTAAACTTTGTCAGTTTTGATTACCCGGATTTTCACCTTTTGATGGTTTTATACGCCTGTCATGAGTGGGAAGGTGACCCATACCCTGTTGAAGGCCAAAAGCTTTCTTGGGTTGAGCCGACTAACCTACACACATATGACGCCCCCGCAGCGGACATACCGCTATTTGAATACTTAGCCGCTGGCAAACATTTGGAGTCATGATGACAAAGTTCAAACAGAGCATAAGAGCCTACCTCAAGGATGATAGCGGTGCGGCTGCAATTGAGTATGCTTTGCTGGCAGGTCTTTTGACCCTCGCCATTATAGGTGCAGCGACAACGCTAGGGGAAGAAACCAATAATAGTTACGCGGATTTTAATTCGACACTTGAAGCGGCGAAAAACTAACCCTCTTATCAATTCTCGAGCCCTGATGAGCCTCGTCTGTCTTTATTGGCGGGGCTTATCATTTGCAGGATGTTCTGTCGTTCCAAGCGCATCAGCCAAACGAACAGTCGCGCTACCGGGTCTTTTGGGCTGAGGTTGACCGGGTGCAGGTGCCCAGCCTGAGAGGTAAATAATGTCGAAACTTGCACGTACTTTACCATCTATATCTGCAAATTGCTCAGCATAAAGCTCAGCCATCCGTAACAAGATACGCCGGGACAGCCCCTGCCCTTGCTTTGATGCAAAAGCGGCGCGCTCTCCCATGCCACCTAAATCATCAAGCAGTTTGAAAACTGATTTGTATCTCACGGTCACACGATCAACATCGACAACAGGTAATGCAAATCCCGCACGCTGCATGAGTCCGGCCATATCTTGTAAACCGGGTAGAGGCGACACACGCGGTGCCGCGCCACCCGTGAGCTCAGCTTCTGCTTCCATAAAGCTCGTGCGCAGCTCATTAAGTGTCCCCGCGCCAAATAAAGCACCCAGAAAAAGACCATCAGGTCTCAGCGTCCGCCTGATTTGTATAAGTGTCCCGGGCAAGTCATTCACCCAA
>CAYUFN010000051.1:2051-18613 GCA_964443965.1 uncultured Hyphomonas sp. | reverse complement strand
CCGCCATAGCCAGGGGAGTGGCCGTTAAGCACTCGCCTCAGACTTAGGAAACCCGCCCTCACACGAACAACCGGTCGGTCCGATTGCCGCTTTGCTCGTGTGAAGAAGCATCAATATAGCGCGCAGGAGAAAGTGTGGGATAGATTTAACCTAGCTAATCTTATCAACCTGCCCGTATTCCAGATCGACAGGTGTGGCACGGCCAAAGATGGAGACGGTAACTTTCAAGCGCGCAGCTTCAGCATCAACCTCTTCAACTTCACCTTCAAAGCCCTGAAAAGCGCCATCATTGACGCGGACTTGTTCACCGACTTCGAACGTAATGGTCGGACGCGGCCTGTCAGCGGCTTCTTCTGCTGTGCCAAGAATACGGTTCACCTCACGTTCTGGCACTGGCAACGGCTTTTTGCCGCCATCGGCCCCAAGAAAACCTGTCACCTTTGGGGTGTCTTTCACCAAATGATAGATCGCATCGGTTAACTCAGCCTTCATCAGGATATAGCCTGGGAAGAATTTGCGTTCGCTGGTGCGCTTTTTGCCGCGCACAACCTCGACAACCTCTTCGGTTGGCACCTCCATTTCCTCAATCAGGTGATCAAGGCCATTCATGGAGGCCTGTTCGCGAATTTGTGCCGCCACCTTTTTTTCAAAGTTGGAATAGGCGTTTATGATATACCATTTGGCTCCGGCCATATGCCCAGCGCTCCCTTAAGACCCAAGGCCGGTAATCAAACGGACCATGAAGGACCAGAATTGATCGCCAGCAAATAGAAAAATTGCCACAAGAATTGACATAATGATGACCAGGATCGTCGCGCTTATGGTTTCCCCGCGCGAGGTCCATGTGACCTTTGCCCCTTCTGCCTGCACTTGACGGGCAAAGGTGACTGGTCCGATACGCTTATTTTTTTCAGCCATGTTCAAACTCTTAAATGAAAGCGGGGGATTAGCGCTTTTAACGCGCTTCGTCCACGCCTAATATGTTTAGGTTCTTTTGTGAAGCTTATGTGCGCATGAAAATGCGCGCGTGCAAGGGCCAAAACGGTGGTAAAGTCAGCTTATTTCTTTGTCGGAAGCTATTTGCGACCAATGCTGACATAGTCAAACCCGTAGGCGCGCACATCCCTGGGCACATAAACATTGCGCAAATCAACGAACACATTCGCTTTGAGCAGGTCTTTGAGGTGTACAAAATCAAGCGCTTTGAACTTGTCCCACTCGGTAACAACGCACAGGACATCGGCCCCGCGGGCACAATCATAGGCATCCGCGCAATACTCGATATTGGAAAGAATCTTGGCCGCTTCTTCCATCGCCTCGGGATCATAAGCGCGAATGTTTGCGCCATTGGCTTGCAGGCTTTCAATAATATCAATCGCAGGCGATTCGCGCATGTCATCGGTATCGGGTTTGAAGGCAAGCCCCAGAATCGCAATCGTCTTGCCAGAGACATCACCGCCAACTGCGGAGATAATTTTATCGGCCATTGAGCTTTTGCGCTTGGCGTTTATATGGACCACAGTTTCGATAATATTCAGCGGCGATCCGACCTGTCGTGCGGTTTTAACGACCGCCATTGTATCCTTTGGAAAACAAGAGCCGCCATAGCCCGGCCCAGCGCTGAGGAATTTTGGCCCGATCCGGCTATCAAGACCAATCCCGCGTGCCACTTCCTCAACATCTGCACCGACATGTTCGCACAGGTCAGCCATTTCATTGATGAAAGTAATCTTCGTGGCCAGAAAAGCATTGCCGGCATATTTGATGAGTTCGGATGTGCGGCGGTTGACCATCAGCAGCGGTGTTTCGTTCAGATCGAACGGGCGATAGAGGCGGCGCATTGTATCACTGGCTTTGGCTGTTTGCGCGCCAACAACAATGCGGTCGGGGTGTTTGAAGTCATCAATTGCGGCCCCTTCCCGCAAAAATTCGGGGTTGGAAACGACATCAAAGTTTGCGTCCGGATTCGTCTGCCTGACAATGGCTTCCACCTCATCGCCTGTCCCGACTGGTACCGTCGATTTGGTTACAATCACCGTGTAACCCTGCAGGTTTTCAGCAATCTCGGCAGCAGCCGCATGGACATAAGCCAGATTCGCCGCGCCGGTTTCCTTATCCTCTGGTGTGCCAACCGCGATGAAGACAGCCTCAGACCTAGCAACGGCCTCTTTCAGATCGGTGGCAAAAAACAGCCGCCCTTCACTAACATTTTTGGAGACAAGCTCATCAAGGCCCGGCTCATAAATTGGTACCTTCCCCTGATTGAGCATTTCGATTTTGCTGGCATCCTTATCGACGCAGGTCACGATGTGTCCGAAGTCCGAAAAACATACTCCAGAGACAAGGCCAACATAGCCGGTGCCGATAATCGTGATTCTCATGTTAAAGCCTACTCGTGAATTTTAGAGGGGAAGTATCAGCAATCTGCATCAGATAAAAGACGCAAGCTTAATAGACTGCTCAGATGGGTCTTAGAAGCCTGGTGTATTGATACGCTCTGAATCTGCGCCAGAGAGCAGTTGATCAAAATAGGCGATGGTATGCCCCAGGCCTTCACGCAGTTGAACTTTTGGCTCCCAATCAAGTATCTGGCGCGCCTTTGTAATATCTGGTTGTCGCTGTTTAGGGTCATCAGCTGGCAGATTTTGGAAGGAGAGCGTCGATTTGGCACCTGTCAGCTCAATCACGGCTTCAGCCAGCTCCTTAATTGTGAACTCGTTCGGGTTGCCCATATTGATTGGCCCAATCGTTTCGTTTTGGTTCATCAGCAATTGGAAGCCCCGAATAAGGTCATCAACATAACAAAAAGACCGCGTCTGGGAGCCGTCTCCGAAGATTGTAATGTCGCGCCCTTTAAGGGCCTGAACGATAAAATTAGACACCACCCGGCCATCATTTGGGTGCATACGCGGGCCATACGTATTGAAGATGCGCACAACCCGAATGTCGATCTTGTGTTGGCGGTGATAATCGAAGAACAGGGTTTCTGCAGCACGCTTGCCTTCATCATAACAGGCCCGAACCCCAATCGGGTTGACGTTGCCATGATAATCTTCGGGCTGGGGATGGACGGTCGGATCACCATAGACTTCCGAGGTCGAAGCCTGAAAAATCTTTGCGCCTGTACGCTTGGCCAGACCCAACATATTGATTGCACCATGCACGCTGGTTTTGAGTGTCTTCACTGGATTATGTTGATAGTGAAACGGGCTGGCCGGACAGGCGAGATTATAAATTTCATCAACCTCGAGAAAAATCGGCACGGTTACATCATGCCGGATAAACTCAAAATAGGGATTGGCAAGCAAGTGGGAAATATTATCTTTCTGGCCACAGAAGAGATTGTCCATGCAGATCACATCTGCACCGGTTGCCAGCAGATCTTCACACAAATGCGAGCCTAAAAATCCGGCCCCGCCTGTGACCAATACACGCCGTCTAAGATGTTCCATAAAACCTGTCTCTTCACTTGCATGCAAAGCGCTGCATATCTGGCCTCTCATTAGAGCACAGGTATGAAAACAAAGTATAAATAACCGATAAGACTTTGGTAGGCCCGGAGGGACTCGAACCCCCGACCAGACCGTTATGAGCGGTCTGCTCTAACCAACTGAGCTACAGGCCCACAAAGTGGCGCGTGAGCAGTTTGCAAAGCACCATCCTTATGTTCGAATATCAAATAAAGCCAGTCTGGCGCAGACGCAACTCTTATTACAACCAATCGGGCGCAACGGTTTGGCTTTGGCGACCCAAATCAGGTTGAGGAAAGCGTTTGAGAAGTTCCTCGACAATCTTGTCAGCCACCTTGTCGGCCTCGCGCAGGGGCTTATAGGTCCAGGTTTCCAGACCGCCATGCAGCCAGCGCGCAATTCCCTTCGAAATGAGGCTTTCATGCAAGCGATCAAACTTGTCAGACCGCCCGGTCAGCCGCGCCATATGGATCGGCAAGCCGAAATAGGCTGCATCAGAGAGCATGTTCGTGCTGTCTTCTGTGACAATTGCTGCATCAGAGAATAAGAGCCAGGCCAGATACGGGTTTGCCCCGTCACTGGGGCCTTCCCAGAATTTTGCACCAATCTCATCGGCCATCGTGCGAAAATGCGCCCGTGCCGGCACTGGCGTGCGCCGCGAACACGTAATCCGCAGACGCCAGCCAGAGGCCACAACTGCGCGCAACTGAACATCAAGGCGCGTGATGGCGGCCTTATCGAAAGTATGCGTGCGCGAATTTCCGCCAAGCACAACAATCGCGCTGCGGCCACGCTCATCAGCCAGATCAGCAAAAGCAAGTCCGGCAGCCTCAACATCATCTGCTGAAAAATAAGCCGGAGACCCCATAGTCTGAACGACATTCAACCCATCAGAGAGGTCATGGCGCGGGGTAACCAGAATATCAAAATCAGTCGTGTCTGTGCGCGGATCCAGCACATGAACAGTGAGTGTTTGCCCTTCAGACCATTCGCGTACACCTGCGCTGTAGGGTGCCGTGCGCGAGCCGGCCCCCACCCAAACGGTTGGATAAGGCGGGGAGAAATGGGCTTGCTCTGCCTTGGGGAGCGCTAAAAGCGGCTTGAAGGCGCGTGAAGGCGGCAGCCAGCGCAGCGGCGCTTTGGGGTGAAGGTGCAGCGGTTCGCCCCGATGCCCCTCACCTTTGATATGCGCGATGCGTAGCCAGCGGCTGGTTTCACTCAACGCGCTCGCAATCGCGCGGACCTGAGCAGCATTGCCTGCCCGGCCATCAGAAACCGCCCAAATTGAGGGGCCGAGTGTTCCCCCACCCTGGGTCACTTATAAATGACACTGGCAATTTCATAGGCGCGTGCACCGCCCGGTGCGGCGACTTCGGCTTCATCGCCTTCTTCTTTGCCAATCAGTGCGCGCGCAATGGGAGACGTGATTGAGACCTTGCCCAGCGCAACATCAGCTTCGTCTTCTCCGACAATTTTGTAAGTCGACTCTTTTTCAGTCTCGACATCAATGATGGTGACAGTCGCCCCAAATTTAACGGACGATCCGCCAAGCTTTGATATATCAATAATGTCAGCACGCGCGAGCTTATCCTCAAGCTCAGCCAGGCGTCCTTCAATAAAGCTCTGCTTTTCCTTGGCTGCATGATATTCGGCGTTCTCAGAGAGATCACCATGCTCACGCGCAACAGAAATTGCCTGAATGATCGCAGGGCGTTCGACAGACTTCAAATTTTTCAATTCGGCTTCAAGGGCGGCATGGCCCTCGCCGGTCATAGGTATTCTTTGCATGTTGTTTACCATTTACATTACGAACCCAGCCTCAACTGGATTCTACGACGCGTCAAGATTGTGCTTAACAGTTAAGATTGCAAGGGGCGGACACTCATTGGTCCTGATTTCAACGCTTGAATCGCCTGAATTGAGGCTAAAGAGGCCGCTAGCGTCGTAAAATAAGGAATTTTCCGCGTAACAGCCGTTGAGCGAATTGAGGCTGAATCCTTAAGAGATTGGGCCCCTTCGGTTGTATTAAATACCAGACAGATTTCACCATTAATCATGGAATCTACGATGTGAGGTTGCCCTTCGATCACTTTATTGATGCGCGTGACCTGAATGTCATGCCCTTGCAGGAACGCCGCCGTTCCTTCTGTTGCGACCAGTGAGAAGCCTTCTTTGATAAGCGATTTAGCGCCCTCAATCATGCTTTCCTTGTCACCGTTTTTGAGTGAGATAAAGACTTGCCCGCTTGTTGGCAGGCTTACCCCGCCAGCAATTTGCCCCTTCAGGAAAGCGACGCCAAAATCATCATCCCAGCCCATCACTTCGCCCGTAGAGCGCATTTCAGGCCCTAATACAGGGTCAACACCGGCAAACCGTCCGAACGGGAACACAGCCTCTTTTACAGCAACACGGTTTGGTGTGGCCTGGCTGAGATCAAAATCTGTCAACTTGCTGCCGGCCATGATTTTAGCTGCGATGCCAGCAATGGGCGCACCAACAGCTTTTGCAACGAACGGCACAGTGCGTGAGGCACGCGGATTAGCTTCCAGCACATAGATATCCTCATCTTTGACGGCAAACTGAATATTGATCAGCCCTTTCACTTTCAGGGCACGTGCAAGGGCAATGGTTTGCTCAGACAAACGACCGATAATAGCTGGTGACAGCGTGTAGGGTGGCAGCGAGCAGGCGCTGTCGCCAGAATGCACGCCGGCTTCCTCAATATGTTCCATCACACCGGCAATATGAACATCCGCGCCATCGCAAATCGCATCGACATCCACTTCAATTGCATCAGACAAATAACGGTCCAGAAAGAGCGAAGCCTCCCCGGCCGAAGCTTCACGCGCAGCCTCAAGCGCCTCGGTTGCAAAAGAGACAATGTCTTCATCCGAGCGACAGATTTCCATCGCTCGCCCGCCAAGCACAAATGATGGGCGCAGCATTACCGGGTAGCCAAGCGCCTGCGCACTTGCAAGCGCCTCAGCTTCGGTCTTCGCGGTCGCAGATGGCGCCTGCTTGATGCCCAGCTGGTCGAGCAAGGCGGCCCACTGCACACGATCTTCAGCCAGATCAATCGAAACCGGACTGGTGCCAAGGATTGGCACACCAGCCTCATGCAAAGGTGTCGCCAACTTGAGCGGTGTTTGCCCGCCAAACTGGACGATCATGCCCGCCAGGTCGCCGGCGCTTTGCTCTTTGGCAACAATTTCGCTGACATGCTCATAGGTGAGCGGTTCGAAGTAAAGCCGATCGGAGGTGTCATAGTCGGTAGACACAGTTTCCGGGTTGCAGTTAACCATCACAGATTCAATACCCAGTTCATCCATGGCATAGGCAGCATGGCAGCAGCAATAATCAAACTCGATGCCCTGCCCAATCCGATTTGGCCCGCCCCCAACGATGATGGCTTTCTTGCGCGTTGACGGCAGGGCTTCACAGTCTGCCATGGCCTGACCAAAAGCCGGGCGCTCATAGGTTGAATAGAGATAGGGTGTTTTCGCCGCAAACTCTGCCGCACACGTATCAATACGCTTATAGACCGGGCGCACACCAAGCGCATGGCGTGCCGAACGAACATCGGTTTCGGTCTTGCCAGTCAGCTCAGCAAGGCGCGCATCTGAAAAGCCCATACTTTTAACATCGGTCAGCACGTTAGCCTCGCTGGGCAAGCCGTCTTCAGCAATTGCCTGCTCCATCGCCACGATTTCTTCTATCTGGCGCAGGAACCATGGATCTATACTGGTGATACGGTTCACGTCTTCGACTGAAACCCCCTCACGGAAAGCCTGCGCAACAACGCGCAACCGGTTGGGTGTTTGTATCGCAAGCTCTGCGCGCAGGGCCGCTTCATCTTCAAACGCAACGTCGTTCAGCCCCGTCAAACCTGTCTCAAGTGAGCAAAGCGCTTTTTGGAAACTTTCCTGAAAGCTGCGCCCAATCGCCATGGCTTCGCCAACAGATTTCATCGCCGTGGAGAGCGTATTTTCAGCGCCTTTGTACTTTTCAAAAGCAAAGCGCGGAATTTTTGTCACGACATAATCAATCGTCGGCTCGAACGATGCGGGCGTAACGCCGGTTATGTCATTGTCCAGCTCATCCCGCGTATAACCAACGGCCAGCTTGGCCGCGATCTTGGCAATCGGGAAACCGGTGGCTTTGGAGGCCATAGCCGAGGAGCGCGAGACGCGTGGATTCATCTCGATGACCACGAGGCGGCCATCTTTGGGATTAACCGCAAATTGTACATTCGAACCGCCAGTTTCTACACCAATTTCACGTAGGACCGCCAGCGATGCATTGCGCATCACCTGATACTCCCGGTCTGTCAATGTCAGCGCCGGAGCCACCGTAATCGAGTCCCCGGTGTGGACGCCCATCGGATCGATGTTCTCAATGGCACAAATAATGATGCAATTGTCTGCCTTGTCGCGGACAACCTCCATCTCGTATTCTTTCCAGCCCAGCAGGCTCTCGTCAATCAGAACCTGCGCCACAGGTGAAGCTGCCAAGCCGGAGCGGACAATCTCTTCATATTCTTCGCGATTATAGGCCACACCGCCGCCCGTTCCACCCAGGGTAAACGCCGGACGGATAATCGCGGGTAGACCAATATCGTCAAGCACATCAACAGCCATTTTCAGGCCCGTAATCCGGTCATATACGGTTTTGCCGTTTGCATCCTTGCTTTCAGGTGCCTGAATGATTTCAGCACGTGGGTTTTCCAGCCCAATCCGGTTCATCGCCTGGCGGAATAATTCACGGTCTTCAGCCATTTCGATGGCATCGGCTTTCGCCCCAATCAACTCAACGTCATACTTTTCAAGAACGCCTGCTTTTTGCAGATCAAGTGCACAGTTTAGAGCAGTTTGCCCCCCCATGGTTGGGAGCAGTGCATCAGGCTTCTCACGTGCGATAATCTTTTCCACAAAGTCAGGCGTGATCGGCTCAATATAGGTCGCGTCAGCCAGATCGGGATCGGTCATGATTGTTGCCGGGTTCGAGTTCACCAGAATAACCCGGTAACCTTCCCCTTTCAGGGCTTTAATCGCCTGCACACCGGAATAGTCAAATTCACACGCCTGACCAATAATAATCGGCCCGGCGCCAATGACGAGGATAGACTGAATATCTTTACGTTTTGGCATTTTTTCCTCGTTTTTCCCGCGCGCAAATGTTCACAGCAGGCCAAGGCATACTGCGCACAAAATTTTCATTAAAAGCTAAGTCTGCCTCATAGGCAAAGATTCTGTTTGGGGAAAGAGCTGAAACAAATTTTGATGCTTTTTTTTGGGAGGATGTTTAGCGGCGCGGCTACCAGATACTAACAATACTACTTTTAATTGTATAATAATACTTTTGCGGCAATTTAAGTGTGAATGCAACCAAGCTACCACTATGTCACGCACAGTCCGCTCTCTTTCCCTCCCATCTGACACGCCGAAACAAAGGCGGCGAAGAAAGCTGTTGCTTCCCTCTTTGGTTTTTTCCACTAGTTTACTGATCTCCATTTTTATCGTTAATCTTGGTCAAAATAGCAAAGCCGATGCTGGGCCATTGCCAGAGCTGTCGGCAAGTGGCCCAGCATATGTGCAGCCCACTTCTGAACCTTTGAGCAATCAACGCAGCAAGCCTCAGCTGGCAAATGATGCGGAGGCTGACAGAAAAGATCAACCGGCTTCTGGTCGCACACAAAAAAAGCAAAGTCAGGAGAGTACCCTTCTGTTTGGAGCCACTGTAAAACAGCCCCACGACACGCCCACAAGCACCACACCTACAGATATGATGGGCCCCGAAGGCACACCGCCACCTGTTGCTGATATACCCACCCCACCTGAGCCAGGACCAGCTAATCCGCCTGGCGAGGAAGAGGGCGAAGAGGAAGAAGACAACGGAACACCAGGTACAAGCCCGCTGCCGCTGCCTATTCCTTTCCCAGTTCCAAAACCGAGACCTGTTCCCGCACCGCTGCCAATACCAACGCCGCATCCCTTGCCTATGCCTTTCCCTTCAGACGGCCCACCCCCGGCGCCTGTTCCTACACCGATCCCGGGGCCTGCCCCCATGCCGCCTGACCCACAGCCAGAATTTGAACCGGTGCCGACACCTCTTCCTTTGCCACTTCCCTCGCCTGCTCCCCAACCAACCCCAGAGCCACCGCAAGCCCCGCCCATTCCGGAAATGAACCCATACGGAACTTATTTCATACAGCTCTTGGCGACACCGCATGAAGATTCAATTTGCGCCATATGGGAACAGTTGCGCGCCGAGCTACCAGACCTTTTTGAGCATGCCGAGCGGTCGATAAGCCGCGTTGAAACAGGCGACAATCAAACACTCTTCAGGCTGCGGGTGGGTGCTTTTCGTGAACATTCCGAAGCGGCCACATTCTGCCAGCGTCTCAAAGATGAAGGGCATAATTGCTTTGTGACGCAGCGGGGACATAAACCGCCAAAAGCGCGCCCTTAGCACTTTTGGCATCAGCATTTTAATCCGTAACGAGACGATATCCAACACCGCGCACGGTCTGCAGGTGAATGGGCTCTTTGGGGTCAGGTTCAATTTTCTTGCGTAAGCGCGTTACGTGCACGTCTATGGCGCGCTCAACACCGTTAGAAGCCTTCAAAGCCAGCAGGTTGCGCGCAACTGTCTCACCGGCATGTTTTGCCATTATGATCAGCAACTGGCGTTCTGACTCCGTTAGGTGGATGCTTTTCTCCCCGGACTGTAACACGCCTTTAATTGGATCAAACACCAAGCCGGACAATCTCACCGGCTCGGACATATCAGCTTTATGAGACGCCCGGCGCAGGATTGAGGCAATGCGCAATGAGAGCTCTTCAGGCTCAAAAGGTTTGGTTACGTAGTCATCGGCGCCGCACTTCAGCCCGTTGATTCTATCTGAAGCCAAATCCCTGGCGGTGAGCAAGATAACTGGCAAGTGCCGCCACTCTCTGATGCTGGCAAGTAAAGACAAGCCGCCTTCTTCGGGCATCATAATGTCGAGAATGGCCAGATCAAAATCGAAAGTGCCTAACAGGCGTCTGGCGACCTTTGCAGATTCTGCTGTGCTAACCCGATACCCTTCTCCGGAAAGGAAGCGTTTCAACAAGCTGCGCAAGCGATCATCATCATCTACAATCAGTAAGTGCTTTTCAGTGTTCATCACTCTCCCCATGCGTCATAACGGCTTCCAGGACAGCTTTGGCGCCCACAACCTGTTCGGCACCAACCTGGCGATAAGCGGCGCGCATAATATCGCGCAATTTGGCGATGACTGGTCGCATCAGTCTTTGCCCTGCAGCGCTTAGCGTTAGCGTTCGTGCGCGACCATCCTGCAGGGACTTGCCTTTCGCGATTAATCCCTGTCGATCCAGTTGCCCGATAATGCGCGCAAATGTTGGGACGGTCATATCAAGGCGTTCACGCATGTGCTGAATTGTCTGGTCCGGCGCGGTCGCAATCGCGACGAGCACTTCAAACGCTGGACGGTTCAGGTCCTGGCCCTCCAAAAAAGGTTGCACAGCTCGCATCAGCCGCTTTTCAGCAAACAGGACCAACCCCACGCCCGTTTCCAATTCTTCGTCACGAAGAAACAAACGCCCCTCGGTTGGGCGCGGCTGGGGACGAACATTTCTCCCCAATCTGTTGACTTCACTAGGCACTCTCTGAGAATGAGACATAATTGACGTAAAACGCAAGCAAAGGTGCGCAGCAAATGGCATTTATTCCCTACGACCAACGCGACGGTTTTATCTGGATGGATGGTGAGTTTACGCCGTGGCGGGATGCCAAGGTGCACGTCCTGACGCATGGCATGCATTACGCGTCGACTGTGTTTGAAGGCGAGCGGGCTTATGGCGGCACAATTTATCGCTCCGAGCATCATTCCCAGCGGCTTGAAAACTCCGCTAAAATTCTTGGTTTTGAGCTGCCATACGCGGTTACCGAAATTGAAGATGCCAAAAAAGAAGCACTTGCCAAGTCCGGTCTGGAAAATGCCTATGTGCGGGCCTTTGCCTGGCGCGGCTCTGAGCAGATGGGCATTCTGGCAACTGAAACCTCAGTTCGAACTGCGATTGCTGTTTGGAGTTGGGGGGACTATTTTGAAGATAAGATGGCCGGGATCCGCCTGACGCGCGCGGCTTATGCACGCCCCTCTCCGGAAACCGCCCCCTGCCATGCCAAAGCAGCGGGGCTCTATATGATTTGCACCATCTCAAAGCAAAAGGCACACGAGGAAGGCTATGCCGACGCGCTGATGCTTGATCATGAGGGGTATGTGGCTGAAGCGACCGGCGCGAATATTTTCTTTACGCGTGACGGGGCTATCCATACGCCCTCAGCTGATCGGTTCTTGAACGGCATTACACGGCAGACTGCCATTCGGCTCGCAAAATCCCATCAAATGGAGATTATCGAGCGACGTATTACGCCTGATGAACTTTCAACATTCGATGAGTGCTTTATTACAGGGTCGGCTGCTGAAATTACACCGGTCAAGGAAATAGCTGAACATAATTTCAAACCAGGTGAAGTTTGCGAAACATTGGTCAATGATTACAACGCGCTGGTAAACCGGAAGATCACACTTGATTGGGATATCTAACACACAGGTTTTTCAGCTTACGGTAATATTCACTTGCCTTTAGGACTTTCCAGCTTAAAGGACACATAACTGCAGACCGCGCGTAGATTTCGAGCTGAGGTTCGAAGGCGGCCTGTAGACTTTTAAAGGCAGCGCTGTGCTGCCAGAACCACGCGCCTTTACTGGCGCACCCGCAAGGTGAGCTGGTCTACGCAAGTTTCCTGAAAAACATAATGCTAACGCATAAGATGCGCGCAAAATGGCGTGCACTGTGTGATATTTGAAAAGAGTCTTTACTTGACCCAATTTACCGATCTCGGCCTCGCCGAACCTATTCTCCGCGCCCTTGAACGCGCAGGCTATAAAACACCAACTCCTATTCAATCCAAACTGATCCCCATTATGCTGAAAGGCAAAGATGTGGTTGGTATCGCCCAGACCGGCACCGGGAAAACAGCTGCATTCGTTCTGCCGCTGCTGAATGAGATTGCCGCCAATAAAGGCCGCGCAGAACCGCGTAGCTGCCGTGCGCTGATCGTAACACCAACGCGCGAACTGGCCGCTCAGATCGGCGAAAATATCACCGCTTATGCCAAGTTTATCGATCACAGCGCCACAGTGGTGGTTGGCGGCGTAAAGCCCAACAAGCAAATCCGCGCAATGTCGCGTGGTGTTGATATTCTTGTTGCTACGCCCGGTCGCCTGCTCGACCATATGGACACAGGAGCCATCCGCATCGACAAAGCAACAACCGTCGTGCTTGATGAGGCAGACCAAATGCTAGACATGGGTTTCCTGCCTGCTATTCGCCGCATCATGAAAGCACTGCCGCGCGATCGACGCACAGCCCTACTCTCTGCGACGATGCCAAAACAGATCCGTAGCCTCGCCAATGATTTCCTGAACAACCCGCAGGAAGTATCAGTAAACCCAGAGTCCAAAACTGTTGAGCGAATTGCCCAGAGCGTTATCTATGTTGCCAAACATGCCAAACCAAAATTACTGGTCGATATTCTTCAGGAAACAGCTTTCTCACGCGTGATTGTTTTTTCCCGCACCAAGCATGGCGCAGATAAAATTGCGCGTGTTCTGACGAAAAATGATCTGCCCGCCGGCGCTATCCACGGCAATAAAAGTCAAAATCAGCGCACACGCGCCCTTGAGAGTTTCAGGCAAGGCAAAACGCCAATCCTGGTCGCCACCGACATCGCTGCACGCGGTATTGATATTGATGATGTCTCGCATGTCATTAATTATGATCTACCTAATGTTGCTGAATCCTATGTTCACAGAATTGGCCGTACCGCACGCGCTGGCGCAGAGGGCACAGCCATCGCCTTTTGCGATCGTGAAGAGCGCTCACTACTGCGCGATATTGAAAAACTGATGAAAATCACGTTGCCCAAGGAAGAGGCTGGCGAGGCTTATGATGAGATCGCCAAGGAAAAAGCCGCCCTTGTTCGCGCGCAACCAAACGGGCAACGTGGTCGCAGCGGACGCGGCCAAGGCGGCCGCAACAAAACCGGTGGTGGAGGCCGAAATGGCAACCGCAGAGGCAAACCTAAGAGAGATGGCCAAAAATCGGCAGAGGGCCAAAACCGCACCGAAGTTGGGTCTCAAAAATCTACCGCAAATACGGGTGGGGGCAAATCCTTTGACCCAAGCAAAACCTCAAAACCAAAGCGCTTAAAGCCACGTCATAAACCCAGAGGCCAGCGTGGTCGTCAGCAATCATCGGGCCAGCAGGCAAGCTGATTGCCAAGGCAGTTGCGGACACTGGGCTAATCAGTTTCCTTGACGCGGCCTCTTTTGTTTTTCAGGTCGCTGCGGCGCTTTTTGCTCTCTATACGGCGTTCAATAGCCCCGCGCCCTGGCCGGGTTGGAATACGCCTTTTGGGCGGCAACAGGGCTTTGGCAATCATTTCGACCAGGCGTTTGCGCGCGGCTTCACGGTTTAGCGCCTGTGAACGATGGCTTCGCGCATCAATGATAATATCCCCTTCCTGGGTTAAACGCGTTTTCCAGAGCCGTTTAAATCGGGTTTTTACCGCAGCAGGCAGGGCTGAGCGCGTCACATTCCAACGCAGCTGCACAGCGGTTGACACCTTGTTCACATTCTGCCCGCCGGGCCCTGATGCGCGCACAAATTTCTCTGACAATTCCCAGGCGGGCAGAGTGATGCTCTCGCTTATGTGAAGATCTCTATCAGAGCTGTGATCCATAATTGTCATCTTATTCAGTTAAAATTCAGGCTAAAGATACTAACTATATATCAACGGCGATAAAAAGCTGTCAGGCGTGGTAAGGAATATACCTAAGTTTACGCCGCAACCAGGAAAGGAGTGTTTTTATGAGCATTCTAAATAAACTGACTAAAATCAGCGCTGCTATGGCAATGTCCGCATCTTTTGCGACCTTCCTACCGGCGACTGCACAAACAAGCCCGGCCGTCCAGCAGACTTCTGCAACGGTTGCAACGCTTGCTGGTCAACATCGATCTCGGGGGCGGCGGAGCTTTAACGGTAAACGTGGATTCAACCAGAGACGCGGATTTAACAACCGACGCGGTTTTAATAATAGGCGTGCCTTCCGCGGGAAGCGTGGTTTCAACAACGGTTTCAACCGACGTGGTTTCCGCGGCAATGGCTTTAACAATAGAGGCTTTAATCGCGGCTTTCGTGGCAAAGGCTTTAACCATGGCTTTAATAACAGACGTTTCAATCGTGGGTTCCGAGGCAACGCCTTTCATGGAGGCGGCTTGAATAAGGGGGTCATTAGATCATCCTATGCAGTTGGTGGGTTCTATGGCGTGACGAATAATACGATCATTATTAATGATTTCGGTTCACATGGCTTGTACGCGCCACCACGTGGATATCACTGGGTGTGTGACAAAGGTTCAAAGGATGCTGTTCTGGCAGCTGTGGCAACCGGTGCGATTATCGCAGTTGCAGCAGATATTCTGGCAACACCTTATTAAGGAAACCATGCCATCTAAAAGACCAGTAGAGTTCTTGTAGACTTGAGTATTGTTAGAAAAGCGCGGCTAGGATGCCGCGCTTTTTTTATGCGCATTGACTTCCCATTCCCATGAACTGCGTTATGATAAACGGGTCGTCAGCAAAGTGCGCGACGCTAACAACCGAAAGGAGGTGATCCAATGTCAAGTGAGAAACCAGGTAGGGCTATTGGGTCCGTATCCGAGGATTATCGCGTGGAGCAACCTCTGCGCTTTATCTAAGTATACGAGATCTGTCTGAAAATGACAGGTCAGGAACCAGGGCTTTTACCAAAGCTCACGGAGGCCACCCTCATCTGGGGTGGCCTTTTTGCTGGGCGGCAGAATGGATGACCCTCCTGCAAAAATAGCTTAATCTGCCCGCATCCTGTCTAATCTGCCGATCCTTTGCAGAATTTCGACGGATTTATCCCACAGCCTTTCCCCAGCCTGCGCATCGTAACACTTATCATCCATGCGTTTTTCGGTTTTCATATGCATGTAAACACCCGTGCGGCCTTCAACTTCCGGCGCGGCGGCGAGGTATAAAAATGGCGGCGCAGCCTTTTCAGGCGACTGGAAGGTGAGTTTGAACACAGCGCCCAGCACCATTCTGAGCGCGAACGGTGCATTGCGGATAATATTTGTGTTCACAGGCCCAGGGCAAATTGGGAAAACAGAGACATCAGCTGGTTCAAGATTACCGTTCAGGCGACGCGAGAGCTCCATGGCAAATGTATTGAGCACCAATTTGTAATAGGAGTAGTTCGCAATCCCGCCCTTGGCACCATATTCATAAAATACGCCGAGCGTATCGATGTTAATCGGTTGGGCCCCGCGATGGCTATCTGAGGAGGTAAACATCATGCGGTGAACCGGGTCCCCTTCCTTACGGTTTCCAGCCATCGTCGTGTTGGGGATTATCCCTTCGCCAAGCAAGCGGTTCACCAAATAGAATTTGGAGAGATAATTGACGTGGAAAAGCTCTTCGAGCCCCTCTTCCGTTTTCCTGGCAATGGCCGCGCCAAGACCGGCATTAAACAGCGAGACATCCAGGCGAATATTGTCAGCCTTTAGCTTATCTATGAAGGCGTCAATCTTATCGAAATGACTAAGATCGAATTCGTAAAGGTGAATGTTTGGATTGCCCGAAAGTGTGCGCAGCTCAGCGGCTCGATCTGGCACCAGTGTGCGACAGGCCATGATAATCGTCGCGCCACGTTCAGCCCAAAGCTTGGCAATGCCCCAGCCCACACCGGAATTTGCACCTGTAATCAGGCAAATTTTGCCATCAAGCCGATCAGAATCATTGATTGGTCGGGTATTTGGCTTTACACGTACGAGCTCTTTTGTACCCACCAACACCGCCTCGACGGGATTCTTGAATCGGCCTTTATTGCCAGTTTCTGTCATATCTCGACCTTTTGGAGAAAAGCATGAACCCGCACCTGACCAAAAATAAGTTCTATGGCAAGTCCCGCTCGCTATTAATTGTAGCAGCCGCCTA
>CAYUFN010000051.1:0-2041 GCA_964443965.1 uncultured Hyphomonas sp. | reverse complement strand
TGTTTTGGCGGGGGTTGGCGCCCTTGGTGCTTATTCATTTGCTGAAGGCCTCGGCCCGTTTTGGGGCGTATTTGTCGCTGATATGTTCGCCACGGTTATTATATGGGCCGTTGGCGCCTATTTGATGAATGCCAGCCTTTACGATCCATACTGGTCAGTCATTCCCCCTGTTGTATTTCTATTTTGGTGGTCATTGACCGGATTTGATATGGATCCCGGCCGTGTGATGATGATGCTGGTGATTACCTGGTGGGCCATCCGGCTTACTTCAAACTGGGCCCGCGACTGGCCTGGCCTTGACCATGAAGACTGGCGGTATCAGGAGATGCGCGCGGACAATCCGAAAACCTATCTGTTTGTCTCCAATCTGATGGGCATCAATATGTTTCCCACAATTATCGTTTTTCTTGGCATGGTGCCAGCCTGGCCGGTGTTGGCAGGCAATGCCGACTCTAACATTGTGCTGGATGTTATCGCCTTTATCATTGGTATTGGCGCAGCAACCATCCAACTCTTTGCTGATGGACAAATGCGTAATTTCCGTTTCAAGAAGCAAGCTAACCAGACCAATCAGGCGTTCTATACTGAGGGTCTGTGGGCTTGGTCTCGCCATCCGAACTATTTTGGCGAAGTGGCGATGTGGTTCTCGCTTTGGCTGTTTGCCATGTCAGCCGGTCTTGAGAACTGGTGGACAGGCATTGGCTGGGTCGCCATGCTCGCGCTCTTCCTGTTCGTCTCCTGCCCTTGGATGGATCGGCGTTCAGCAGCCAAGCGCCCGGGTTATGCTGAACATATGAAGACCTCTAACCTCTTCTTCATGACCCCGCCGCGCAAGAAAAAGAACGTATAGCGCTCATGGACACGCAAAGCGGAAAAGCCCTCGACGACCTGATCGCAACGCTAACAGAAGTGCGCACGCGTTGGGCGAGTGAGGAATGGAATTTGCGCAATGAGATGGAAGTCTCACTGGCGCATCGTAGCATGATGCATATGCTGGAAGCCGGGCTGGTTGGGCATTTGGAAAGCGACCCGGCCTATCCGCGCATGCGGGAAATGTTTACGCCGGACCGCAAATTCTTTGGCGATAATCCGGACGGCCTTTATTACGATACACCGATCAGCCCGGACCATGAATATGTGATCCGTGGTAAGATGAAAGGTGCCGTTTACGTGTCTATCACGATAGAGGCAGGCATGGCCAATGGCGGCATGTCGACGGAGACACTCGCCGTGCTCAATGATGAACATTTCGACGTTGGCCCCGATGGCAGTTTTGAGCTGTGGCTGGGTGGCCCGAAACGCGCGCGCGGCTGGCTGGCCCTGCCTGAAGGGGCAACACGTGTGACAACACGGCACTATTTTGAAGATAAAATATCAGCAGCCATCAACCCGGCCAAAAATCCAGAATGGACGATTGAACGCCTGAGTGCTGCGCCGACACGCCCTTATCCAAGTGATGACAGCATTGCCGCCGGGATAAACCGTGTGAGCCAGTTTGTTCGCGCGCGTACACTCGGCCGCCCGCCCTTCGGGCAAGGCGGCACACCGCCAAGCTTTGTGTCATTTCAGCCCAACCAGTTTCCCGCGCCAGCCAAGCCAGATAATCTCGGCTGGGCCGCAGCTGACGCACATTACTGCATGGCGCCCTATTTTGTTGGGGAGGGACAAGCGCTTATCATCACCGGGCGCTGGCCGACCTGTCGCGCGGCCAACCTCGTTTTGTGGAACCGGTTTATGCAGGCCTATGATTATTCCAATGTGCAAGCCTCGCTCAACCGTGCGCAGACAAACTTAAAGGCCGACGGCTCTTTCCGCATCGTGATCGCACATGAAAACCCCGGCGTTCCCAACTGGATCAACACGCAAGGCCAACTATTCGGCCTCGCCTTCTGGCGCTTTATGCTGGCCGAGGGAGATGTGGCCGCACCGGTAGCTGAACTCGTCGAGCTGTCGGATTTGAAGGGGTAATCGCTGGGAGTTATGACAGCTTTTGGTCAGGGGGAGACGTAAACGATAACTCTGTCTTGCTCATTCTTTGCGT
>CAYUFN010000050.1:15355-18781 GCA_964443965.1 uncultured Hyphomonas sp. | reverse complement strand
CTCCACACCAGGCAATGCATCTTCAAGGAAATGCTCTGCTGCTTTAGTGCCCGACAAAAGCCCCCAATCGAACTGATCCCAAAAAGCGCCATCATATAGATCCTCAATAGGAGCTTCTGCCGCATCAGCCCATAAAACGCGTTTATGCCTTGGGCGCGGCAAAAGCTGGTAGATAGATGGAAACGTACCCAAAATATGCGCAGGGTAATGCGGCAGAACAGGCTTGCCCGGATCATATCCATTGATCAATTGCTCAAAGGCATCACTGGCCCCGGCATTTGGTGTCCCTATCAGAATGACCCGCTCAACATCTTCGGCACCGGCCCATGTCAAATCAGGCATGCTTCCATCTTCAGGCAGTTGCTGATCGCCATAGCGAAGGAAGTAGCGTGTGAGTAAGCCACCCATAGAATGGGCAACAATGTCAAACTTGATGTCATCCTTCTCAATTCCATAGCGCGTTTTATACTGGGCACGCACCTCCGCTTTCTTCTGCTCAATAAAGGCTTTCAACTCGCGTGCATTTTCAACATTGTCTCTGCGCCAATCATACGCAAACTGGAAACAGGTAAAGTGCCCATCACCATAATCAAGACCAGCCCCGAATGCAGGATCGCGATATCCGCCCACACCAAGCGAGGATAAAATCCCGACATAAGCGCGGATATCCAACGGAATGCCCAGAATGCTCAGGCGCACCTGATCCAGCACACCATCAGGCCAGACATCATCGCGCGTCGCATAAAGCCTCGTCCTTGCTGCAATCGGCAGGGCAAGCAATTGCGCATCTTCCCGATTACGCGGGTTCACAGACGTGTTGTCAAACGCACCCCAAACCGTGCGGCCCGTTTCATCATCAAGTAACCGCGTTCCCAAAATACCGGGAATGACAATAACCGGGTTTCGATCAGGTTTATGATACTGCGCTGATTGCTCGTAAAGAACGCTGAGCGTGCGATCAGGTTGGCTGACACAGGCCGCAAAGGCTACAAATGCTGCAACTGTCAAAGCCATGCGTTTTAACAGGTAGGTTGTGAAATTTGGCATGAAATGCACTCTCCAACAATTGCAGCCCTTTATAGCCTTATCAGCTAGCTGCCAGCATACAGGAAAACAAGACGTCAGGCGGTTATAGGTCTTCAACTCTGCATCATCTTAGTGGATAATCCGCCTCGGCGACATAACGGGATGGGCCACGCCCCATATGGCTGGAATAGAGGTGAAACCTGTCTGCCCAAAATTTTGGTGTTGAAAATCCCTCATGCCGGGCAGCAAAGCGTGCCGCCTCATCAGGCAGCGTGCCATGACAATAGGCCAGTGTCACATGTGGCAAAAATTTACGTTTTTCAGTCGGCAGACCCAGCCGCCTTGCTGCGCGTTCACATTGGCCTGCCAAGTCCTTTAACTGGCTGTCATAGGCGACACCGGCCCACAGTGCCGAAGGCTCACGTCGGCCAAACCAACCTGCCCCAGCAAGAGACAGTTTCATTTGCGGGGCATCAATTTCGCCAAGCGCTGCATCCAGATCATAGGCCAAGTGACGATCAACATCGCCAAAAAACCGTAAAGTTATGTGAAAATTGACCGGCGGACGCCAACTTGCCCCACTCACCCCTTTTTGCAAGGGTGCCAGGTGGCCGGCAATATCAGGGCGTATCGGCAAAGCAGCAAACAAGCGTAGCATTGGAGCGGTTTGACAGATCCTTGTATAAAAGAAAAGCATAGAACGCGCCAAAGAGGGAAAATCAGGGCATCCAGCCTGTTATCATTCTGGCAATTTAAAGCCCGCCCCTGAAGACCAGAAGCGGGCTTTTCATAATTTTAAAAACAGACTTGCCTACCCTGCAAGCTTTTCCAACTTCCCGAAATGCTCAGCAAGCAAATAGTAGAAAGTGACCCGAGACTTGTTGCCGCCCTCTGGCTGCAACTTTTCGCATATCAATTTTATCGCTGCATCCAACTCATCATTGGTTTGCGCTAATGAGAGTTTACCCCGGCACCACTTCTCGCGCACACGCTGCAGCTCGACCGGGTCAGAACATGACACCAGCGAGCTATCACGATTTCTCAGCGCAATTCCTAAATGGCCGACAATCTTCTCGGCCGCAGCCTGATTGTATCCATTCGCGTATTTTTTAATATTGTCAGCATATTTCGATGCGTCAGCCATTAACCTATTACCCCTTAGTTAAACCTGTACTTTTTAGCGCTGTCGCACCAGCGCTAACCTAGGCTCATTACATTTCGCTGTTTCCCTGTCAATTCTGTGCCTATGCACAAGGTGAGCGATGAACTGCATTTAGTTTGTCGACATCTGCTTCCATCTCATCTGTCCACACCAGCTCAAACGCATCAATGCATGTTTTCAATTGCTCCATCGTCGTTGCCCCGATAATCGTGGAGGTTGTAAATGGGCGTGTATCGCAGAATTTAATCGCAAATTGAGCCGGATCAGCGCCATGTTTGGCGGCAAGATCAAGATGCGCATTAATCGCAGCCTCTGCACCAGGTCCCTCATAACGCTGTAATCGATCAAACAGCTGCTTGCGTGAGCCCGCAGGCAGTGCGCCGTCTCTGTATTTACCGGTCAGATACCCCTGCGCGAGCGGTGAATAGGCTAGTAATCCAATACTTTCCCGAATCGCAACCTCATCCAGACCCTCTTCAAACTTGCGGGAAACGAGATTGTAAACATTCTGAATCGATTGCATGCGTGGCAGCCCGTGCGCTGCGCTTTCTGCCAGAAACCGCATAACACCAAAGGGGGTCTCATTAGAGACACCGATATGCCGAATACGCCCTGCTTTTACATGCGTATTTAAATGAGACAGAATGTCTTCGAATGGCTCATAGGGCATCCCATAAGCCTTCTGATCCATTTTATTGCCAAATAATCCGACTGGGCGATCCGGCCAATGCAGCTGATACAGGTCAATATAGTCTGTTTTAAGCCGTTTTAGGCTCTTTTCGACCGCTTCATCAATCTGTGCCTTATTCTGGCGGGTAAACTTCAATGTTTCATCATCCCGTGACCAGACCATCGGCGAAAAGCCACAAACCTTGGAAGCCAGAATTACCTCACTACGCCGACCTGTCTTCTCAAACCAGCTCCCGATAATCTCTTCTGTTCGCCCTTGCGTTTCAGGTTTGGGCGGAACCGCATACATCTCGGCTGTATCCCAGAAACTGACCCCCCGTTCGAGCGCATAGTCCATCTGTTGATGGCCTTCAGCCTCAGTATTTTGTTCACCCCATGTCATCGTCCCTAGACAGCATGAGGTAACTTTCAGTCCGGTTTTGCCCAATGTGCGCATTTCAATTGTCATATTTTACCTCTTATTACGATTTTCCCTTAAGCAATAGCGCGTAATTACGGTCTTTTATAAGAGTTCTTCTTGCAGAATAGCTGATACGCCCCAATAATAT
>CAYUFN010000050.1:0-15345 GCA_964443965.1 uncultured Hyphomonas sp. | reverse complement strand
AGGGAATGACACAATGAATGACTTTAATAGAGGCATAGGCGCAACACATGGCCGCGCCATGGATATGTCAACAGACGCGGGCCTGCGCAGCTTTATGCTGGGCGTTTATAACAAACTCGCACTCGGCATCGCTTTAGCAGGTGTACTTGCTTTTGCAGCTGGCACCTACGCGCCACTCACACAGCTAATTTTCCAGACACCTTTGCGGTTTGTCGTACAATTTGGCCCAATCGTCCTGATCCTGTTCTCCGCTTTTGCCATGCGGCGCCCATCTCCGCTCGGGTCCGCCCTTTTATATTGGACAATCGTTTCACTTCTGGGCCTTGGCCTTGGCGTATGGGTACTAGCAGCCACGCAAGGGATTGATCTTGGATCCCGCGGCGGTCGCATCATGTCTCCAAGTATGCTCATCATCGCCAAAGCCTTCCTTGTTACAGCAACGGCCTTTGGTGCGCTGTCCCTATTTGGTTACACGACCAAGAGAAATCTTCAGGGCATCGGCTCTTTCCTTGTGATCGCCCTCTTCGGCCTGGTCGCTTTAGGTCTGCTTAGCCTCCTCTTCCCGCCATCAGGCATGCTGGAAACCTTCATTATGGGGGGCATCCTGCTTGTCTCGGCTGGTCTTATCGCTTATGAGACCCAGCACCTGAAAGAAGGCTACTATCAGTTTGCAGGCGATGAGCGTTCTATGGCCGTTATGACCAATTGGGGTGCCCTGAACTTCTTCATCTCATTCTACAACATGTTCACAATCATCCTGTCCTTCATGTCGAGCGATTGACCTGCTTAGGTAATACGACAAAACAAAAGTCCCGCATCATTAGGGTGCGGGGCTTTTTTTGTGCGAGGGCTGGTTTCGGCGGGGCTGGCCAAATCTGATTGTCCGAAGATACCCGCGAAGACGGGCATCCAGACCAAGCTTCCAATCTCCGCTTTACTGCACCACCTGCCTGCACAGGTGTCGGCGGAGTCTGACCCTGGGCCCGCTCTCGGCGGCATTGCGGACGTTGGCGTGCGCCCAGTATAGCGTCATTGCACGGCCCCGACCGTGCAACCCATCACCCGATTTTGCGCTCCGGAGATGGCTCCTCTGGTTAAGCCAGAGCATGACACGGAACCGATAATGAGTACACAAGTCTCACCCTGACTCAGAGCGGAGCCAAGCACACGAGTATTCTCACGTTTGACGTTCCTGCCTACTCCGCCGCGACTTTGCTCGCATCAGCGCCCAATATGCTCTCGGCCACTTCATCCGGCACGATCAGCAAGGTCTCAGCGCATGTCTGCTCAAACGCATCCAACAGCTCTTGTGCGCGCGCGCTGCTGGTGCGCGCGACATGCAATTCAAGCAATAGTCTGAACCGCTCGGCATGTTCTTCAGGCAAAGACGCCAGCGAATGCCAGGTAATCGCATCAGGGTTCGCCACCGCTTCAAACCGATGCTCCGGATCCCATATATAGGCCCGTCCGCACCCCTCAATAACAGAGCGCGCACCAGAGTTACGAACTGCAAAACGCACCCCTGCTGTCCCCGCAGCATAAAGATTGCCAGATGTCGCACCATAAAGGCAGGTATTGCCAATGATTGCATTTGTTGCGGCCTCAAAAGACGCATTGCCTGGTGGGCGCACAATAATCGTCGCGCCTGACAGCCCCTTGCCAACATAGTCATTTGCATCGCCTGTCACATCCAGCGTTAGCCCTTGTACGGCAAACGCCCCCAGTGATTGCCCGGCTGACCCCTCAAGGCAGACATGCAAGCGCCCTTCTGCAAGCGCTTTTTCCCCGAATTTGCGCACAATCGCAGAAGAAGACCGGGTGCCGATCGCGCGCTGCACATTACGCACACCATAAGCAAGCTGCATCTTTTCCCCGCGCACAAAAAATGGCTCTGCATCGCGCAGGATTTGTGCGTCGAGTGTATCCGGCACCTCATTACGTCGCTTTGGTTCATAGGTCACATCTGTCCCGCCGCGCACCTGCACGAGTAGCGGATTCAAATCCAGATCATCCAGATGCGCCGCCCCGCGCGACACCTGCGCGAGCAGATCAGAGCGGCCAATCGCTTCATCCAGACTTGCAAGCCCAAGTTCAGCCAGAGTCTCGCGCACATCCTCGGCAATAAAGCTCATCAGGTTGACCACCTTGTCCGGATTGCCAGTGAATTTCTTGATCAGCTCAGGGTCCTGCGTGCAAACCCCCACAGGGCAAGTATTAGAGTGGCACTGGCGCACCATGATGCACCCCATCGCCACAAGGCTGGCTGTACCGATGCCATATTCTTCTGCGCCGAGCATGGCTGCCATTACGATATCACGCCCGGTGCGCAAGCCGCCATCGGTGCGCAGGGTGACCTTGTCTCGTAAATTATTCATCGAGAGTACCTGATGGGCCTCGGCCAACCCAAGTTCCCAGGGAAGCCCGGCATATTTGATACTCGTTTGCGGGCTTGCCCCTGTGCCGCCGACATTCCCCGCAATCAGAATAACATCCGCTTTGGCCTTGGCCACGCCGGCGGCAATCGTGCCAACCCCAGACCGCGCCACCAGCTTCACACACACGCGCGCATCAGGATTAATCTGCTTAAGATCATAGATCAGCTGCGCCAAATCTTCGATCGAATAAATATCATGATGCGGCGGGGGTGAAATTAATGTCACGCCCGGCGTCGCATGGCGGTTCTTGGCGATGAATTTGGTCACCTTGAACCCAGGCAATTGCCCGCCCTCACCCGGCTTTGCGCCTTGGGCCATCTTAATCTCGATCTCGCGGCATTGGTTAAGGTATTCCGCTGTCACACCAAATCGACCCGAGGCCACCTGCTTGACCGCAGAATTCATATTGTCACCATTGGGCAGCGGAGTGTAACGCTCGCGCACTTCCCCGCCCTCGCCTGAAACAGACTTCGCCCCGATCCGGTTCATCGCAACGTTCAGTGTGCCATGGGCATCTGGGCTTAGCGCGCCAAGTGACATGCCTGGTGTAACAAAGCGTTTGCGAATCTCATTAATCGATTGCACCTCTTCAAGTGGCTTGACACGCCCGGCAGGTTTAAAGTCCATCAAATCACGCAATTGTACGGGCGGGCGTTTACCAAGCGCGTCGGCATATTTGCGGTAAATCGCATAGTCACCCGTGTCACAGGCAGCCTGTAACGTGTGTATCAATCCCCCATCCAGCGCATGCGGTTCCCCATTGGCACGTAAGCGATAGAACCCGCCGACAGGCAACGCGACAACCTGCTCGCCAAATGCTGCTTCGTGGCGTTCTAGCGTATTCTCTTCAAGACCCGCCATACCAATACCGGAAATTCGGCTCGACATGCCCGGGAAATATTCAGCCACCAAAGATCGCGATAGACCAAGCGCCTCAAAATTATAACCGCCCCGATAAGATGAAATCACCGAGATACCCATCTTGGAAAGAATTTTCAGCAAGCCTGCCTCAACGGCCTTTTTGTACCGCTCAACAACCGTGCCCAAGGCGGCCTCTCCGAACAGACCACGCGCATGCCGATCAGCAAGCGCATCCTGGGCCAGATACGGGTTCACACATGTCGCACCGACACCCACAAGCACAGCAAAATAATGCGTATCAAAACACTCAGCCGCCCGCACAGTAATGGAGCAGAAGCTTCGCAAGCCCTCGGCCACCAAATGCGAATGCACAGCTCCGGCTGCCAAAATCATCGGGATAGATACTTTGTCAGCATCTTGGTATTCATCCGTCAGCACAATGTGCTCCCGCCCGGCAGCAACCGCTTCAACGGCCTCGGCCTTAATTTGCTCAATCGCCGCCCTCAGAACAGCGCCATCATTGGTCGCCGCTTCGCGGGCAAAGGTGCAATCAATCACCGTCAGCCCATCGCCGAGCATATCTTTCATGCGCTCATACATGCCATTAGTCAGAACAGGGCTATCGAGCACAAAGACATTTGTCTGCCCCTCGTCCATAGCCAGGATGTTTCCCAAATTCTTGAACCGTGTCTTCAGGCTCATCACACGGTCTTCCCGCAAGGGATCGATCGGCGGATTGGTAACCTGCGCAAAATTCTGCCTGAAAAAATGCGACAGTGGCCGGGCATTTGGCGAAAGAACAGCTGGTGGCGTATCATCTCCCATTGACCCAGTAGCCTCTTTGCCCAGCTCTGCCATAGGTGCCAGAATCAGCTCCAGATCTTCCATCGTAATGCCAGCGGCCGTCTGGCGTTGCAGCAAGGCCTGACGGTCTTCAAACACCCGCGGTTCAGGGCCCGGCCCAATCTCGGCCTCCAGATCGACCACGTTCCCCAGCCATTTTTCATATGGGTTTTCAGATGCCAGCAAATCAATCAGCTCTGCATGCTCATAGAATTTTCCTGTCTCAAGGTCGGCCGCAATCAAGCCGCCGGCGGCGACCCGTCCTTTGCGCACAATCGTCTCACCATCAAGCGGGCACATACCTGTTTCAGAGCCAACCGTCAGGATATTGTCCGCCGTTAAAGCATACCGCATTGGACGCAAGCCATTGCGATCAAGCCCGGCAATCGCCCAGCGCCCATCATAGGCCGCAATCGCGGCCGGTCCGTCCCATGGCTCCATTACTGAATTACAATAATGGTAAAGCGCGGCATGTTTTTCAGGCATAATAGAGGCCCGCTTCGACCACGCTTCAGGAATAAGCAAGGCCTTCGCCATGGGCGCCGAACGCCCCGCCTTGCACAGCATTTCAAAAACATTATCAAGCGCGGCGCTGTCTGATCCGCCATTGGGCACAACTGGTTTCACATCGTCTTGATGATCTCCGAAGCTTTCAGACACCATTTTAATTTCATGGCTCTTCAACCAGTTCAGGTTGCCACGCAGCGTATTGATCTCGCCATTATGGGCAAGCATACGAAACGGCTGGGCCAATGCCCATTGCGGGAATGTATTGGTTGAATAACGCTGATGATAAATCGCAACAGAGGAAACAAATTTTTCATCCGCCAGATCGAGGAAGAATGCATCAATATCCTCGGCCAGGAACATGCCCTTATAGATCAGATTCTTGTGGCTGAGCGAACAGACATAAAACCCCGGTATGGCCTCCTCTCTGGCACGTCGCTCAATGCGTCTGCGGCAGATATAAAGCGCGCGCTCCATCTCATCGGGGTGGCGGGCCTGATCATCGCGAAACATGACCTGCTCAATTTCAGGGCGCGTATCAGCCGCTTTCTGACCAATCACAGAGACATCCACGGGTGGTTGCCGCCAGCCATAGATATAAAACCCCATGCCCAGCACTTCTCGCTCAACAATCGTTCGGGCTGCTTCCTGCATCGCCAAATCCGTGCGCGGCAGGAATATTTGGCCAACGCAGATGGGATCATCGGTTGGTGCATGGCCTGTGCGTGTCACCTGATCACGGAAAAAAGCCTGCGGCACATCCACAC
This sequence comes from uncultured Hyphomonas sp., assembly GCA_964443965.1. GTDB lineage: Bacteria > Pseudomonadota > Alphaproteobacteria > Caulobacterales > Hyphomonadaceae > CALLCD01. Next base: position 9,932 of record CAYUFN010000050.1, on the reverse strand, counting down.
GAATGCCTGCGCCATCCCCGGTCTTGCCGTCGGCGTCCACAGCCCCGCGATGCCAGACATTTTTCAGCGCCTTGATGCCCATCTCAACAATCGTCCGGCGCGGCTTTCCATCAAGAGCGGCCACCAGACCAACCCCACAGGCTGAATGCTCATCATCAGGATTATACGCATGCGCATCAATCAGTTTTTGGCGCGCTTCGAGAAAGTGTTTATTTGAATCAGTCATCTCTACTCCGCCGCCACTTTGTTTGTTTCTGCAAGGGTCTGCATATAAGCGTGCATCGCCTCGGCTGCATCGCGTCCATCCTTAATGGCCCACACAACCAGAGAGCCCCCGCGCACAATATCACCAGCAGCAAAAACACCATCCACGCCTGTCATCATATTGGCAAAATCAACCTTCACAGCGCCCCAGCGATTAACTGTCAGTTTCCGTTCACCCCAAAGCTCTGGCAAGTCTTCAGGGTCAAAGCCGAGGGCGCAAATCACGCGATCGGCTTTGACCTCAAAATTTTCGCCAGTCCGCACAGGGCTTTGCCTGCCTGATGCATCAGGTGCACCGAGCTTCATGCGTTCTGCGGTCACGGACTTCAACGTCCCGGCACTTGTTGCTTTAACTGCGCCAGGTGAGGCTAACCACTCAAAGACAACACCCTCTTCTTCAGCATTTTGCACCTCACGCGCACTACCCGGCATGTTCACCTTGTCACGCCGATAAAGGCAGGTCACCGATTTTGCCCCCTGACGAACAGCCGTCCGCACACAATCCATTGCGGTGTCGCCCCCGCCAATCACAACCACGCGCTTGCCTTCAGCGTTCAGTTTCCCGTTTGCAAAATCAGGCACAGCATCCCCCAGACTCTTTCGGTTTGAGGCCGTAAGATAATCAAGCGCTTCGAGCACGCCGTCTGTTTCAACCCCCGGCATCTTCAGGGCACGAGGCTTATAAACCCCCGTCGCAATCAAGACCGTATCATGCCTGGCGCGCAGGTCCGCAAAGCTCAAATCCTTACCGATCTCAACATTATATTCAAAGGCAACCCCACCATCTTCAAGGTGCTTGAGCCGTCGTGCGACAACATCCTTTTCCAACTTGAACCCAGGAATACCATAAATCAGCAAACCGCCACCACGATCATAACGATCATATACCGTTACCTGATAACCCTTCCGGCGCATCTGCTCAGCTGCCGCAAGTCCGGCAGGACCAGCGCCAATAATGCCTGCTGACTGGCTGCGCTCGCGTGGCGGCGCAATTGGATCAACCCAGCCCTTTTTCCATGCTGTGTCAGTCAGGTGCTTTTCAACGGCCCCGATTGTCACCGTACCATGCCCGGATTGTTCAATCACGCAGGACCCTTCGCAAAGCCGATCTTGCGGGCAAATTCGACCACAAATTTCAGGCATATTATTCGTCGCTGCAGACATCTTATAGGCTTCTTCAAGACGACCACTCGCCGCCAGCATCAACCAATCGGGAATATTGTTCGAGAGCGGGCATCCCTGCTGACAAAACGGCACACCGCATTGGGAGCACCGCGATGCCTGTTCTGCAGCTTTGGCAGGTTTGTAATCGCCATAAATCTCGTCAAAGTCAGCCTTACGCGTTTTCGCAGCACGCTTGCTAGGTGTTTTACGGTCAACATGAATAAATTGCAGCATAGGTTGCGGCATAAAGCGCTCCATTTTGGACAGAACACTCCGTCTAAGCCTATCAGCACATATCCGCAAGCAGAATCTAATTTATATATATCGTTTTGATATTTAAATAAGAATATTTATGCATTTAGTGCGCAATTCTAGCCTATCAGCAAATATTATTATATCATAATGATATGATTTTAATACGCTGAAAAATTCCTGCCAGTTGCCACACTCTGGTCAAACCTGGCGACCTACCATAAAGCCTAATAAAGCAAACCAAGGCCCCACCATGTCTCTCCTCCAGCTTCTGATCCTTTCCATTATACAGGGCCTTACAGAGTGGCTGCCAATCTCTTCATCCGGGCATGTTTTACTCGTCTCAGGCATTTTCGGCGTCGTTGGACAAGATGAGATACTTATCAATGCCATGGCCCATCTTGGCACCTTACTGGCTGTGCTTCTTTATTTTCGCAAAGATGTGTGGCGCGCCATTCTGGGCGGGGTTGAGCTCACCGGCCTGACCCGCAAACCGGGTGACTTGTCAGCGAATGCACGCCTGGCGGTGCTGATCCTTATCTCTCTGCCTGTCGCATTAATGGTTGGCATCGCTTTTACGCAACTTCCCGGTGACATACAAAACACTATGCGCAGCCTCTGGGTCGTCATCGCCGCAACAATGCTCTTTGCGCTGGCGCTATGGTGGGCAGATACGCGCCCAGAAGCAAGCAAAGGGGAAACCGATATGAGCCTGAAGGAAGCGGCCCTCATCGGTGCAAGCCAGGCCATTGCCGCCATTATCCCTGGCACCAGCCGATCAGGCATTACCATGACCACCGCGCGTGCCATGGGCTTTTCGCGTGTAGAAGCTGCGCGTTTTTCCATGCTGATCGGCGCACCCCTGATCGCAGCAGGCGGCTTATATGCCTTTTACGAGCTTGCCAGCGCTGAGGCCGGCGCAATTTCACTTACTCTGACTGATGGCCTGATCGTTGCGGCCCTGTCGGCCGTATCAGGCTATGCCTCCATTGCCGTGCTAATGCGACTGCTCGCACGCATGAGCTTTCTGCCCTTTGTGATTTATCGGCTATTGCTTGGCGGCATCCTTTTGCTCGCCAGCCCACTCGCCCTGAACATAATCTCGGCTTAAACCGCTCAAAACCCCAATATTCCCCCGTACGGGCACGAAATACCTAGCGCCCGTGCGGGAAATTAGTTTTAATCTTCCTATAGATCAGGCTGAAAAGAACAGTCTGCTAATCGATCATCTGAGGAGTAAAATGCCTGACCAGCTAAGCGACCCTAAATATCCTGAAAAGCTAAGTGACCGTATCGAGATACGCTTGCACAACTCGGTCAAGCAACGCTTTGTGAATGCGTGCAAGCGCACCGGCGATGTGCCAAGCGACGTATTACGCGCCGCGATGAAAGGCTACATTGAAACTGTCGAAGCCGCAGAGCAACCCAGCCTCGTCAAGGAGCTCTCTATGAAACTGATCCACAATCCACTCAAAACCCTCGCCGCCCTGGGCACGAGTATTGCCGCCGCCGTGATGTTTACCGCCACACCCGGCATCGCCGAAGACCTTGATGCTGCACCCATCAACGCGCCACTTGTCACCTATCCAACAGACCTTGCTGAGCAAGGCATTAGTGCTGAGTGTAAGGCCATCCTCGATGTTTCCAGCGAAGGCTTGCCTATAAATGTGACAGCTGAATGCACCCATCCCGGCTTTGTCGAGGTTACCATCGCATCGGCCAAAACCCTCCGATTTGATCCCAAAATTCAGGACGGAAAACCCGTCAAACGGACCGGTGTCGTTTACCCAATTGTGTTTGAGGTTGCAGAGGGAGAGGATCAAACACTTGCAGGACAGTTTGCTGAACTCGATGAAAATGGGGATGGTACGCTCACAGTCAATGAAAACATCGCCCAAGGCTTTATAGATGCTATGGACACAAACAAGTCTGGCAGTGCCAGCTTCACTGAATATGAGGCTTACCTTTTGGGCAGCAAATAAAATTCCCTGCGGCCAGCCACCCTCAGATCCACACACAGACATGCGGCGCTGATCAAGCTTGATCGCCCCGCATGCCCTCTCCACCTGCGCGTCCCATCGCCTGCGGGAGGTTGTTCCTCTCTTTAACTATGCGCTGCCAATCAAGGCGGAAAAGTGACGCTGAAAAGGCGATGAAAAGGTGATTACATACTCACAGTATGTTTTGTGAAGAATACCTAAATAGCGTGTTTTTTAATATTCAGACTCGCCAATAAAATGTACGGACGTAATAAAACTGGCCCCCGGACGCTGTTTGGCTTCTAATAAACCTGAAGCAGGTTTCCAATGAGCTCACCTGCCAAAAACACTTGGAAGACCTATGAAAGATCGCCGTCGCAAAGGACCAGAAAAACACACCGAACGCATAGAGGTGCGCCTTGGCGTCTCCCTTCGCGACAAGTTTCTGGCCGCTTGCAAACACGCGGGTGATACGCCCAGCGATGTCCTACGCGCTGCAATGTCTGATTATGTCGCAAAGGTTCAATTGGCAGAGCGCAAAACCCTTCAACAGGAGCTCATTATGAAACTGATACATAATCCCATAAAAGCCGCAGGCATGGCCCTCACCAGCCTCGCCGCTTTCGCCCTAATGGCCGCACCAAGCGCAGCAGATGAAAAGCTTTTCAAAGCGCTCGACAGTAATGGCGATGGCGTCCTGACAGAGACCGACAGCGCACCGCTGGAAAAAGTCATCTTCGTTCTGGATGCCAACAATTCTGACAGTATTACGCTTGATGAGTTTCGTATAATGGCGCGCTATGGGCGGCTGTTTCAGCCAGAGGCAGATACACGCCGATTATCAGCCCAATCTGATAAGGTTACGATCAGCCAAAATAGTCAGGAGCTCATATTCTCAGGCGAGCCAAACATCACGTTTACGCCGCCTGATGAGAACAATACCGAAAACACAAAAACTGTTATTTCTCTCGTCACCATAGACCTCTCCGCGCCCGGCGAAGTGCGCTTTAAGTCTCAAAACATGACGCTGGACGCTTTAAGCCAAATTGATGGTCTCAATCATATTGTCGTCGAGGTCGAAGAAGACTTACTTGATAAATGGGCACGTAGTATCGCAGGTGATACGCCCTAAGCCTTCGCCTTACCCGGCTCGGTATATTCTCCGTAAGGGCGATGGCGCCATAGATAAGTCGGCACGATGGATTCCACACTTTCAAGTTGGGTTACGCCTAAATCGGCCAGCCCCAGCGCGCCCTCGCCTACCACATTATCAGATTTGAGCATCTCAACCTGATCACCGGTAATCGGCGGGCCGCCAAGGATCCAGCGCACAGGCGGTACATACCGGAACGTCGCTCCCAGGATAAGCCCCAAAGGCTTCGCAACGAAAAATGGCACCGGCGCTTTAAGCCGCTTGCGGCAAACCGTTTCGCAAATGAAATCATAAATTTCGTTGAACGAATAAGTACCCGGCCCACCAAGCTCAAAAGTTTGGCCCTGCACATCATCGCGTTCAACCGCCGCTGTAATCGCATCCGCGACATCTCCGGCATAGACCGGTTGGAACTTTGTTTTCCCACCACCAATGGCAGGCAGAAACGGGCTCATTCTGGTCATCCCCGCAAAGCGATTAAAGAAATCATCCTCGGGACCAAACACAATAGATGGCCGCAAAATCACCGCGTCCGGCATAGCTTCACGCACAGCCTTTTCAGCCTGCGCCTTGGTGCGCGCATAATTTGATTTGGACTCAAGGTCAGCGCCAATAGCTGAAACCTGTACCAGGCGCGAAATTCCGGCCTCCTTGGCCACTTCAGCAACATTTTTGGCCCCCTCAAGCTGAGAGGCTTCAAAGCTCTGCCGCCCGCCTTCGTGCAAAATGCCCACAAGATTGACAACCGCATCAGCCCCCTCGATCGCGCGTGCAATTGAAGCCGGGTTGCGGACATTTGCCTGCACCAGATCAACCCATCCCGGCGCACCGGCCAGGCGCACATCGCCAGCAATTCCCGGGCGTCGGCAAGCCACACGCACACGCCAGCCAGATTGCACCAATTGCCGCGCTGCATACCGCCCGATAAAGCCGGACCCGCCAAAAATTGTCACAAGACCCTTGGTCATCTTCTTATCCCAAATCAGTTGGACCTATTCATCTGGCCTTTGACCATGAGATCGCCCTCATGTCCATGCGGCATGGGTGCAATTTGGTATTATCTGGCCCTCTAGGGTCGCGCGCATAAACACACACATCTGGCGTTTGCAAATGGGCACCCCGCTCTGCCTAGCGCGCTGTGCTCGCAAGCTTGGCTGTCACATTTACCGTCTCATAATCCCGGCTACACACTTTACGCCCTGTTACCAGCCCCAGCACCCAATAGCGCAGCGGTTCGGCGTCACACCGTGCCAGCCCTTGCCCGGCAAAAACCTGCGGGCTGGCGCTCGGATCATCTAATAATGCAGCGATATAATCAAGCGAGAACGTATCTTGGGCATAGGTCGAATGATTGGTTGAGGCGAACTTCTCCCAGAATCCGGCCTTCACATATGAAATATCAAACACGTTTACACCCGGAAAAATTACCGGGCCTCGCGAAGCTTTGAAAAAGCCAATTCGCGTTTTCCGCCGCCGCTCAGAGCGTAAAAAGAAATTCCGCAACACGCCTGAAAACCGCACCGCCTTATCATTTTTAGAGGTTAGAAACGTCACAGACTCCGCCAGCGTATCGGGCGGTCCCAACCATTCAGAGGCCAGCCCGCTATCAAGATCGCCAGCGGCCAATATCACCGCGCCCAATGCGCCATCGCCTGTTAGAGGCCAGGCCTCGCTCTCACGTAGTAAGGCCGCAGCCTGAGAGAAAACCCGGGTTCCCATCGAATGTGCGATCACATGAATCTGCCCCCCCTCAGGCACTTCCCCGCGCATTTGCAACATGAAATTGGCCAGTGCTCGCGCGCTAACATCTCCATCTACCTGATCGTTGAAATACTCGGTCAGTTTCGCATTTGAGGGCCATGAGAAATAAAAGACAGGGCCCTCAAAGCCTGTATCATATTTCAATTGTGCTGCGCGGAACGCCCCGGCCCGAAACGAAACATTAAAGCCGTGCACGTGCAATATGGCATCACGCGCGTCAGTTGTTGCATAAAGCTCGGCCACGCGTTCTCGAAACGCCTGATGGCTTTCAAACGGATCAACCGCCTGCAACAGGGAAAATTTCCTGGCTCGGTCTTCATCGCTTACCGCACGCCGCGCACTGCCAAAACTACGGATGGCATCGCCGCGCCTGTGCAGGGCTGGAATGGTAATAATAACCTCACCAGTTTCCAGCCGTGTTGTTGTTGGAATCTGCGCAATCATCTCAGGCGCAACATAGGCGGCCTGATACGTGCTAGGCTCTACGGGTTGCCCGGTGTGGCGCTCTGGCTCAGTGCCATAGCCAGCCTGATCGCTGGGGTCATCGCGGGCGGTCAACCGCTCTCGGTTGGTGCCATAAATCACGCGCACACAATGAAACGCTTCACCTGCGCAGCGATCGGCTTGAGCAGCGCCCCCAAAGCTTGGCTGAGGCGCATTGGCCGGGCCCGAAACCGGCGGTGCAGAAGGTGGTGGAGGCGGCGGCGGCGGGGGCGGCTCCTGCTGCGTTACAGGTGCCGATTCATGTATATCTGGCGCGTGTGTCGCACAGGCCACCAGGCTGAAAAGCCCTAAAGCAAAGAGCATAATTCTCATATCGCGTCCCCTCGATAATTCATAACTATACATAAAGAGGCTAGCACAAGAAACCCGATGGGCAAAATTATGGTTAGCAAAGCTTTGACCTGATCGATCAAGTTACGCGCGTTGGCGAAAAGACTTCGAAACCCTGGATGGTTATTTTGTACCCCTCATGAAAGGGCCCGCAATGCCAGATTTGTTAGACCTCGCCCCCATCATCGCGGCGGCCATTATCGGCGCACTATTTGCGTTTCATGATGTACAAGTAAATGACAGCGTCCCCGAACATACAAATCATGCTGTCATAATACCAACCATATAACTTGAATAAGCCCCTCCCCAATTGCCCTCACCTCAATAAGGCCCTAAACAGCGCCTCATGAAAATGATCGCTTTGATAGACTACGGCTCGGGCAATATTCACTCAGCCGCGCGCGCGCTGCGGGTAGCCGCAAACAATGCGAAAAAGACACGCGAAATTCGCGTCACCTCAGACCCGGCAGCACTCGCCACAGCTGACCGGATCGTTCTGCCCGGTGTGGGTCATTTTGCAGACTGCATGGCCAATCTGAAGGCGCGCGATGGACTGATCGACGCGCTGGAAGAACAAGTGATCAAAGGCGGGAAACCCTTTCTGGGCATCTGTGTCGGTATGCAGCTTATGGCCGATCTTGGCCTTGAGGGCGGAAAGACAGAGGGTCTTGGCTGGATTGGCGGTAAGGTTGCGGACATTGCGCCAGGCGGAGGCCTCCCCGTACCCCATATGGGCTGGAACGAACTTATCCCTTCCAGCACACCGCCTCACCCGCTCCTTGAAGGGCTCAACCCCGATCCGCATATGTATTTTGTACATTCCTACGCTTTTGTACCAGATAATCCTGCCCATACCGTTGCCACCACAGATTATGGCGCCCCGTTCACAGCCGCAATTGCCCGCGACAACCTCTTTGGTACGCAATTTCACCCTGAAAAAAGCCAACAGGCAGGCTTGCAGCTTCTCTCCAACTTTGTCCTCTGGAACCCATAAATCGATGCCCGTTTTTAATCTCTACCCTGCCATTGATCTCAAAGATGGCGCTTGTGTCCGCCTTATTCGCGGTGAGATGGACAAAGCCACCACCTTTAATTCCGACCCCGGCGATCAAGCCGCCCGCTTTGCCAAAATGGGTTTTGGTCGTCTGCATGTGGTTGATTTAAACGGCGCATTTGACGGACGTGCTACCAATGCATCTGCCGTTGAAGCTATTTTAAAGAACACATCCGTGCCGGTTCAACTTGGTGGCGGCATCCGCACACGGGCCGATATTGACCGGTGGCTAAGCGCAGGCATCAGCCGCGTTATCCTCGGCACCGTGGCTTTGCGTGATCCTGATCTCGTGAAAGCAGCCGCCCGCGCCTTACCCGGCCAAATCGTGGTGGGCATAGATGCAGTTAACGGGATGGTCGCCGTTGAGGGCTGGGCCGAAACATCCGATATGCCTGCAACCGAGCTTGCCAAAGCCTTTGAAGGCTGCGGAGTAACGGCAATTGTGGCGACCGACATTGGCCGGGATGGCCTGAAAACGGGTGTAAATGTCGACTTTACAGGTGAACTGGCTGATGCTGTCTCTATCCCTGTTATTGCATCAGGCGGTGTAAAAGCCACATCCGACATCACCGCCCTGCGCACCCGATCCGGCAAACACCCCATCGAAGGTGCCATCCTCGGCCGCGCGCTTTACGATGGTGATATCGTCCCTGAAGAGGCCATTCAAGCGTCGCAATAAGCGTATTAACCTGCCATCAAGCGCCCAAAATCACCGCCCGTCGGATTCTGGAACAGGCGCAGATCAAACTCACCTGCTGCGGCCAATAGATGATCAAAGATATCAGCCTGTATGCCCTCATACTCGATCCAGTTGGTCGTCGTAGTGAACACATAAATCTCGATCGGCACACCATTTTCGGTTGGTTTTAACTGACGCACAAGAAAGGTGAATTTGTCGCTAATCTTGGGGTGCGCGCGTAGATAAGCCTCAATATAAGCCCGAAACGTGCCAATATTAGTCATTCGGCGACCATTTACGAAACTTACATCATCCACACCTTGCGCAGCATTATGCGCGGCGAGTTCTTTCCCCTTACTGGTAATATAATCTGCAATATATTGAATCTTCGAAAATCGCGATAGCCGATCAGCATCACAAAACCTGATCGAATTTACGTCAATATGCAGCGCACGTTTGATCCGTCGCCCGCCCGTCTCCTGCATCCCGCGCCAGTTCTTGAAGCTGTCATTGATCAGGGATTGAGTCGGGATGGTAGTAATTGTCTTATCAAAGTTGCGGATTTTCACCGTTGTCAGCGCAATCTCCATTATGTCGCCATCAACACCATATTTTGGCATCTCTATCCAGTCACCAACAGCTAACATCTTGTTCGCAGATAGCTGAATACCGGCCACAAAACCTAAAATAGGGTCTTTAAAGACGAGCATCAGCACCGCCGTCAGCGCGCCAAGCCCGGCCAAGAAGGTCAACGGCGACTCACCTAAAAGAACTGAAAGTACAGTAATGGCA
>CAYUFN010000049.1:0-18841 GCA_964443965.1 uncultured Hyphomonas sp. | reverse complement strand
GATATAGCCTGCCTAGACCGCGTTAATCATATCCCGGCCAGCATAAACAGCCTGAATGCCTAATTCTTCCTCGATGCGAAGCAGTTGATTATATTTTGCAATTCGATCTGAGCGTGAAAGTGAACCAGTTTTAATTTGCCCACAATTCGTCGCAACAGCGAGGTCTGCAATCGTTGTATCTTCTGTTTCACCTGATCGGTGGGACATCACAGACGTATAAGAATGACGTGTCGCAAGCTCGACCGCATCAAGTGTTTCAGACAGTGTTCCAATCTGATTGACCTTAATAAGGATTGAATTGGCCGCGCTTTTTTCAAGACCAGTTGCCAGTCGGTTTGGATTTGTTACAAATAGATCGTCACCAACAAGCTGAACCTTATCGCCAATCTTTTCAGTTAAAGAGACCCAACCGTCCCAATCGTCTTCGGCCATGCCATCTTCAATTGAAACAATAGGATAGCGCGCGCAGAGGTCAGCGAGATAATCTACCATGTCATTAGAATCAAGCGTTTTGCCCTCGCCCGTCATTGCATATTTGTTATCCTTGTAAAACTCGGTCGAAGCCGCATCAAGCGCCAGTGCAATGTCTTCACCAGGTTTGTAACCTGCTGTTTCAATAGCCTTGAGGATAAAATCAAGCGCCTCATTAGCAGAATTGAGCCCCGGTGCAAAACCACCCTCATCGCCAACATTCGTGTTATGGCCAGCTGTCGATAGGCCTTTCTTTAGCGCGTGGAAAACTTCCGCGCCCATTCGCAAGCCATCACGAAATGTATCAGCCTTGACAGGCATGATCATGAATTCCTGAATGTCGATTGGGTTATCGGCATGCTCACCGCCATTTATGATATTCATCATCGGGCATGGCAGGATGCGCGCATTGGCACCGCCAATGTAACGGTAAAGTGGCAGCGAACAGCTCTCAGCGGCCGCTTTTGCAACCGCCATTGAAACGCCAAGGAGCGCATTTGCACCGAGCCGAGATTTGTTTTCAGTTCCATCAATCTCAATCATTAACTCATCAATCAGGCGTTGCTCAGTTGCATCTAGGCCAACGATCTCATTCGAGAGCTCGCCATTAATCGCATCAACCGCATTCAAAACACCCTTACCGTTATAGCGCTCACCACCATCTCTTAGCTCATGTGCTTCATGAGCGCCTGTAGACGCCCCTGACGGCACAGCAGCACGCCCCATTGAGCCGTCAGAGAGTGTAACCTCTGCCTCAACAGTTGGGTTACCGCGGCTATCTAAAATTTCACGGGCAAAGATGTCGATAATTTCACTCATAAGGGAGGCTCCAATCGGATAATTTTATATGTGTCCGGGGCTACTGTGTCCGACCAGTTTACGCAAGGGCCAAGCAGCACTGCGCGAAAAAAGAAACGCCCCAGTAAAAACTGAGGCGTCGGTTCATTTCAAGACTTTTGTCCGAAACTTAATCGTCTTTAGGTTCCAAGATTTGCTTTCCTCGATACATTCCAGACTTTAAGTCTATATGATGTGGGCGGCGCAGTTCACCGCTATCAGCATCTTCTATATATGCATTATCATTCAAGCGATCATGCGAACGACGCTGACCACGGCGTGATTTCGAAATTTTACTCTTAGGGACAGCCATATCGCTTTTCCAATTATTAATTGCCTGAAAGGCATGTGAATCTCAAGAAGCGTCACATAGCGATATGCACACCATATGGCAAGCCTCAAACGAGCCGGGACTGAACTTTTGCAGCTTCGATAAAACTGGAGAAAAGCGGATGGGGCTCGAAAGGCCGTGATTTCAGTTCCGGGTGATACTGTACGCCTATAAACCAGGGATGTCCCTCGAGCTCGAAAATTTCCGGTAAGTTTCCATCAGGAGACATGCCTGAAAAGATGATTCCATGTGCCTCAAGTCTTGGGATATATGCTGCATTGACTTCATAACGATGGCGGTGGCGCTCAGAAATTTCAGTAGCACCATATATTTTGGAGACCAAACTACCCTTACGCAAAATAGCTGGATATGCGCCAAGACGCATAGTTCCGCCCTTATCCGTGTTCGCGTCACGTACGACTTTCGTATTGCCTTGCGTCCATTCTCCCATCAAACCAACAAGCGGCTCATCAGTTGGCCCGAACTCCGATGTTGAAGCCTTCTCAAGCCCAGCCAGGGTCCGCGCAGCCTCAACAACTGATAGCTGCATGCCGTAACAAATGCCAAAGCAAGGAATACCACGATTACGCGCGAATCGAGCCGCACGCATCTTCCCATGCGCTCCGCGTTCACCAAAGCCGCCAGGCAGGATAATCGCATGGACACCCTCAAGGACTTCTAGTGGCGTTGAGCCATCATCAAATTGTTCTGAGTCGACAAGGCGGATATCGACTTTCACCTTATTGGCAAGTCCGCCATGGGCGAGCGCTTCCATTACAGACTTATAAGCATCCGGCACATCTGTATATTTGCCAACCAATCCGACGCAGACTGTTCCATCTGGATTGTGAATGGTCTCCGCAATATTATTCCAGCGCGCAAGGTCAGGCTGGCCAGCATCCGTAATTCGGAAATGGCTTATGACTTCCGTATCAAGCCCTTCACCATGATAAGCAGCTGGCACATCATAAATATGTTTAACATCGCCTGCCTCGATCACACTGGATGGGCGTACATTACAAAAACTGGCAATTTTGCGCTTCTCAGTCTCAGGGATAGGTCTGTCGCAACGGCACAGTAAGATATCAGGTTGAATACCGATCGACCGCAATTCTTTGACTGAGTGCTGGGTCGGCTTGGTCTTCATCTCGCCGGCTGCTGGGATATAAGGGAGCAATGTAAGGTGGATAAAAACAGCACGTTCAGGACCAAGCTCCTGACCCAGCTGCCGTATCGCTTCAAAAAAAGGTAGCCCCTCAATATCACCAACCGTGCCCCCAATTTCACAGAGCACGAAATCAACACCTTCACCGGGATCTGAAAGCACAAATTCCTTGATTGCATCGGTTACATGCGGAATGACTTGAATAGTCGCACCAAGGTAGTCACCCCTGCGCTCTTTTTCGAGAATGCTACGGTAAATTTGGCCTGTTGTAATATTATCTGACTTGCGTGCTGAGACGCCGGTAAAGCGCTCATAGTGGCCTAAATCAAGGTCGGTTTCAGCGCCATCATCGGTGACAAACACCTCGCCATGTTGACGTGGAGACATTGTTCCAGGATCAACATTTAAGTACGGGTCGAGCTTTCGGAGACGCACGCCATAGCCACGCGATTGTAACAATGTACCCAGTGCAGCTGACGCGATACCTTTACCAAGTGAGGACACCACGCCGCCAGTTATAAATATATAGCGGATCATGGGACCTCAAAATGTGCTGATTCGCACGAAATTTTTGAAAAAACTCAGTCGCTATAAAACTATTGCGGGTTGTCCACAGGTTCTTGCGTTTCTTCTGAAGGCTCAGGTGTTAGTGGAGCCTCTGTTGTTTCACCAAGCACTGGTTCGGTTACTGTTGGGGTCGGCGTTCCCAGAAGAGGTGCAGTTGGATCAAGGAGGTCGATCGGACCAGCTGGTGCAGCATCAAGGCTATCCTCGTTCGCCGCACGCTCGACAATCGTTGTATCATCATAACTACGGTTAGCCAGTGTCGTTAAGCCAAGACTTGTGATGAAGAAAATGCCACCAAAGAGCATTGTCACACGCACGAGTGCCCCGGCTGCGCTGCGTCCAGTCATCAAGCCGCCACCACCGCCACCGATGCCAAGCGCACCGCCTTCGGACTTTTGAAGCATTATGACGACCGTCATCACGATGCAGGCGATAATGTGGACGACGAGTATAACATTTTGCATGGCAAATATCGCATTCAGTAAGATTAATCGGCTGGCATAATCTGTTTAGCAGCAGAGTCCAACCCCAAAAGTGCCTTTTTAGAGCGCAGATTTATAAATGGAGAGAAAATCAGCCGCGTTCAAGCTTGCCCCCCCAATTAAACCACCATTTACATTGGGTATACTTAGAATCTCGGCAGCATTTCCCGGTTTCATGGAACCACCATAAAGAATTGGTGTGGTCGTACCTTGCCCGGCAAAGCGGTTTCCCAAAGCTTTGCGGACGGCAAAATGGACGTCACCAATTTGTTCAGCAGAGGCTGTTAACCCCGTTCCAATGGCCCAAACAGGTTCATACGCAACGACAAAATCACGTCCCGTAAGACTATCAGGAAGAGAGGCCGCCAATTGGCTCAGAACAATTTCCATTGTTCGACCGGATTTACGGTCAGCCAAGTGCTCGCCAACACAAACAATCGGAACCAACTGCGCGCGAAGCGCTGCCTCGACCTTCGCACTGATGAGTTTGTTAGTTTCGCCATGGTCTGATCGACGTTCAGAGTGCCCTAAGATAACATACTCAGCCCCCGCATCGGCTAACATCTCAGCTGAAATATCACCTGTGTGTGCGCCTGATTGTTCGGCGTGGCAATCCTGCGCGCCCACTGATAGAGCCGTATCAACGGCTTGAGCAACCATACTGGCGATCAGCGTAAAGGGCGGACAAATGACACATTTGACATTTTCGTGCTGTGATCCGATTTCCCTTATAACATCCTCAGGAATGGAGGAGTCTTGACTGCCATTCATTTTCCAGTTTCCAACAATCAACTTTCGCATGAATCACTCTCCCGTCTTGCCTATCGCGCCGCCCCCGCGTAGCAAGCTATTTAACAACACTCAATAAGAGACGGATCTTTCACATGATCGGCATGATGCGCAGGCTTACCCAGAACAAGTTTTTTGGGACTATTTTCTTTGGCATAGTCATCCTTAGTATGGCTGTATGGGGACCGGGCCTTTCTGATATTTTCTCTGGTGGATTCGGTACGAACCTCATCAAAGCTGGTGATCGCAGTATAAGCGAGCAGCAGTTCAATCGAAAATTTGATTATCAGCTTAGTGAATTCAGACGAGAAAACCCTGGCAATCCACTCACCCGCCAGCAGGCAGTCGAACAAGGGATGCTTGATCAGGTCTACAACATTGAGAAGTCAAGGCTTGTGAACCTCGGCTATGCCCGTAGACTTGGCGCAGACGCCAGCGGCAAAGCGCTCCTTAGTGAAGTTCAATCAATTGATGCCTTTAAAAACCCCTTAACGGATGAATTTGATACCCAATATTTTCGCAACGCACTTGCGCGCAGCAATATCAATCAAAGCGATTTCGAAGCCGATTGGCAGGATCGCCTGACCATTACCTACATATTCGATGGCGTAAACGCAGCCTTGGCTGCGCCTAGCGACATTGCGCGCGTACAGGCCGCTTTCGACGGAGAAGTGCGCTACATCAAGTGGATGCCCATCGAACAAACGGCATTACCAGACAGGCCAGAGCCAACTGAAGAGGAACTACAGGCTTTTTACAATACACAACTCGCAGCCTTTGAGTCACCTGAGCGACGCAGGTTAACACTCCTTTCCTTGTCGCCTGATGACTTCATACACCAATCAGACGTGAGTGAAGATGAAATCCTTAAAACATATGAGGCAACTAAGTTTCAAAGGCTGGTGAGCCCCGAACTGCGCACCTTTGACGAATACTCTTTTCCTGACGAGGATAGCGCAAAAGCGGCTTTTGGTGTTTTGGCTGTCGGGGGTGAGCTACCCGCTTCGCAGGATGTTACGCGCACAACGCGTAAACTCAGCACAGACCAGGTCGCACTCGAGGAGTTTCGTGTCCAGTTGTATACGCCCGGCGTCGAGGTTGGCGCTGTCGTCGGCCCATTGCAATCTAACGGTACTTGGATAATAGGCGTGCTCACAGAGATTGAACAAGGAACTCCCAAAACGCTTGAAGAGACGCGTGAAGAGATTAGAACCGAACTTGCATCGCAAAAAGCTGAGATTGCCTATTATACCGCGCTCAACCAATTCGATGATCTTATAGGTCAAGGTTTAAGTGTGGCAGAGATAGGTGCGCACTATGGGGCACCAGTGCTATCGTTGGCAGCCGTAGATCAGCGTGGTCTGACAGCACAAGGAGAGTTCTTGCAAACACTCACTACTGCCGGCGAGGCTTTTCAGCAGGCTTTTCAACGCCCGCAGGGACAAAAAACAGATCGCTTTGACCTCGACCTTAGCACCATTATGATCAATGTTGATGAGATTATTCCGAAATCAACACCTCTGCTTACAGACATTCGTGAACGTGTTGTCACCGCTTATAAAATCACCAAGGATGGTGAAGCCCTTAAAGCGGCAGCTGATTCAGCGAAACTTTCAATCGAAAACGGCGAAACAACGCTTGAAGAGCAGGCTGAACTTTACAATACAAGCGTTGAAGTTCCCGAGCGAGGCTTACGCCGAACAGCACTTGATCGCACATTACCACAATCAGTTTTGCGCTCGGCCTACAGTTTGGATGAGGGCGAGATTGCCGTCGTTCAAGGCCGTGCGCCTGCTGAGCTTATTTTGGTTATGGTTGAAAATGTGGACCGCCCCAAACCAGGAGAACTGGATGTTCTCGCACCTATTTCTGCACCAAAAATTGTCGAACAACTCCAGCAAGATATTTTGCTAG
Organism: uncultured Hyphomonas sp.; assembly: GCA_964443965.1. Classification (GTDB taxonomy): domain Bacteria; phylum Pseudomonadota; class Alphaproteobacteria; order Caulobacterales; family Hyphomonadaceae; genus CALLCD01. The sequence continues at coordinate 12,285 of CAYUFN010000049.1, read as the reverse complement.
CCTTTGAGCAGGATGTTCAAAACGCGGTAGAGTTAAATGCAAATGACGCTGCGTTTGCAGCCTATAAGCGCCGTCTATTAGAAGATCAATGATATGGACCACCTAAAAATCCGTACGCGTATCGGTGATATCGAGACGCCTGTCGGTGCTATTTTGAAACTTGGTGCAAATGAGCCGGGCGCATTTTTGTTTGAATCGATACACGGTGGAGAGAAGCTGGGACGCTACTCATTCATCGGCTTTGGGCCACGCAAATGGTTTCGCATACGCGATGGCAAAGCTGAAATTTCAACGAATGTAAACTTTAGCGATGCAAAGGCCGCACCTGGTAAGACGCCCCTCACAGCATTAAAACTTTTTGTTGAGGCCGCAAAAGCGACCAGTGATAGCGCGCTACCTCCCATGGCATCAGGCGCATTTGGCTATATTGGATATGACATGATCCAGTATATCGAACCTGTTAATATAAAGTCCCCAAAAAATATTGATGTCCCCGAAGCCCTGCTGGTTATTCCACAAACGGTAATTATTTTCGATCATCTGTATCAGGAAATATTACTTGTCGGACGTGTATTTGATGGTGACGAGCAAACAACAGATGCCGCGCTTGATGATGTTGAGAAACGCCTATCTGTTTTAGCGCCACTTGCTCCAAAAGAACAAACTGAAGGTAAACCTGTCTTCGAGTCAAACACATCAAAAGAGCGCTACTTTGAAATCGTTGAGCGCGCGCGCGAATACACACGCGCCGGCGACATTTTTCAAGTCGTCCCAAGCCAACGCCTTACAGCGGATTTCAACAATAGTTCCATTAGTTTTTATCGTGCCCTTCGTCGCCTAAACCCTTCCGCCTTCATGTTTCATATGAGCTTCGGTGATTTGCAGCTTGTCGGCTCCAGCCCTGAAATCCTTGTGCGCGTGCGTGATGGCCGCGTAGCCATCAGGCCGATTGCTGGCACACGGCCACGCTCAGGTGATCCAGATGAAGACGCAAAACGCGCAGCAAGCCTTTTAGCTGATGAAAAAGAGATGTCCGAACACCTTATGCTGTTAGATCTTGGACGCAATGATGTTGGGCGCGTTGCCGCATATGGAAGCGTAGAAGTCACAGAGAGTTTTGTGATTGAGCGCTATTCTCATGTCATGCACATCGTCTCGCATGTAGAGGGGGATTTGCGCGAAGGCCTTGACGCAGTCGATGCCCTTTTTGCTGGTTTTCCAGCCGGCACAGTCTCCGGCGCGCCTAAGATTCGTGCCATGCAAATCATCGATGAGCTGGAAAGCTCGAGGCGGGGAGTTTATGGTGGCGCAATCGGTTATTTTGGCTGGCAAGGCGACCTTGATACATGCATCGCACTTCGTACAGCTGTTATAAAGGGGGGAAAGTTACATATTCAGGCGGGCGGCGGTGTCGTGCTCGATAGTGACCCACAATACGAATTTGACGAAACCATGCATAAAGCAGGTGCCCTGAAGCGCGCCGCAAGCCTTGCATCTATTTATGAGTTTGACCAATGAGTCAGTCAAAACCGCAAATACTGGTTATAGATAATTATGATAGTTTTACGTGGAATTTAGTCCACTATCTGCATGAAGTTGGCGCGCAAACGAGGGTCATCCGTAATGATGCTATGACTGCTTCTGAAGCTCTGGCACTCACTCCCGACGGTATCGTACTTTCGCCCGGTCCCTGCACACCTAATGAGGCTGGTATATGTATGGATATTGTTTCAAGCGCGCCCGAAACTTTGCCAATTCTGGGTGTCTGTCTTGGACATCAATCGATTGGGCAGGCGCTGGGCGGTTCGGTCATCACAGCAAAGGAAATCAGGCACGGAAAAAGGTCTGAAATCCATCACTCTAACGGTCCTCTTTTTAAGGGCGTGCCACCAAGCTTTCATGTTGTCAGATATCACTCTCTCGCCGTCCAGGAACAAGGACTGCCCGACCATTTGATAACCGATGCCTTTACCGAGGATGGCGAGATAATGGCATTCCGCCATGAAAGTAGACCCGTTTTTGGCTTACAGTTCCACCCAGAAAGTATACTAACCGAGCATGGCCATACAATACTTGCAAACTGGCTAGCCGCAGGTGCCACCTAGATTTCAAACCGTGACAAAGCAATCGGTCTCGCCAGCAGTATGGTTTCACTAATGACTAAGCCTGAAGAATATACGATCCGCTTTGGTAAGCCACTTGATATACCAAACCTCATAGCTGCTGATCGCGCGGCCTCTGAGCTTTTTCGCCCGACTGGTCTTATACCGAGCATGGCGACCATTCCTGAAAGTATCCCTGTTCCAATTTTGACAGATGCCATAAACACCGGAATGGTGCTTGTGGCCGCCGACAAGGCTGGCGCAGTTGGGTTTGCGCTCTGCCAAATTTTTGCACCCTATCTATATTTGCATCAATTGTCCGTCACTCCTGAACATGGGCGCAAAGGCATCGGCAGACGGCTTGTTCAACGCGTTTTCCTTCTGGCTGAAAACAATAAGTGCAGCTCTGTTGTGCTATCTACATTTCGTGATGTTCCATGGAATGCTCCGTTTTACGCCTCTTTAGGCTTCAAGGAATTGCCCAGAAGAAAGCTTGTAGATTGGATGCTGGGCATTGAGCAGGAACAATCCAAAATGCTCGATACAACCAAACGATGTTTTATGCGCCGATCCGTCAGGCGGTCGCTAAGGTCGCGCTTTCTGTAAGGATAGCGACTTTGGACTAATGACAAATGAGAGCAAGAATGGCAAAGAAAGCAGATGACGAGATCAAGCTTCCTTCAAAACTTTCCTGCGACACGCTTAAGGCGCGTGCGCCAGGCTCCTTGGGTGCGCGCCCTTACCGCTGAGAATACCTTGGTGCCAAGCGACCTGATCTGGAGTCTTATCGTACATGACGGAACGACACCTCATATTCCCATTGAAAGCATGCCAGGGATTAATCGATTGAATGTAGCTGAGGCCGCAAAAGCCGCCGCCCGTGCACAAGAACTTGGCATTCCTGCGGTTGCTATTTTCCCGCATATCAATCCAGCTTTGAAAGACCCAGAAGGGTCTGAAAGCTTAAACCCTGACGGTCTCATTCCACAGGTCATTCGCGCAATCAAATCAGCCGCCCCGCATGTTGGTATAATCTGCGATGTAGCCCTCGACCCCTATACGAGCCACGGGCATGATGGCCTTATAGATGCCGAAGGGTATGTTTTGAACGACGAAACAACCGACATGCTGGTTAAACAGGCTTTGCTGCAAGCGCAAGCTGGCGCTGATGTTGTTGCCCCGTCAGACATGATGGATGGCCGCATAGGAGCCATAAGACAAGCACTCGAAAGTGCAGCCCATACAAACACCCTTATCCTCTCTTACGCTGCTAAATATGCCAGCGGCTTTTACGGCCCTTATCGTGACGCCATTGGCTCTGCCACTGCGCTTAAAGGCGACAAACGCACCTATCAGCAAGACCCTGTGAACACCGATGAGGCCATGCGCGAAGTTGCAATGGACATAGCTGAAGGAGCAGACATGGTTATGGTCAAGCCTGGCCTTCCATATCTCGACATCATTCAGCGCGTCTCGGAAGGGTTCGGTCTTCCAACATTTGCCTTTCAAGTATCCGGTGAATATGCTCAAATAATGGCGGCAAGCCAGAATGGTTGGATTGATGGTGAACGCGTCATGATGGAAGCCTTGCTAAGCCTTAAACGCGCAGGTGCTTCGGGCATCATTACCTATTATGCTGATCAGGCAGCTACACATCTTCTTACTTGAGGCTAAGGATTTCTGCAGAGAAAGTGTAGGAATTAAAACCCACGCAAACACCTAAAACGTGATACAAAGTTAAAAAATTGATCGTTTCTCAACAAAATTTTATTGCTAAAGGCTAGCCAAATAAAAAAGCCTTCCTTAAAAGAAACTAAAATTTCCCCTAACTGGCGAGTGTCAGTCTATAGATAAAGGTGCTTTTTGATGCGTAAACCTCTCCTCCTATCAGTCAGCTTGGCCGTACTCTTGGTCGGTGCATGCGAATCTAAAGATACCGCTGCTGCAGGCCAAACTACGGCCCCTGCTTATGCTCAAACATCTTCCTCCGATTTACCCGGCGGATTTGAACTCATTGAAACCGTCGAACAAACAAGCGACTCTATCGTTATTCCATATAAGAAATACCGCTTACCAAATGGTCTAACCGTTATCTTACACGAAGATAATTCAGATCCGCTTGTGCATGTTGATGTGACTTATGAAGTTGGTTCGGGCCGAGAGGATATTGGGAAATCAGGCTTTGCTCACTTCTTTGAACACATGATGTTCCAGGGGTCAGAAAATGTTGCCGATGAAGAGCACTTTAAGATCATCTCAGAATCTGGAGGCACGCTCAACGGGACAACCAATTCAGACCGCACAAACTACTTTGAAACGGTGCCGGCCAATCAGCTGGAAAAAATGTTATGGCTGGAAGCTGATCGCATGGGCTTCTTGCTGGATGCTGTAACGCAGGAAAAATTCGAAGTTCAGCGGGAAACAGTCAAGAACGAGCGCGGGCAGCGCGTGGATAACGCCCCTTATGGACTATTGTTTGAGCGTGTTGGCGAAGCAATGTTCCCAGAAGGCCACCCATACTCATGGTCAACCATTGGCTACCTTGAAGATCTCGACAGGGCTGATTTAGATGATCTGAAAAGGTTCTTCCTGCGCTGGTATGGACCTAATAATGCCACTTTGACAATTGGCGGGCGGATCAATGAGACAGAGACACTCGAACAAGTCGCCAAATATTTCGGATCGATTCCAACAGGTCCGGCCGTTTCAGACCCGGTCCCAACACCTGTAACACTAGATCAAGATCGATACATCTCTCTTGAGGACAATGTCCAGTTACCGCTACTCTATATGGCGTGGCCGACGGTGAGCGCGCGTCACCCTGACGAAGCTCCCCTAGATGTACTAAACTCTATTATCGGTCAAGGCCGCACATCATTGATGTACAAAAACCTTGTAAGAGACGGGAAAGCCGTTCAGGCGCAAGCAACACATCAGTGTCGTGAGTTGGCCTGCTCATTCACATTGCTTTCCCTACCAAATCCAGCCTCTGGAACAAGCATGGCTGAGCTTGATAGCATTATCAGAGCCTCCCTGACAGAGTTTGAAACGCGCGGCGTTGAAGATGATGATCTTGAGCGAGTCAAAGCTGGCATCGTTTCAAGCATGATTTTCAGACTAGAAAGTGTTTCTGGCAAAGTAAGCCAATTGGCCGCCTATCAAACCTTCGCCAATGACGCCAACTACATCCAAAAAGATCTGGAACGCTATGAAAACGTCACAAAGGCCGATGTTGTTCGCGTTTATGAAAAATATATCAAAGATAAGCCAGCCGTAGTCATGTCGATTGTGCCTAAAGGGCAAATTGATGCTATCGCAAAGTCTGACACATGGCAGCGGTACGAACGCACAATTCCAGACTCTCCGGATGCTGAGGGGTTGGATCTTCGTATTGCCGAGGATACTTTTGATCGCTCAATCCAACCTGCCGCTTCAGATGTCGACCTGTCTATTGAAGTGCCCGCTATTTGGCGAGGCGAGCTTTCCAATGGCGTTCAAATTCTCGGAGCTGCCAACGCAGAAACACCTACGACAGCCATGCGGATTCGTTTGCAAGTGGGCCAGGGAAATGAACCTCTCGACAAGCTGGGTTTAGCCGCGATGACCGCGTCCATGCTGGGCGAAGCAACGAAAGTTTCAACCAATGAAGAACTAGCCAATCGCCTGGCGAAACTTGGTTCATTCATTAATGTCGGGTCGAATGATGAATTCACCACGATAACGATTCGTTCACTGACCGATAATCTTGATGAAACGCTTGCCATTGCCATGGAGCGCTTGTTTCAGCCTGCATTTAATGAAGCCGACTTCAATCGCCTTAAAGGGCAAACAATTCAAGGTATCAGAAACGCCAAATCCCAACCGGCCGTTACCGCAAGCGCTGTTTACAATAAAGTTCTATATGGCGAGCAGAATGCCTTTGCATATCCAAACACCGGGACAGAGGAAACCGTCACAAACATTACGCTTGAGGATGTCAAAACGTTCTATGCACAAAATTACTCTGCCTCTGTCGCTTCAGTTATTGCTGTAAGTAACCTTTCTGAAGCTGCGCTAACGAACAAGCTCTCCAAACTTGGAGAATGGGAAAGCAAAGCGATTGAAGAACCTACAACAAAGCCTTTCCCTGCTTTGAAAGCAAATACACTTTATCTGATCGATAAGCCGGGGGCAGCCCAATCTGAAATCCGTATCGGGAAACGCGCACTACCTTTTGATGCAACAGGCGAATACTATCGCGCTGGCCTGATGAACTTCGTGCTTGGCGGTGCTTTCAATAGCCGTATTAACTTGAACCTTCGTGAAGACAAAGGCTACTCCTATGGAGCACGGTCATTCTTCAGAGGAGGTGAAAGCCGCGGTAGTTACACAGCACAAGCTGGTGTCCGTACAGACTCCACAGCCGCCTCAATCACCGAATTTCTAAATGAGATCAACGCATACCAAGCGACAGGTATCACAGCAGATGAACTGGCATTCACCAAGAACGCAATCGGCCAAAGCGATGCACGTGAATATGAAACACCTTTGCAGAAGCTCGGCTTTATCTCAAACATCCTGACTTACAATTTACCGGCAAGCTTTGTGGACGAGCAAAATGAAATCCTGGAAAACATAGAGGCGGACGAAATTAACACGCTTGCGGCCAAGCATCTTGATACAAAAGACATGACAATCGTCGTCGTTGGTGACAAGGCAACAATCCTCCCTGATCTTCAGAAACTCGGCTATGATATTGTTGAACTGGATGCTGATGGAAACCCCGTCTAAGAATATCCTCAAAACTTTTCACAGAGAGCCCTGGTAAAAATTACCGGGGCTTTTTTGGTTTAAGCCTCGCATATTAAGGGAAATGACTTGCCTTTATGGTCATTCCTTTTCTAATCAAACTAAAGTAGGCTTTCAGATGGTAGAACGTAATGAAAAGACACTCACTTGTATTTCTTGGTGGCGCAGCCCTGTTGCTCGTTGCCTGCTCAGGCGGAAATAGCGCAGGATCGACAGATGACAGCGAAAGATTTGTTATCGATAAAGACCCCTACCCTTCAACTTATAAGCCAAGAGCCTCCAGTACAGTTGTCATCACCAATGCTATGATCCTTGACGGTATCGGTGGTAGGATTGAAGGCGGCTCTCTCTTACTCGAAGGTGGCCGCATAAGTGCCATAGGCGAAGATATTGAGGTGCCTGATGGTGTCGACACAATTGATGCTAATGGAAAGTGGGTGACCCCCGGAATTATCGACAACCATTCCCATCTCGGTGTTTATGCTTCCCCTGGTGTGAATGCCCATGCAGATGGGAATGAAATTACAGCCCCTGTAACAGCAGAAGTCTGGGCTGAACACGGTATCTGGCCACAAGATCCGGGATTTACCCGCGCCCTTGCTGGCGGCGTAACGGCAATGCAAATTTTACCCGGATCTGCAAACCTTTTTGGCGGACGAGGCGTCATATTGAAAAACGTTCCCTCCCGCACTGCACAAGGCATGAAATTCCCGGATGCGCCATACACGTTAAAAATGGCATGCGGTGAGAACCCAAAGCGCGTCTATGGTGGCCGTGGCCAAGCCCCGGGCTCTCGCATGGGCAACTTTGCCGGTTACCGTCAAACATGGGCCAAGGCGCAAGACTATAAGCGCAAATGGGACAAGTACGCCGAGGATGGTGGTGATCCACCTTCGCGAGACTTGGAAATGGATACGTTAGCTGGCGTTCTGGCCGGAGATATACTTGTACACATGCACTGTTACCGCGCTGATGAAATGGTACAGGTCATGGATATGGCCAAGGAATTTGGTTACAAGGTGACCTCCTTCCATCATGGTGTCGAAGCCTACAAAATTGCAGATAAGCTTGCTGAAAATGACGTCTGTGCCTCTATCTGGGCTGACTGGTGGGGCTTTAAGATGGAAGCCTATGATGGTGTTCGTGAGAACCTGCCTATGGTTCACAATGCGGGGGCCTGCGCCATCGTTCATTCTGACAGTGATGTTGGCATTCAACGCCTGAACCATGAAGCGGCCAAAGCCTGGAGTGATGGCAAAAGAGCTGGCCTGGATATCTCAATGGCTGATGCCTGGACATGGTTGTCCGCCAATCCAGCCAAATCACTTGGTATCTTTGAAGAAACGGGATCATTGGAGGTTGGTAAGGCCGCAGATGTTGTCATCTGGTCAGGGGACCCTTTCAGTATTTACACAAAAGCCGAGCAAGTCTTTATCGATGGGGCCAAACTCTACGACCTTAATGATGACACTCTGCTACCCGTTACTGATTTTGAGCTGGGCCAGCCCGGCGAAGGAGATCGCAAATGATCCGCAAACTTCTCACAAGCACTGCTATTCTGTCCCTAATGTCAGGCACAGCTATCGCAGAAACAATCGCGGTAAGTGGTGGCACGATCTGGACCGGCATTGATAATGAACCTATCGCAAATGGTGTCGTCATTCTTGTTGATGATGAAATAGCCGCAATCGGCGACGATACGCTTGCTATTCCGGGTGATGCTATTCTGATTGATGCTGACGGTCGTTGGGTAACGCCGGGTATCTTTACACCCTTTACCCGCGTAGGTCTTGTCGAGGTAGGGGCTGAGGCCTCCACCAACGACACATCGGCTAGTGAAAGCACTTACTCAGCGGCGCTAAATGCTGCTGATGCTTTCAACCCGTCAGCCACGAGCGTGCCTGTCACGCGCATTGAAGGCGTCACGCGCATGGCTGTCGCGCCGGGACATGGAAACGCCCTCTTCGCGGGTCAGGGTTTTATTGCTGATACAAGCGGAACCCCAAATTCCATTACGGAGGAATATACCTTCCAGTATATCACGCTCGGAGAAGGCGGCGCGCAGCGTACAGGCGGCTCTCGCACGGCCTCTTGGACAACCTTTCAGGCCGCTCTGGATGATGCGCGCAGTTTGACCGCACGTTACATCACTAACCCGCAGGGGGGCGCCTTGAACCGGGTCGATGCAGAAGCGCTCGCGCCAGCTGCACGCGGCCAACAGCTCATTCTCGTTAGCGTACATCGCGCAAGTGATATACGCCGCCTGATAAAGTTTGCAGATGATAACCCAACACTTGATTTTGCAGTTATCGGTGCCACAGAAGGCTGGCTTGTCGCTGATGAACTGGCTGCGGCTGATATCCCTGTCATAATTGACCCATTGGATAATCTACCCGCAAGCTTTGAAAAATTAGCCGCCACACAACTTAATGCCGAAAGGTTAATTACCGCTGGCGTAAAAACGGCGTTTGCCAATCTAGGCGATAATGGCCATCAAGCACGGCTTGTCCTTCAGGCAGCAGGAAATGCTGTCGCAAACGGTGTTAGTCAAGCTGATGCAATAAAAGCCATGACATCTATCCCTGCCGATATTTATGGGCGCTCTGACCTTGGACGACTGGAATCAGGAGCCATAGCAGACCTCGTAATATGGGATGGCGACCCGCTAGAGGTCACCTCTGCACCAACCACCGTAATTATTGCAGGAGAAATACAACCACTTGAAAGTAGACAGACACGGCTGCGTGACCGCTACCTGGACCTGACCGATGATGGTGGAGACTTACCGCTGGCCTATCGCAAAGGCGAGTAGCCTGAAACGCACCCGAACTCTAAATTACTAAAACAATAGCCCCGGATGTAAAAATCCGGGGCTATTGTTTTCTTAATATTGTTATTTTCTATCTTAGCTTGGTGCCTGAAAGCCTGGCACATCGCCAGCGGCAACCTTGTTAGCCCGCCTCCAATCATCTGGTAGCGCCAATAATAATGAAGAGGCCACAAAGATTGATGAATACGTCCCCACAATAACCCCCCAAATCAGTGCAAACGACATCCCGCGCAGAACTGGACCACCCAGAATAAAGATAGCCAGAAGCGCCAATAGCGTTGTTCCAGATGTCAATAAAGTCCGTGACAACGTACCGTTCAGCGATAGATCTATAAGCTCACGACTTGGCATTTTTTTATACTTGCGGTTCTCTTCCCGCACGCGATCGAAAACAACCACAGTATCGTTCATCGAATAGCCGACAATCGTCAAGAGAGCTGCAATGGTTGAGAGGTTAAACTCAAGTTGCAAACCAGAGAAAACACCTATCGTTAAGATCACATCATGCACAAGCGCTGCAACGGCCCCCAGTGCAAAATGCCACCGAAACCTGAAGGATATATAGGCAAGCATCAATACCAAGGCCACGCCGAGCGCAATAATACCTGACCGGAAAAGTTCACCGGAGACTTTCGGCCCAATTGTTTCACGTTGCTTCAAAAAATCAGCCTGCGGAATACCAAACTCTTCTTCAAGCTTGTTGAGGATAGAATCCGTTGCAGCCTGCGTTGCAGCTTCTTCGTCAAGTGTCTCCGTGGCGTCTTGAGTCGCCACTTTTATCACGATTACAGGTTCGGCATTTACGCCTGTCCCGGTCGCTTCATTAATAGTCAGTTCGCCAAGATTTAAGCCACCAAGGTAGCCGCGCACATCTTCAATTTCCACACCTACTGGCTTGGCCGTCTCAATTGTTGCGCCACCTTTAAAATCGATACCCAGGTTCAAGCCTTGGGTAAAAATCAAAACTATGGACACCGCAATCGCAGCCATGGAGAGTATAAACGTCGGCATCCTCAGCTTCATGAAACCTAGCTTGGTTGTATCGGGAACGTATTTCATAAACATGATGGCAGCTCCTAAAGCTTCAGTTTCTTGGGCTTGGCGCGATTAAGCCAAAGCGCAGTAAAGAGGCGGGTGACAACAAAAGCGGTAAAGACAGATGTCACAATCCCATAGGCCAGTGTCACGGCAAACCCCTTCACGGGGCCAGATCCAAGCGCATACAAAATAGCCGCGGCAATGAAAGTTGTTATGTTCGCATCAAGAATTGTAGACAATGCTTTTTCATAACCAGCTTGCACAGAACTCATCGCCCCGCGCCCAGCCCGCGTTTCTTCACGAATACGCTCGAAAACAAGTACATTCGCATCTACCGCCATACCAATTGTCAAAATAATACCAGCAATACCTGGCAGCGTCAGTGTAGCCCCAATCGCGGACAATGCGCCGAGAATAAGAATAATGTTGATCGCAAGCGAGGCAACTGCATATACGCCAATCCGCGAGTAGGCCAGAATCATAAAGACTGCAACAAGAATAAGGCCAATGATAGAAGCCGCCGTCCCAGCACGAATAGAGTCTTCCCCAAGAGTCGCTGTAACTGTCCGCTCGGAAATAAATTGAAGCTTCGCGGGCAATTCCCCAGCCTCAATAATTGCTGCCAGATCTGTTGCTTCCTGTATTGTGAAGCTGCCACTAATCTGAACATTCCCGCCCCAGATCGGCTCATTAATGCGCGGTGCGGACATCACCTTATCATCCAGGACAATTGCAAACTGCCGTCCTACAAAGTTGGACGTCACCTGCCCAAATTTCTTTGCTCCCTTACTGTTCAATCGGAAAATTACCACGGGGCTATTATCATCGGGATCGTTACCTTGAGAGGCTGAAGCAATTTCATCGCCATTAATACGCGAAAGCTTTTCAACAAGGTAAGGTGTCCCAAGGTCATCATAAAGCACCTGCATGCTTGGGCGCACCCGGCCTTGAATAGCTGTCCGAAGCGCATTTGAATCATCGCTGACAATGTTAAACGTCATCCGGCCAGCTTGACTTAGAAGCTCTTTTAAACGCTGTGGGTCATCCTCGCCCGGCGCCTCTAAAATGATGCGGTTTTCCCCTTGCGGCACAACAGTAATTTCAGAGACCCCATTAGGGTCAACGCGGCGGCTAACAATGGTCATTGCACGCGCCTGTGCACGTTTAATGAAATTTTCGCGCGCAGCGTCTGTCATGCGCATCGTGATCAGTCCATTGCCATCATCACTTATATTGAAGGTCTTGGCACCGCTAATTGTGTTTTCAATCGCTGAATTCACTGTATTGATGCGCTTGAGGGCCTCTGACAGTTCTGCCGGATTCTTCAAATCGATCGTCATCACGCCCGCTCCGCCGGGCACAACGCTGCGTGTACTGGCAATCAACGGGTTTTCAATCAAAACGCTGTTCACATCTGCTGCTGCATTGTTCATCTGGTTCTGCAGGACTTCTTCAGGGTCGAGTTCCATGAGTAGAAACACACCGCCCTGAAGGTCCAACCCCAGATTAACCTTATTTTTTGGGAAA
>CAYUFN010000048.1:7806-19176 GCA_964443965.1 uncultured Hyphomonas sp. | reverse complement strand
TTAAGGCGATTGAGGGCATGGCCGAGGCTTGCAAACAGCTCGATTTTCCGGTCGTGTCGGGGAACGTCTCGCTTTACAATGAGACCGATGGCGTGGCCATTCCGCCAACGCCCGTGTGCGGCGGGGTTGGTCTGATTGAGGATGTGTCCAAGATTGCGACGCTAAAAGGCGCGCAGCCTGGGGATGTGTTGATCCTGATTGGTGAAACCAAAGGTCATCTTGGAGCCTCGCTATATGCCCGGGAAATATTGGGCCTTGAAGGCGACGCCCTCGGCCCGCCCCCGCCTGTAGATTTAGAGATCGAGAAGCGTAACGCTGATTTTGTACGCTCCCTGATTGAGCAGGGTTTGGTCAACGCCGTGCATGATGTAAGCGATGGGGGCATTGCATGCGCGGTGGCAGAAATGGCGTTGGCGAGTAATTTAGAATTCCATGTAACCCTCGACGATCCGGCCAATGATGATTTTGGTGGTCAATTTCCAAACTGGAAGATGGTCTTGTTTGGCGAAGACGCTGGCCGTTATGTACTCAGCTGCGGCAGCGAATACGCAAAACAAATACTAAATTTAGCCAAGTCTAATAGGATTAGAATAACGGGTGATGGCTCATACTCTGAAGCTCTTTTAGGAGAGATCGCCGCCAATGGGGCCCCAGCTATAAAAATCATAGAAGAAGAATTCTCCTCCAGTAGGATTTCACTCCCCCTCTCCCGCCTACGCGAAGCGAATGAAGGCTGGCTGCCGACTTATATGAGCAAGGTGGATTAATCACCCCCCCCACGAAAAAACCGCTCCGGACCGAAACGGCTTTTCTTGCACTTCAAGCATTCCTTGCTTAGAAGCTTATGTCGTTCTGCACACCAACATCTGGCTTGCTGCTGGTTATATGTGCTTTGGCAATTTCCCAACCAAATTTGAGACTGCTATCTGTTGAAGCCCAGACTGAGGCATCTTTTAGCGACATAACGAGCACGGCGAGACGTGGATCTTCAGGGCCTTCAAACCATGCGCCTACAATTGGCGACCAATACTCTTTAACAATGTGAGGCGACGTTGTCTTTGTGACGGGGCCGCACATGCAGGCATGATAGTCCTGGTCTTCCCCGATGATCGTAAAGTGAGCTGTGTCATCACCTGTCATGGCTTTCGACAGTTCACTGTCTTTCTCGGTAAAGAAGATCAGGCGACCCTCTTCACGGTCTAACTGGTGGGCCATTGGCTGGGAGTGCAGCTTGGACCCCTCCAGCCGCAACATGCCTGCTTTCAAGCTTTCGAGCACATCATAGAGCTGTTCTTTTGGGGTTTCTTTAGCGCGTTTCAGATCGGCCATTTGTCATCTCCTTTTTGTATTTACGTTCCCTTAAATGACGCGCAAAGGAGCGTTCTGTTCCAAAAATGTTGAAACAGGTCTGATACATCCAAGATATGCGATACGGTTGACTAGCCCGGAAGCAGGAAGTCTCGCTTGCCGATTTTCACACCTTGCGCACGAAGCAGGCCATAAGCGGTTGCGGCATGGAAGTGTAAATTTGGCAGCACGAAGGTCGCCAAATATTGCCGCCCTTCCCAGTTCACCGTCATCGGCCCAAGCGGGATTTCCAGCACAGTCAGCTCATTGGCATTAAGCGATGCATCATTCAGCTCTTGCACATAGGTCAAGCGCTCATGGCAGCGGGCGATCAATTGGGCAAAGCTGGTTTCGGTGTCTGGTGTCTCTGGCATTTCCAGCCCGGCAAGGCGTGCCCCGCCGCGTGCGACTGTATCGGTCATGATTTGAATCTGCCGGGTCAGCGGAAACATATCTGGCGCGAGGCGGTGATTTAAGAATACACTTTCTTCAACCTCAATTGCAGCGGCATGATCAGCGCCTTTTTGCAGAATGCTCGCCATCGCGCCAAGCGTTTGCGTGGCTGAAGTTTTCAGCATGTAGGAAATTGAATCGCTCATCGTTGGGCTCCTTGTTGATTTTATTCGTCTACACGGCACAAAGCTGGTGCCGTCAAGGGCCAGACGACAGATATCAGATCTGATGCAAAAGCATTGACCCAGCGGCCCAATACCGCTTTTCTACGCGCATAGATTTCTGGGTCGGCTTTACCCGCGCCAGATAATGAAAAGGAACACCTTATGAAACGCCAAATGATGATGACAGCGGCTATGCTGGCTGCGCTCGCGCTTTCAGGCTGCGGTCAAACCGCAAGCGTTGAAACACCCTCCACAGCCGTCCAAACAGCCGGTGAAGCCAATTACCCTAAAACAGTTGAAGGTGCCCGTGACTACATCGCGGCAGCTGAGGCAGAACTTGCCGAAAATAGCGAATATGTTGGCCGTGTCTTCTGGAACCAGGCTACAAACATCACATATGATACAAACTGGCTGGCGGCTAAAGCGGGCTCAGAATCGACCCAACTATCTGTGCGCCTGGCCAATGGCACGAAGCAATTTGAAGGGCTCGCGCTACCAGCTGATCTTGCACGCAAAATTCAGATTTTGCGCGCGGGCATCACAATCCCTGCGCCATCGGGCAAAGAGATCGCAGATGAGCTGGCCGGCATCACCACAAAGCTCGACAGCACCTATGCCACTGGCACCTTCAATTATAAAGGTGAGGATTTAAACCTCGACCAACTTTCAACCATTATCGAAACAAGCCGTGATCCGGCTGAGCTTAAGGCCGTCTGGGAGGGCTGGCGCACGGTTTCTCCGGTGATGCGTGATGATTATGCACGCATGGTGGAAATTGCAAATCAAGGTGCAGAAGAGCTAGGCTTTGATAATGTCGCTGATATGTGGCTCTCCAATTATGATATGGGTCCCCAGGATATGTCTGCCGAGGTCGAGCGCCTCTGGGGACAGGTCAAGCCGCTTTATGAAGACTTGCACTGTTATGTCCGCGCTGAACTGAACGAAGAGTATGGCGACGCGGTACAGGCCGCCACCGGGCCGATCCGTGCTGACCTGCTTGGCAATATGTGGGCGCAGCAATGGTCGAGCATTTATGATATTGTCGCGCCAGATGTGTCAGCCGAGAGCTATGATCTGACAGCTATTTTAGAAGAGAAAGGTTTTGACGCTTTGCAAATGGTCAAACAGGGGGAAGGTTTTTTCTCCTCCCTTGGCATTCGCGAACTGCCCGAGACCTTTTGGGAACGCAGCCAAATTACGCGCCCGCGCGACCGTGAAGTTGTCTGCCATGCATCGGCCTGGGATCTCGATAATGAAGAAGACATCCGTATTAAGATGTGCACAGAGGTGAATGCCGAAGATTTCTATACGGTCCACCATGAGCTGGGCCACAATTATTACCAACGCGCCTATAAAGATCAGGACTTTCTGCACAAGAATGGCGCGCATGATGGGTTCCACGAAGCGATTGGCGACTTTGTCGGGCTGTCGATCACGCCAAGTTATCTTAAATCCATCGGTCTGATCGACAAAGAGCCTGCAGCAGAAGCCGATCTTGGCCTGCTGATGAACACTGCGCTCGACAAGATTGCCTTCCTGCCCTTTGCCTATTCTGTTGATAGCTGGCGCTGGGGTGTTTTGCGCGGAGAAACGCCGGTTGGCGAATACAATAATAGCTGGGTAAGCACTCGCCTTGCCAATCAGGGCATTCTTCCACCGGGACCACGCCCGGCAGATGCATTTGATCCTGGTGCGAAGTATCATATTCCAGGCAACACGCCTTATCTGCGGTATTTCCTGAGTTATGTCTTGCAGTTCCAGTTCCACAAGGCTGCATGCGAGCAAGCCGGATGGAATGGTCCACTCCACCGTTGTTCTATCTATGATAATAAGGACGTTGGCAAACGCTTTAACGATATGCTGGAGCTTGGCGCGTCGCAGCCTTGGCCTGATGCATTGGAAGCTTTTACTGGTGTTCGCCAGATGGATGGCTCTGCCATGGCTGAATATTTCGCACCGCTGGTGACATACTTGAAAGAAGAGAACGAAGGCCGCACCTGCGGTTGGTAAAATTGCACCTACAATTTGTAAGGAAAGGCGGCTTTAAAACGAGGCCGCCTTTTTTTATGTTGTCAGACTTTTATTCCGCCGCCGCGATCGTCCCAAGCTCAGCGTCAAATTTTTCAGCCGCCATCACGACCGTTTCAATCGAACGCAGGAAAAAGTCTTGCGGCACGCGGTCAAACGTATCGGTAGGCCGATGATAATCGACATGGTCTTCTACGCCAAAATAGACGAATGGAATCCCCGCCTGATGAAACGGCCCATGGTCTGATTGTAATGTCCAGTCATCCTGACCCAGCGCAGGGTCATCATGGCCAAGTTTTAGACCGACGGGAGCTTCAGCGGCTACCGCATTTAATAGCGGCTCCAGAACCCGGCGATGCCATGCGCCTGCCGCGTATAACTCGTTCTTGTCATTCTTCGAGAGCATATCAAAATTTATGTTCAGCCCGATCAAACCTGTCTCGACAATCTGGTCCTTTAAAAAAGCCCGGGCACCCTGCAAGCCCATTTCTTCAGCATCAAGCAGGGCAATCACCACATCATGCTCTGGCGGTTCTGCCTGAAAATGATCGATCACGGCAAACGCCCCTGCAACGCCAGACGCATTATCATCTGCCCCATGAAACACCTCGCCATTGCGTGTCCCGATATGGTCATAATGTGCCGTCACGACGAGCACCTTGCCAGAGCCTTCGGCTTTGCCTGGAATAATCCCGACCAGGTTGATCCCTTCCATCATCTCTCCATCCCGGTTTTCAAAGGAGAACTCATGCAGATAATCTCCCCTAAGCGGCCAAACTTCGCGTGCCTTTAGCTCACCCAGCAAATAGGCCCGCGCCTTGGCATTCCCCTCCGTGCCGGTTTGTCGCCCGCCCATATCATTGCCAGACAAGACCTCCAAAATGCGTAGCGGCGTTGCCCGATCAGTTGCGGTTTCAGCCGGTGTCTCAACGGTTTTCTGCGTTTGAGAAGCCTGCGTGCCTGCCTCACACGCGGTAAGTATGAAAGCGGTCATAAATAGTATCAGCGGGGAGATACGGGTCATCTTGAGAACTCCTTTTGTGCACGCGCTGTGCAGCAGTCTCTTATCTGGCCTGTCTGACAGGTTTTGCCAAGGCTTGACGCACCTGCCATCCCGCGCCATGTGCAAGGCACTAATGATAAAGGAGACTAAGCCAATGGCCATGACACGCGAAACACTGACGCAATATTTGGCTGAAGCTTTTCCGGACGCAGAGATTACGCTGACAGCGCTCGTCGCAGACGACAATCATTGGCAGGCAGAGATTGTTAGCCCACAATTTTCCGGGAAATCTCGCATTGCTCAGCATCAAATGGTTTATAAGGCGCTCAAAGGCAAAGTTGGGGATGATGGCGATGAACTCCACGCCCTCGCGCTGAAAACACGCGCACCTGGCTAAAAGCCTTTTATCGTTTCTTCTTGGTGACAGGGTCGCTATCTGCGTCCATTGCAAACTTGCCCTGATTTGCCATCTGCATCTGCGCAGCGACATAGTTCAACTTTGCAACTTGCAAATCTGCTTCAGACTGGACTTTATTCCGCCCCGTCTGCTTTGCGCCATATAGCGCTTGATCAGCGCGTGATATGGCAGCACTCACCGATTCTGCCTCTCGCAGGAGCGAGACGCCAAAGCTGGCTGTGCAGCGCACTTCGGAGGACTGGAAATAATGGCTCTGGCGAGACCAGCGCTGGCGAATAAGTTCCGCCAGTGCGCAGGCTTCATCCAAAGATTGCACAGGTACCGCGAGCAAAAACTCTTCTCCCCCCAAGCGGACAGCAAGCCCGTCATCACCTTTGTGCGCGCTTAGCATGTGACCAAGAGCGATGATAACATCATCCCCAAACCCATGCCCATATGTGTCATTAACAGCCTTAAAATGGTCGATATCTATGACAATCAACCCGACCTCCGCCCCGCCTTCGCGCGCGTAATCCATAATCTCGGGGAGATATTCTTCAAATCCACGCCGATTTAGAATGTCGGTCAACTTATCCCGTGCGGCGATGCTTTTAAGTTCATTGATAATGACCATAACATATTCACGAACAAGCAGCGTTGCTGTCAGTATAGATGAGACCGTTGTAATCGCCCCAATACTCAAAAAGAGCACAGATGCATCGTATTCTGCATTTGTTGATGGCAGCCCAACCGTATATTGCACGATCATAGGCTGTAAAAAAAGCAGTATCGTAATCAAGGATACAATCCCCAGCACGGCTTTATCAGTTAAGGTCTGACCGCGTTGCCTGCCGTAAATAAGCGCCGTCAATAAGAGCATACCTGCGGTAAACTGCGCCAGACAGACACGTATCAAAATATGGAAATCTAAAAGGGATAAGATCCAAATTGTCAGAGCACTAAGCCCTGCAATCGAAAAAATCGCCAGTTTGGGAGGCTTGCGGCTTGCGCGAAGAATGATCCCCATCACAAAACAGGCAGCCATGCTATTATAGAAACTTGCCCCAAAGAGCGCTTGCGTATGATCAGGGATAACGAACCGAAAGAACTCAACACCAAACGCCATGGCCCCAGATGCAAACGAAATCGCAAACCAAAATGCCGACCGCATTTCCGGACGCAGCTTAAACACGCTCCAAAATCCACACGCCACCAGTGTTAGAGCGAACGGATAAAACAGTTCAAGGGATGAAAGCTCAGGCACTTTTGGGTCTTCCAATGACACTCTAATAGTTCAACGATAGCGCCATAATACAGGAAAAGTACGAAGGTTAAGCCAGCAAGAAAGCGAAAATCCATCCCTTTCAATTGAGACACTGTTAAGCTGGCAATGCACGCGCCCCCTTTCTATCTGCGCAAAACACACTTATTAAATTTTGACTTTATTGATTTGGGAAGGGCGAAAGATGGCCGAAATATTTGCAGAAGTTTTCTCCACGTCGGGTATTTTCACCCTGCTTATGCTGTTGCTGTTACAGGCTGTATTGGGCTTTGATAATCTGCTGTATATCTCGATTGAGTCCAAACGTGTCGGCGAGGCTGACGCCCCCAGGGTGAGGCGCTGGGGCATTGGTCTTGCGATGATCTTCCGTGTGGTTCTACTCGTTGTGATTGTGAGTCTTTTTGGCGCTCTGGCCAAGCCCCTCTTCGGTATTCACCTGGCAAACATAATTGAGGGCGAATTTACACTTCAGGCGCTCGTCACCTTATTAGGGGGCGCTTTTATCATTTACACGGCGGTTAAAGAAATTACCCACCTCCTGACAGTCGAGCATATCGAGCATTCAGAAGGCGGAAAAACCAAATCGGTGACGCAAGCTATTCTTATGATTGTAGCGATGAACCTTGTCTTCTCCTTTGACTCCATTCTGTCTGCTATGGCGATTGCCAACACCAAAGATCCTGTCACGGGGGTCGTGGAGTATCAGGTCGCCATTATGACAATTGCGATTATTACGTCGGGTATTTTGATGATGCTCATGGCCGATTATGTTGCCGACTTCCTGAAAAAGAATCGTATGTATGAGGTGCTGGGCCTCTTCATTCTGTTTCTGGTTGGCGTCCTTCTGGTCACCGAAGGGGCGCATTTGGCCCATTTGAAACTATTTAGCTTTGAAATTGAAGCGATGAGCAAGGCCAGCTTTTATCTTGTGATTGGCGTACTGGTGATTACTGATATTATCTCAACCAATTATCAAAAGCGGTTATGGGCGCAAAAAGAAGCAGAAATTCGAGGAGACAACCCTGAAGCTGATGCGATCGCTGCTGTCGATGCGCATATGGATAAGCACTAACTCAATGAGCGACTGGCTCGGCAGGCCTGGTTGGGTCTAGTCGAGCGGTTTGCGCTTCGTGACGCGCACAGCAACATGGTTACCTTTGCGGCCAACGTCACCCTCGGCGACGACTTTTCCTTGATGTCCACCGGAGAGTAACTCGACAGGTTGGTCTGTCGGCAGCCCCAGCAAAAGCATTGATCCAGCTTTCAGGTTTGAAAGGCGTGAAACGGGCACATTCAGGCTGGCAATGCGTGCTGTAAGAGTGGTTTCCAACGCCCCTGACCTGCTCACATTTTGGTGCTTTGCATCTTCAAGAGCTGCTGGCTGGGCAAGCCGTGCAAAAGCAGCTTTACCCGCCACGCCATCAATTTGGCATGACAACTCGGCCAGCATCGCCTTACCGGGTGGCAAAAGCGCATGGGCAGCTGTTCGGTTAAATTCGATACAGGCAATCGTAAAGCCTGGGTCAAGTGCGCGTGCCAATGGGCGCAGCACATCCTCAAGAATCATTTCATCCAGCGCTGTCAAATCGTGCACAATCGCTGCTGGGTGCGTACGGTGTCCCCCACCACATGCGCGATCAATAATGGCCATAGCCAGATGCCGATCAAGTGTTAGCCCTGCAACCTGCACACCGCTCTGATCACTGAAGAGAATAAGCACAGGCTCGCCCTGATACTGACTGACCAAATACGATAAAGGTGCATGGCGCGCATCCTTGACGCTCACAATTGCAGATACCTGACAGGCGCGCCGCAGAGATAAGGTCATCCGAGCTGCCAAGGCAGCTGCATCATCTGTTAAATCTGACTGCGCCTCGGTGCTAGCGTCTTCAAAATTATTCAAGTTGCGCGGGGAAACGTCTTTTGGCTCTTCGAAAGCATCTTCGGCAATATCAGGACGCAACAAAGCCGCAATTTCAGCCGCGCTCAAGACGCCGCGGCCTGTCGGGACCGAAAAATTATCGCCCTCAAGGTCCGGCGATGCAGATTGACCGCCAAATTTTTGTTTTAGCTTTGTCGTCATAATTGTCTCGAGCCTAGATGAAAGACCATGTTCCCATACGGTTAATGAAACATTAGGAAGTTTCGCGAATGAGGCCGATTCTTAAAGAAACTGCACGTGCTATTAATTTTAATATCCATCTGGCAAGGCTTTGTCAGGGTTTGAGTAAGAGCTTGTTATCTTGAAGCTGGCATTATTGCCTTGAACACACTGACGAATATACGCCGGGTGTTGGGTGATAGAAAAACGGCGTCCCTCTTCAAAAGGGACGCCGTTTTAGTTGAAACTTTGTCGCTGTTCAGTCGTCCCGCAAAGTGCGTTCGCGCTGCTCATGGCGCTCCTGAGCTTCCAGGCTCAGTGTGGCTGTTGGCCGGGCTTGCAATCGTCTAAGTGAAATCGGCTCGCCTGTTTCATCACAATAGCCGTAAGTCCCCTCATCAATCCGTCTTAGAGCTGCGTCTATCTTGGAAATGAGCTTCCTTTGGCGATCTCTTGTCCGCAACTCCAGCGCCTTGTCGCTTTCCGCAGACGCACGATCAACAATATCAGGAAGTGCTGAACTGGCTTCTTGTAGATTATTAATTGTGGTCTTGGACCCTGCAAGAATTTCGGCCTTCCAGGTTTCTAGCTTCAGGCGAAAAAAATTCTTCTGTTTGTCATTCATAAACGGCTCATCTTTTGACAGAATATCGATGTCGCTTTTTTCAGATCCGGTCATCTAAACAGTCTCCATTTCGTCTTCGGTAAAGATTTTGCAAAATCCATTAACCCCGTTGCAAACCTAAACCTTAGTTTTCTTTTAAAGGTCACTTAGACCGTTACGGCACCTGCAAAGCATAAATTTGATAAAAAGTACAAATAAAAACACTTCACATTACCAGGAGCCCTTGATCTTCGCCCCGTTTATATGTCCTTATGTAAAAGGGTGAGATTTTAGAGTTTTGGACGAATATTTATGGTAGGCTATCAGTCTCATGCAGGGAGTCGCTCCGATTGGTTAGCGTCTGCCCTTTTTAATATATTTATATTTGTTATCCCCTTTATCGCAGCCAACTTACTCATTTCCGGTTATGGCGGCGTTCCACATAATGAGCCGGCGACTGCGGAGATACTTTCCCAGACACGAGGTGAAATTGACCGCGCCTTTGAAAATTTACAGGAAAAAGGTCCTGAAGCCCGTGAGAAGTGGGCTGCCCTAATTGCCGCAGAGCTTGATGACCGCAACATGTCAGCAGCTCGGGGCTTTCTGCTTGCCGCGCCTCAAATGCTAAGCCTTGGTGATAAGCGTGCGATTTTGGAAGCCGCCGCAGCTGAACCTTTGGGAAGTGAGGACGAGCGTCTCTTGCGCGCAGCCTTATTATTCGTCCCAAGTGATATTCGGGTTAACTATGAAACCTCTCTACAGCCGCGCGGCACCGAACTGATAACACTTCAGGAAGAAGAACCAGCAACTGCAGTAGAACTGGCTGATGCGTCGAGCACACTGCTGTCCTCAAGCCTTACCAGCATGACCCATACGCCAACATTTTCTGTGCTTGGCACAGTTGAAGACCTGGTCAGTCGCAGCCGAGATTGGATGCGCGGAAACCGACAACGTACTTTTGAGATGAGATTGACAGGCATTGCGATGGCGACGCCACCTTCAGCAACAGGCCTTAGTTCGGAAAGCCTAATTCAGGCAGCCTCAGTGCTGAAAACAGCTTGGCGTTCAAACCGACTGCATCCACAATATGCACGCCTGTTATCACAGCGAATGGCGGCTGCCCTGCCCGAGGAAGCGCTGACACAAAATCTCGAAATCGCATTATCTGATGTTGCAGTTCTAGATATCCGCGCCAAGCGCGTTCAGGATGCTTTTGCACAAAGCATCGATACACACGCAACAGCCCGCCTCGGACCAGAATTCTTGCAAATTTCCCAAATCGTGGATTCAACAAGTCCACGCGGTGCCCTGAGCTTGCTTGAGCATGTCGAATCACCAACGGATATTAGCCGTGCCCGCCTCATCGCGCAGGCTGGCGGTGACCGCGCTGTCGCGCTCAGCTCTCAGATCGGGCCAGCCGCACTACATATAACCAGTTCAGGCGGCCTGAACTGGGACCGTCAAACAATACTCTGGGCCATGATGCTGGCGTCAGCCCTGATTGTTTTGTTTCTTAGCGGATTTGCTGTTCTGCAACGTGCAATGTTCGGTGCCCATCAAGAAGATGTTCTTCTTTAAGGCGGAGATCACCAACTAAAGCCCAAAGGCACCTTTTATACCATCTATTATGAGCTGCACTGATAGAGCCGCCAGGATCACACCTAGAATACGTGTCAGAGCACCAACAACGCTATCCCCCATTGCGCGCACGATAGGCCCCGCAGCGATAAAGATGATCAGACACAACAAAAGGTTAGCCCCTAAAGCGGCAAGCACCACACCACTCTCCATCCATGACATACTGTTCGACATGTAAAGCATAGCTGTTGCAATTGTACCGGGGCCAGCGATCATTGGAATGCCAATCGGAAAAACAGATATGTCCTCCATGGCTTCATCAT
Organism: uncultured Hyphomonas sp.; assembly: GCA_964443965.1. Taxonomy (GTDB): domain Bacteria; phylum Pseudomonadota; class Alphaproteobacteria; order Caulobacterales; family Hyphomonadaceae; genus CALLCD01. The sequence continues at coordinate 7,896 of CAYUFN010000048.1, read as the reverse complement.
CTGCCATGACATCCTCGGCGCGATTCTCACGGCGCTCGGTACGCTTTTCGAAGACCATATCAAGCGCAATCAGGAACAGCAGGATACCAC
>CAYUFN010000048.1:218-7796 GCA_964443965.1 uncultured Hyphomonas sp. | reverse complement strand
ACCAGCAGCCCGGAAAGCATCTATCGAAATATGCATACTATCGAGGAGCCATGTTCCGCCAAACGCAAATCCATAAATAATGAGCGCTGCAACAATGGTCGCTTTAATGGCCATCTTACGCCGATAGCTTCCTGAACCAGCTGCGGTTAGGGACGCAAAAATAGGGGCTACACCAATCGCGTCAATCAAGACGAAAAAGGTAACAAAACTGGCTGTAAAAAGCGATATAAGTTCAGGCGTGTTCATGCCCGCCTCTTAGCTTTCAGGTCGCGCCAGGTCCAGCAGTTCTTTTATGGATGTAGATATGTCTAATGTACGGTCTGGTAATTCCAGCCCCTCATTTGCAGGGTCTTTTGCAAGCGCCAGTAAAAGCCGGTGCCCAAGCAAGCGTTGGGTTAAACCCGCTTGACCCAAAGCACCGTCAGCTCTTGCGAGTGCACCATGCCCAAGATCCACGCAAAGCCCTGGACGCGGCCCGCCGCGTTCGAGTTGGGCAAGGCCTTCTTCCAAATCAAATGTCTGTTCAAATTCTTCAGTGACCAAACGAAGGGCAGACATTATCCAGCCTCCAGTTTGAGCGCATCGTCACGCTGGACAAGCTTTCGACACCTTGAGAGGCCTTTGTATAAGTTACTTGAGGCGACATAAGCTGATATTTCTGTCACCAATTTGCGCTCTTCAGGAATAGGTGTCACGGCGATAAGATCGGCCAGAGCACGCATTACGCGATCATAGGCTGGCCCTTCTGTTTCACCTGTCAAATACATCTGCATGATCGCAAAATAAGCACGCCGTGCAGGTGTGTTTGCCTCTTCAGGCTGCATAATATCTTTCTCTCGCAGCACACGCGCCTTGTTTTCAAGTAATAAAACCCCGCGCCTCTCGCCGTTTCGCACAACAGCGCCATTTAATATAAATGTCTCACCAGGCTTTAATGACAGTTTTAACGGCATCGGTTCAATCCAATAATCTATCTGATTGTTAAAATAATAGATCAAATCAGTTAACGCTTAATTGCATTTGGTTTACGCTGTTTTTGCTACATAAAGTGGCTTGGGGCTTCACAAATGGCATAAAAACACCGACATATAAATTCATGGCACATATACATTCAGATCCGCACGTTCATGCTTATAGACCCTGTTCACCTCAGGAGCTTGAGGCTGCATTGGAAGAAGCAGAACTCTTAACTAAAAAACGTGGGCAGAAGCTGACCCGTATTCGCCGCAAGGTCTTGCGGTTGCTGCTGGAATCGCCCGAACCGGCAAAAGCTTATGACCTGCTAGCCAATCTTGATGGCGAGGGTTCGGCCAAACCACCCACGATTTACCGTGCCCTCGACTTCCTCCAGGAGGTTGGCCTAGCCCACAAGATTGAGAGCCTGAACGCTTATGTGGCGTGCGGGCATGCCAGTCATTCACACTCGGCGGTCTTTTTAATCTGCGATACATGTGGCGGCGCAGAAGAGTTGCACGCAGTCACAACCACCAGCGCAATTGAAGCAGAAACAAAAGCAGCCGGCTTCCAAATCAGCCATGCCATGCTCGAAGCGCACGGCACTTGTCGGACATGTCGCCTGTAGGCCCGCCCACCGGAGGGCAGATACGATGATAATGCTCTGGCAAGGCTCTGCCAATCAATGGGATTGTGACGAGATGGGGCATATGAATGTCCGTGTCTACGTCGAAAAAATGATGGAAGGGCTGGGCGCATTTGCCCATGCCATTCACATGCCACGCGCCTTTGCGCCATGCTCTCTCTCGACGTTGATCCCGGTGGATCAGCATATTCGCTTCATAAAAGAGACACACCCCGGCCGGCCGTTGATTATGTATGCATGCGTTCTGGATGTGACGGAATGTGATGCCCTGCTCTATCAGGAACTACGCCATGCGGACGGACGCCCAGCTGCCGCCTTTCGCACGCGTCTGATCCATGCTGAAGCCAAGTCTGGCCACCCTTTCCCATGGAGCAAGCGTACACGGGCAGCACTTGAAACCTTCAAAGAGACGCCGCCCGAAGATACCGCGCCGAGATCAATCAAGCCTGATGGTCCACGCCGCGCTACAGAAGAAATCAGCCGTGACGTTGCGCTGGCCAATGGCGCACCGCGTATTGGCTTCGGCACGGTGCCGGATTATCATTGCACACCACACGGACGTATGCGAACCGAATGGTTTATGGGGCGTATTTCTGATAGCGTCCCAAACCTGCTTTATGACTGGCGCATGGCGGTCGCAAAGGCTGCAGGTGATCTGCACACGGGCGGCGCTGTGCTGGAATACCGATTAATCTACCACGCCTACCCCAAAGCTGGTGACCAATTTGAAGCCTATTCCTCTTTTGCGCGCGCAGAGGAAAAGTTTCATTCGCTTGTCCACTGGCTGGTTGACCCGGTCACAGGCGCGCCTTGGCTGACCAGCGAAGCGGTGGCTGTGACCTTTGACCTGGACACCAGAAAGATCATCAAGACACAGCCTGAACACATTGAAATATTAGCAAAATTAGCGCCCCGCGGATTGGGAGTTTAAGCTTTATTATTTGTCTCGCATGGCGTGGCATAAGCGCGCCTTAGATAAGGTTTTACTTATCCTGCCGCTTCGCGGGCTGCGTCTTCCTTCGCACGAGCACGCTCAATTAGAGCGACGCAACATATGCTGGCTTCATAAAGCAACATAACCGGCGCTGTTAAAATAATCTGCGAAATAACATCCGGCGGCGTGAAAAACGCAGCAAAGGCGAGAATGATCAACAAGGCGTACTTGCGCCCTGCGCGCAACGTTTCTGCACTGACGATACCGATTTGACCAAGCAGGGTCAGCACCACAGGAAGCAGAAAAGACAGGCCAAAAGCCAACATCAAAGCCATAACCAGCGAGAGGTATTCCTTCACACTAAGCAAGAGTTTGATATTGGCTGGGCCATCTGTGCCGAGTTGCTCCTGAGCAAAAGCAAATCTGCCAACCCAAGGCAGCATGACATAATAGACAAAGAGCGCGCCCGCCGTGAACAGGATCGGGGTGATAATTAGAAAGGGCAAAAACGCGCCCTTCTCATTCTTGTAAAGGCCCGGCGCGACGAAGGCGTATACCTGCCAGGCGATAACCGGGAAAGCAATGTAGAGACCTGCAAACAAAGCCAGCTTCAGCTTGACGAAGAAAAACTCCAACGGACCGGTAAAGATAAGGTCAAGCTGGGTTTCCTTGCCAGCTGCTTCTGCCGCAGCTGCGAAAGGTTCTATCAGCCAGTTATAGATTTGTCCGGCAAAGCCAAAACAAAGCCCTGCGCCGATAACAAGCGCAATGATGATGATGATGAGGCGTGTGCGCAGTTCTGAAAGATGTTCGAGCAGTGGCGCACGGGTGTCTTCCATCTGCGCGTCTGTCCCATCTTCAAGTAGCTCGGGTTCTTGATGTCCGTCGGCACTCATCTAAGAGACCTCCGAAGATGTATCTGGTTTATCGATTGGCGCAGAGGTTGGTTTGGCCAGCGCGGCATCTTCTGCCTGTTCACGCATAACGCGGTCATTCACTTCGCGCTCGAAATCGCGCATCTCATCAGTGGCCTCCTTCACAGCATTGGCATTCTTCAGGTCTTCGATTTCCTGCCGCAGTTCATCAAGCTCTGCCTGCCGGGCAATATCATCGAACGCAGCGCGGAACTCACCGGCCAAGGCACGCCCCTTGGCGACAATCTGGCCAAGCTTTCGCATCATTAATGGCAGGTCTTTAGGGCCGACCACAACCAGCGCGATAATCCCAATAAAGAAAAGTTCCTGAAACCCGATACCCGGCAACATGTGGGCGTGCCTTTCCTCGCTCTTACGAAAGCGGTGTGTCTAGGAAGAGGATTTGGCCTCATCCTTGGCGGGAGTAACATCGACCATATCATCCTTATCGACTGGTTTAGGTTCATCTTCTTCTTTTAAACCAGACCGAAAAGAACGAATGCCTTTAGCCATATCTCCCATGATCGAGGAGATACGTCCGCGTCCACCAAAAACAAGTACGGCAACGATCAGCACGATTACGATCTGTAAGGGTCCAACTGAGCCCATAATGGCCTCCATTTCTACATCTATTACGATAATACGCTGAATAAGCCTTCGCCTCAATGGGCATTATGGCGCCTGTAATATCTGGGCCTGTATTAATCGCCTGTTTCCTGGCCGATAAAGTCTGAGACGAACTCCGTTTCTTGTGCAGGTTCGCTGCCCATATCAATATCTGTTTCGTCCATTCCAGGCATTTCTCCAGCCTCAAAATCGTCAGGGATGACATCTGAGAGCAGGCCTTCGGCTTCCAGTTCTGCCTTTCCCGGCAGGACGGTAAGGTCTTCAAGGCCGAAGTGTTCGAGAAATCTTTCCGTTGTACCAAAAGTGACAGGCCGCCCGGGGGTTTTGCGGCGACCTTTAATTTTGATCCAGCCCGTTTCCAGCAAACCATCAATGGTGCCTTTCGACACGGCCACCCCGCGTACAGCTTCGATCTCTGCACGCGTGACCGGCTGGCCATAGGCAATGATGGAGAGCGTTTCAAGCGAGGCCTGAGAGAGCTTTTTCTGCACATGGCGTTCTTCCACAAACAGGAACGACAGATCTTCAGCCGTTTGGAAGCGCCATTTTCCGGCTACTTCGACAAGCTTGATTCCGCGCCCGGCATAGGTGCGCTTTAATTCCATCAGGACCGCGGCTGGCTCAACATCCGGCGGCAGTATTTCAGCAATCTGAGCTGCGCTCATGGGCTGGCCGGAGGCAAATAGCACCGCTTCGGCGCGGCGCAGAGCATCAATCATAATTTCGTCGAGTGGCTCATCCCGGGTAGACACAAGCGGGGTTACAGACGGGGCTTCATCTTGTTCATCAGCACTTACGTCTTTACCAGATATAAGCGCATCCTTATGGGCCTTGGCTGAACGACGGTAGGCAAAGGAGAGCTGTTTTACTGCATCCCGCACGCTATCGGTATCATTGGCGCTGTCTGTTTCGTTTGTCATAGCTTGCTCAAGCGGGGTCATGGTGAACCCCCTTTTGTTGTGATTCCATTATGCCGCGCAGATAGAGCGGCGTAAAATGCTCATTCTGGCGCACATCCACATCGCCATCACGGGCCAGTTCCAGCGTGGCTGAAAACATGCTGGCGAGGACAGAGCGCTGAGGCAAATGTTCGCCGGGAAGCGCAACCTGTTTACGTAGCTCGTTGAGACTCTCCCAGTTTTCAAGGTCAGGCAAGATCGACCGAAGGGAGTTTCGTGCCGCTTCGAGTGGCAGGACAAATTGCTTCTCAATACGGTGGGGAGCAGCTTCTTCCTTGCGCTTGCGCATCGCACCGAAAGCCTGTGTCATGTGATATGTTGTTGTGCTATATTCGGTGTGCTTGATCACTTTGGGTTGTTCAGGTGCCCCGCGCAGAAAAACCACATTTCCCAATACAGGCCCGTTCAACAACTCATCACCAACCTTGCGCATCGCTTCAAGACGTTTGAGACGGAATGCCAGCCGCTTGGCCAGATCATCGCCTGACAGTTCGCCATCATCAGGTTTTTCGGCCTTGGGCAAGAGCAAACGCGATTTTAAATAGGCCAACCACGCAGCCATCAGCAAATAATCCGCAGCCAGATCGATTCGCTTGGATTTAGCTGATTTGATGAACTTTAGATATTGATTGGCAAGATCAAGAATCGAGATTTGCAGAAGATCAACTTTTTGCCTACGCGCCATATCTAGCAACATATGCAGCGGGCCTTCATATCCTTCGGTATCAACGAAGAAGGCGTCCTCGACATTCGCCTCCTCTGCCTCCGCTGATAGTGCATCCATTGAGATAGCAACGTCATTCATGCAGCCAGTTCCACCCCGGCCAGAAGTTCACTCAAACGGGCATATCCAGCTTCTGCATCAAAGGGTTTTGCAAGTGTGGCAAAGCTTTCAGCATGATTTGCGCGGGCCAGCCCTTCACCGTCCAGTATTGGTGTTACTTCGGCAATCTCGCGCATTTCAGCTAAAATTTCATTGGGGTCTTTGACAAAGCCTGAACAATGCAAAGCGACGTCGCACCCGGCCGCAAGTGCCCCAGAGGCCCGCTCGCCAAGTGTACCGCCAAGCGCTTTCATGCCCAAATCATCGCTCATCAGAAGACCTTGAAATCCGATTCGGCCTCGGATCACACTTGAAATAACCTTTGCCGACAGTGTCGCAGGTCGCTCCGCATCATAGGCATCATAGGCAATGTGCGCTGTCATGGCCATTGGTGCATCAAGGATCGCGGCAAAGCTCGCAAAATCCTGCGCAAGCTCATTATCACCCGCCGTCACACGCGGAAGAGCCTCATGGCTATCGATAAGCGCCCGGCCATGGCCGGGAATATGTTTGATCACACCAGCGACACCGCCATCGCGCAGGCCTTTAAGTGCCTGACGACCAAGTGCAGCAATCTCTTCGGGATCTTCACCAAAAGCGCGATCACCAACTATATCATGTGCGCCATCAATGCGGCGATCGAGCACTGGCGCACAATCAGCGTGGATGCCCAGCAAAGCCAGTTCATGGGCGATCAGGCGGTGACCAAGCCAGGCCGCTTCGCGTCCGATTGCATTAGAGGCGCGGTAAAGTTTTGCGTATGTACCACCCGCCGGAAATGTCGGCCATTCGGGCGCTTTCAACCGCGCCACACGGCCACCCTCCTGATCAATAAAGATCAGGCAAGGGCGTTCAAGCGCGGTCCATATATCATCGACCAAAGCACGCACTTGAGCACGTGAAACACATGAGCGCCCCATCAGGATAACAGCCCAGGGCTGCATCTCTGAAAAAAGCGCATGTTCATCAGGTGTAAGCGTTTCGCCTGAAACGCTTAGAATGCAGGCGCGCCTGGCCGTCTTCATCCACTTACCACGATGCAGGTTTCGCCACGCTCTTTAAGCGCATCGCAAAATTCAGAGGCATTTGTCCGTTCAGCAAAAGCGCCCACTCTTAAACGATAAAAAACACCTTTGGCCCCAAGGTCTGCGCGTTGAACACGCTTTTCAGCGCCAGTAAAGAGGCCCGGATGCGCCCCAACAGCACTGCTCCATGCAGCATCAGCGGCTGCTTGTGTTCGCAGCGCGGCGATCTGAACCAAATGTGTACCAGATGCATCAAAGGCAAACTTAGCCGAAGGAAGCTCTAAAGTTGGCTCAACTTGTAGAGCAGGCGTTGGGATATCAGTAAGCGGTGCAGAAACGACAGCGTCTGGTACATTGTCAAGATTTTCCAGAGCCTCAACCTGTGCAAGGGCTGCACGCGGAATACCTGTGGCTTCATCAAGATCTGTTTCTTCACCCGGCCGTAAATTGATCGGCGGGCCACCTTGCAACAATTCCCCGTCACTTGCGGGCGCTGACACTGTATCGGCTGCGTCTGACCCGTCGATAAGGTTGTATATACTGCGGTCTTGATCAGGCGCAATGGTGCCACCTGCGTCTTCGGGCGCACGTTTATAGGGCGAAGCATCCGCATACACGATTGGCAATGCCCCTGCTTCAGAACGCACGCCCTGTTTATATGTGTTCCAGATAACGGCCCCAAAGATAAGAATAACA
>CAYUFN010000048.1:0-208 GCA_964443965.1 uncultured Hyphomonas sp. | reverse complement strand
TGGCCCGCGTGCGCCTTCGCTTTCACCGGGCCCATATCCGCGATAATCATCCTCGAACGGGCCGAAGTCGTAATCCTGACTGTCAGGCATTCTGCTCATCGTATCAACCTTTTAAGTCTATCCCGGACGCAAACCGACACGGCGTGATATTTCGTTAACTTAAACCCAACTTTCCTTAACGCTTTCTAAAAATGGGCCTCTATATGGA
>CAYUFN010000047.1:18451-19827 GCA_964443965.1 uncultured Hyphomonas sp. | reverse complement strand
CCATAGCCAGGGGAGTGGCCGTTAAGCACCCGCCTCAGACTTAGGAAACCCGTCCTCACACGAACAACCGGTCGGTCCGATTGCCGCTTTGCTCGTGTGAAGAAGCATCAATATAGCGCGCGGGAGAAAGTATGGGATAAGTTTTTTGAAACGGGTTGTCAGGCATCTGGCCGCCAGGCTTCTCTTATATGGGTTGGCCAACGTCGAGGTGTGACAGTGATAATATCGAAGCGCCAGTCGCAGTGGGCAAGATCAGAGCGGCGGGCCATCCAGATTTCAGCGGCGCGGCTGATGCGGCGCTGGGCCTTTGGGGTGACGGATTCTGCGGCGAGCGTATGAGTTTTGCGGGCTTTAACCTCGATAAAAGCAATAAGGGTCCCACGCCGGGCGATCAGATCTATTTCACCTGCATTATTGCGCACACGGCGGGCCAGAAGCGTGTACCCTTTGAGCATAAGCGAGCAGGCCGCGAGGGTTTCAGCCCAGCGCCCACGCCGCTCTGCCTTTCTCCGGTCAGCCATTTTTTAGCGTCAGGGCCAGTTGATAGATATCGCGTTTGGGTAGATCATATATGGCTGCGACTTCATTGGCGGCTGCTTTGGTTGGCTGGGTTTTAAGCGCTACACGCAGCGCCGCTTTGAGCGTTTCTTCATCAGGCGCGGCTTTTGTGGCAGGCGGGCCAACGAGGATGACAATCTCGCCTTTTGGTTTGCCGACATCTTCATAATAGGCGGCGAGCGCGGCGAGTGTGCCGCGTCGGGTCTCTTCAAACAGCTTGGTCAGCTCCCGGGCAACAGCGCCGTTGCGCTTACCGCCCAGAGTTTCAGACATATCTTTCAGGCAAGCGATCAGGCGTGGGCCGGATTCATAAAAAATGAGCGTAGCTTGGACCTCCCCAAGCGCTGCAAGCGCTTTGCGCCTGGCGGCGGTTTTGGGGGGGAGAAAGCCAGAAAACATAAATTTATCGCTGGGAAGCGCGGAGGTCACCAGGCCTGCCAGCATGGCGGATGCTCCTGGGAGCGGAATAACTTTAATGCCGTGTGCGGCCGCCTCATGTACAAGTTTCCAACCCGGATCAGAAACGAGAGGCGTTCCAGCATCGCTGATCAGGGCGATTTTAGCTCCCTCTTTTAACCGTTCGATCAATTCTGGCCGCCGGGTTGCCCCATTATGGTCATGGTAGGGGGTTAGTCTTGTTTTTATGGCATAGGCATCAAAGAGCTTACGGGCGGTGCGTGTGTCTTCAGCAAGGACTTCATCAACCGTGCTGAGTGTATCAATGGCGCGCAGGGTGATGTCTCGTAAATTGCCAATTGGTGTTGAGACAATATGCAGGCCCGGCTGCGCTTGCGCTTGGGTAATGGGCCGCTTAGACT
>CAYUFN010000047.1:16932-18441 GCA_964443965.1 uncultured Hyphomonas sp. | reverse complement strand
GGATTCAAGAGATGACATGTCGGTCACAATCGCGCGTTAAACGCATTTCGCCAAGCCTGATTATGGTTGCTGCCCTTTTATTTACCGCAGCGTGCGCTACGACGCCAGCGCGTCCGCCCGCGCCAATTTCATCTGGCGGGGAGAGGGTTGAGCCGGGCACTGTGCCTGTTGAAACGGCAGAAACGGACGTGGCTGACCCTGAAGACGGGGAGGTGACTGATCAGGTTGAAGAGGTTGTTGAGACAGTTGATCAGCGTAATCGTGGCTTCACGCCGCCGCACATGGCTGGGCGGGATGTTAAGCGGGCAGCTGTACTCCTACCTTTCTCGCATCCCAATGCGCGTGTGCGCGCAGATGCCGAAAGCTTGCTGGCAGGGATCGAGCTGGCCATGTTTAACCGCGGTGAGGAGCGTTTCCTGATCTTGCCAAAGGATACAGCCGGTGTGCGTTCAACTGCGCAAGCCAAAGCGCAAGAAGCGCTGGTAGAAGGAGCTGACATTATTATCGGTCCGCTTTTTTCAAATAATATTCAAGTGACCCGTGATGAAGTGCGCAGCGAAAATATCCCCGTGATCGGGTTTTCGGCCCGTCCAGAAGCTGGTGGTGGCGGCTCTTATCTGATCGGGCTTGCGCCAGAAGAAGAAGTGGCCCGTGTTGTTGAAGCCGCTGCGCGTCGCGGGGCACGCCAATATGCTTATCTTGGCCCTGATGACAGCTATGGTCGCCGCGTTGAGCAGGCTTTGCAAACTGCCGCTGCGCGTAATGGCGGCCTTGTGATTTCCTCTGCGTTTTATGCGCCGTCTAATGATGCCCCAATTGAAGAAGCCAAACAGGTGGCCAGCGCCATTAATGCGCTGGGCGAACGCCCTGAGGGTGAGATTGCTGTGTTGATCCCGGAAGAAGGAGTCAAACTGCGCGCTGTTGCTCCGCTATTGCCTTATTATGAAGTTGATGTCCGCCGCATCCAGATGCTCGGTACGGGACGCTGGAATGATCCGGCTGTGTGGCGTGAACCGACATTGATCGGAGGTTTGTTTGCTGCACCTGATCCTGCGAATCTAACTCAGTTTGAACAGAGCTTTGAGCGGATTTACCGGACCAAGCCCTCACGCCTTGCTTCGATCGGCTATGATGCCGGGGCGCTGGCGGCTGCGCTGTCTTCTGTTGAGAATGGACTCTCTCATGCCGGTGTAGCCAATCGTGATGGGTTTCAGGGCGTCAACGGATTGTTCCGCTTTCGTGCAGATGGGACAGCTGAACGGTCGCTTTCGCTGCTTGAGATTGATGCGCGTGACGGGGCTGTGCCTGTCGAGCTTGGCGCAGAGACATTTGATCCACCCGTGGGATAGGCTTCCCTTCGGTCATCTATTGATCGCTGATATAATTGACCTAAAAGTGTACGCCTAGGGTTGCAATGTCAGGAGGCCATCATGGCAAAGGGTAATATTCCAGTACTCGTCGGCGTTGGCCAAACGGTCAGCCACTGGACTGCTGCTGATGGTGTGGAGA
>CAYUFN010000047.1:0-16922 GCA_964443965.1 uncultured Hyphomonas sp. | reverse complement strand
TCTGTCATTAGCTGTTGAGGCCGCTGGGCGCGCGCTGGGGGATACAGGCGCTGATATTGCTGAACATATAGATACAATTGCAATGACACGCACGATGGATGACTCCATTCGGTCAATGGCTCAGCCTTTTGGGCGATGTAATAATCTTCCACGTGGCGTTGCTGCAGGAATCGGCGCTGATCCGGCCACAGCAATTTATGCCATAGCGGGCGGACAAAGCCCACAAAGCCTCGTTAATGAAATGGCAATGCGCATATATGAGGGCGACTGTGACGTTGCCTTGATAGGTGGTACTGAGGCGATAGGTGCACGTAAAGCAGCTAAACGTGCCGGGCTCGAGCTTGATTTTGCATCTGAGTTTGATGGTAGCCTTGAGGATAGGGGGTTGGGTGCATCACTGCTGAGCCGGGGGGAGATTAAACATGGGCTTGTGGTTCCGGCTTTCTTTTATGCTTTGTTTGAGAATGCCTATGCACACAAAGCAGGGCAAACACGCGCGCAACACCGAACCGAGATGAGCCGTTTGTTTGAAGGCTTCTCAAAGGTTGCTTCAGATAATCCTTATGCGCAATTTCGCACAGCCAGGTCGGCTGAGTTCCTCGCCACACCGTCTAAGGAGAACTATCCTTTTTGTGATCCTTACCTGAAGTGGCATATGGCACAGGATGCCGTGAATATGGCTGCGGCTGTCATTATGATGAGTGAGCAAAAAGCTGATGCACTTGGCATTGCAGAAGACCGCCGGGTCTATCTGCATGGTGGCGGGGAGGCGGTTGACCTGCATATTTCCGAGCGTGCCAAGCTGGACGGGTCCTGGGCGATGGACATTGCGCTGAATCGGGCGCTGGATCAGGCCGGAAAAACACCCGCTGACATTGATCTTTTTGACCTATATTCGTGTTTTCCGATTGCCGTTTTTTCCAGCACGGATGTTTTGGGTGTTGACTGGCGCGGTGATCCACGCGCGTTGACCCAAACAGGGGGGTTGCCTTTCTTTGGTGGCCCTGGGAACAATTATTCACTTCATGCGATCGCCAGTATGGCTGAGGCTTTGCGGGATAAACGTAGCGCTTATGGGCTTGTGCTTGCCAATGGTGGCTGGATGACGAAGGAGGCAGCCGGGATTTATTCGGCTGTTAAACCAGCAAGCTTTACCCCCGCGCAGGTGCAGGCAACCGCATCAGAGGCTGTGACGCTGGCGGGTGCGCCGACCGATGGCGTGCTGGAAACATATACAGTGGTGCAGGGGCGTAACGGACCAAGCCATGCAATCATCTTTGGGCGCACCAATGATGATGAACGCTTCATCGCAACGAGCCATGATCAGGATGTGCTGGAACGGCTTAGTCAGGAGCGTTCACCTATTGGGGCTGCTTTACGCGTGACACAAGCAGCTGAGGTGAACACTTTTAAATTTGTCTGATCCCTGACACACTGCTTCTTAAAAGGAGATGTGCCTTATGGCTCTACGCATGTCAGTATTCGGGGCGCTTGGCGCATTGGTGTTTTCAGGCTGTGCGGCCCTGGAACCTGAACCGTGCACGAGTGATTGGGTGAAGTGGCAAACTGATAAGATCACTCATGATTTTCGCAATATATACGGCGCAGACATTCGTGAGCTTGCAAAGTTTTCACGCCAGCTGGAAAATCCAAGTCCCCTCGTTTTGTTGCAGGTTACATCTCGCTTGAGCAGATTTCGGGATATGGCTGAAGATTTCTCAACAGATGTTATGCCGGAGTTGCGCGGGGCAATCGATCAATGTGGAACACCGACAAAGTTTGTCAGCGCCTTTAGTGGGTTATTGGCTGAGCAAGGCGTTGATCAGTCTGTGCTCGATTGGGTCGAAACGACGGCTGTCTTGATAGAAGAGAACGCTCCCTGAGCCAGTGATTGAAAGCTGCCCGGGGGAGGATTTTTGCTGTTTTCGTGTGGTGATGCCTTGCTTTTCCGTTGCTTATTTAAAAATCGTCGCTTGGCTCTGCCCTGAGAGCGCGATAGTTATATAATTATGTCGGTTCACCCTCTCATTTTTCAACGTTTATCAGATATGGTTGTGCCCTTGCGGGCTCTCATTGCCTTGATTGTGTTGGGTGGCCTGCTTGCTGGGGTGCCAACCGGTGTCGCGCAGGGTTCAGAGTCCCATCGTGAAACGTTTGAGCGGGTAAGTGCGGACATAGAGAATGCCAATGAAGCAGAATTGTTGGTATTACGTGAAGAGATACGTAATTTGCGCCTGGCAATTGATGAGGAAGTCTCTCCTGTACGGTCGCGGGCGGCCGAGATAGAGGAAGACCTGAAAAGGCTGGGGCCTGTTCCAGAAGATGGGCTGACTGAATCGCGTGACATTCGTAATTTGCGGACCAGTTTGCGCCGTGAACTAGAGCCGCTTATTGCGATGGTAAGCCAGGCTGATTTGAACCTTATTGAAGCGAACCGTTTGCTGGCGGATATATCAAACAGGCGGCGGGATGCGTTTTATGAGCGCGTGCTTGAGCGGGATAAGCCGCCCTTTACAGTGAGCGCTGCCAGCGCTGTTATTGAGGCCTTGCAAAGGGATTGGGGGGTATTCCAGGAAAGGTATAACGCCTGGCAAAACTCTTTTGAAACGGATGGCGAGTTTCGTACAGTTTTCCTGTTTTTAGTTTTAAGCGCGCTTGCTGCATTTCTGCTTTTTTGGCCCATACCGCGTTGGGCTGACCGCACATTACTCTCCCGCTACAAGGCATTTGAACCAACCCCGTCACGCAGGCTGACATTAGCTGCGCTTCGTGTGCTTTCCCGCGCATTGCCAGCCTTAGCGGCGGCAACAATTGTTTATCAGGTTGCTGCGGCCAATGGGATTGTAACGGATGACACATCCATATTGGTCAGATCAATTCTGCTGGCGATCGGGACTATTCTTGTTGTTGAAGACGTTGCTACAGCAGTTCTGGCGCCCAAGGAGCCTGAATGGCGCGTTGTGTGTGTGAAGTCCAAGCGGGCTGTGCTTGTTCGCTTGCTTTTGGTTCTGACGGTGATCGTTTTTTCGGCAAATGCCGTTTTAAGCCGGTCGAGCCAATGGCTTGGGTCGCCGCGTGAACTTGTGACATCTTTAAGCGCCTGGTTGATGGTTGCCGGGGCTGTTTTAATGTTTTTGCTGGCACGGCCTCAGCTGTGGAAATTAAGTGATGAACGCCCGATCGTGCTCTCGCCAGAAGCGCGGGCATTCTGGCGGTGGACGCGAAACCTTGTTGGCCTGCTGGCTGTTCTATCTGTCTTTGCTGTTTTGGTTGGGCATGTTGCGCTTGGACGTTTTGTCCTGACGCGTATTTATTATCTCTCATTTTTGTTTGCAGCTGTCTGGCTGATCCGGGCGCTGCTTTATGAGATCGTTGAGAAAATGACGGCCGGTCTGGGGGCGGCCAATCTTGCTGATCAGCAGGGGCAGCCGGGCAAACGCAAAGATGACCAGCAATTGTTCATCTTCTGGTTCCAGCTGATGATCGATTTTACTGTCTTTGCGGTAGCCTTGCCGCTGGCGTTTTTGATCATTGGTGTCAAATGGACGGATATGCGTAACTGGGTTACGGATTTGATCGTTGGATTTGAAATTGGTGGCGTAACGATTTCGCTCGCCAATATCTTTACTGCATTCATTGCGGTTTTTATAATTATGGTGCTTACACGCTTTATTCAGCGTACGGCTGATAAGCGCATTTTCGAACAAGCGCGTATAGATACAGGGCTGCGAAATACGTTTCGGACCCTTATCGGCTATGTTGGGCTGATCCTTGGTGTCATGGTTGGCATTGGGGCGCTCGGCTTTCCGCTGGCGAACCTTGCGATTGTGGCAGGTGCCCTCTCGCTTGGTATTGGTTTTGGCTTGCAGAGTATCGTAAATAATTTTGTCTCTGGCCTGATTTTACTTTTTGAGCGCCCGATCAAGGTTGGTGACTGGATTGTCACCACAGCAGGGGAGGGGATTGTCAAACGCATTAGTGTGCGGTCAACTGAAATTGAGACATTTGACTGGGCATCGGTGATTATTCCCAATTCGGAGCTGATTACCGCACCGGTGACAAACTGGACGCATAAAAACCGTTACACACGGCTCACCATCCCCATAGGTGTCAGTTATGATGAGGATCCTGAGCGAGCCGCTGAGATTCTTTTGCAGACAGCAAAAGCCAACCGGCGCGCGCTGAATTATCCATCACCTGTGGTTTTCTTTTCTGGCTTTGGCGATAGCTCGCTTGATTTTGAAGTGCGGATCTTTATCAATAATGTTGATGATCGGATTCCGGTACAAAACGAGTTACGGTTTGCTATTTTCAAAGCGCTTAAAGAGGCTGGTATTGAGATTCCATTCCCACAGCGCGACCTGCATATACGCGGCCTTGTGCCGGGCACAGTTATGGCAGGAGGGGATCAGGATACAGAGGAATCCCTCGGCTCTGATGATAATGAAGTCAATGCTGATGCCGGGGCGGATGAAAGCAGTTGAGCCTTGCTAAGGCTAGGCAGCTTTAAAGGCGCTAATTTTGACTGGCCGTGACAGATGGGCCGGGCGCATGGGCCGCCTGCACCGACATCAGAGGATGTAAGCACTGTTCAATCATGACCAAGTGAGCCGGTTTTACAAGCCGAGCGCTGGCATGTTCATGGTTGCAGCCTGATAACTCGTCTTGGCAAGATTCCAGTTAAGTACAGCGCGGATCGCGCGAATTTCGGCATCGGCTGCGCGCTCTTCACGGATATTGACCAAAAAGAAATCACTTGCGCCAAGGTCGAATTTTTTCTGCTCTGCGACAACCATGGCATTGGACTGGGTGACTTCATCAGTCGCCAAAGTTGAGAGTTTCAGGGCTGTTGTGAGCGATATCAATATATTGTTTAACTCGATACTGATCTGGTCGGCGATACGGTTCTCACGCAGCCTGGCTGCCCGCAACTCCGCTTCAGCGCGCTGGAGGCGACCACGCGCACCGCGACGCTGTATTGGGACTGAGAATTTAAAGCCTATGACCGTATCCGTAGAATCCCTTGAGAGACCACCCTCTGCAACACGGCCAAGATCGCGTGAAAGTTCGATATTAAAATCAAGGTTGGGCTGTAAATCATTTTTGCTCAGGCGAACCTTGTTCTGCGCGCGCTGTATTGCAACACGCAGGCTCGCAAGTTCTGGGCGATTAAGCAAGACACTGCTGGGATCAGACAGAAGAATGCTGTCGATGCTGGCAAGATCGGACATATTGCTATGTTCAGGTAGTTTTTGATCATCAGGTGTAAGAAGATCGCCAGCAGAATCTCTAAAGTAGAATGAAAGAGAGTTTGCCGCGACCGCAAAGCTACGCTCGGCCTCGGCAACGAGTATTTGTCTGCGAATAATATTCTGCATATTCTCGGTCAGGGCGATGGTTGGCAGGGCGCCTTTGCTCACTTGCTCTTCAAGACCAGTGTTCCGGTTCTCGGCGATTTGTAGAAGTTCCCGATAGATTTTAAGTTCCTGACCGGTTGCAACCCAGCGCCAGTAAGCATTCAACGCCTGTTGCTGAACCCCGATTTGTGTCAGGATCACATCAAGGCTAGCCTGTCTTTGAGCAAAGCGGGCATCTTCTACGCGAAACCTGCGCTGATCGAATGAACGATCGCGCAGCAATGAGAAGAGAACGCCAACCTTGAATTCGCCGCCATTATTGGTGAAATTAATATCTTCATAGATTGGAAAGGTGCCATCTGACACGCGGTAACCGCCATAGACTTGCCCGCCATTTGAGCGGAGATTTTGGCGAAGTTCAGTATTCAGGATGGCCCCCGTCCAAAAGCCCGTTGCCCTGTCAAACCCATCAGCTTTAAAGACAAGATCGAACGCACCATCTGCTGCCAGCAGATCACCGCTTGCGGCGCGCTCGCGTGCGATGCTTTCTAATATTTCAGGAAAGCGTGTCGCTGAGCTTCGTAAGATATGCTCTGGCAACAAGGGCCCTTCGAGATTTTCGAACGTCTCGTCGGCCCTCAGAGGGAGCGTGGCCGGATCAGCGGGAAGTGTCGTGGTGACACGGACCGTATCAGCTATGGCAGACGTCTCGAACGCCCCGACCACAAAAAGTAAGACCAGCATAGACCGGATCATGCTGCGGCCTCTGAATTTGGAGTAGATAGCTCGGGTGGGAAATTGTTCATTTGACGCCAAAGCTCGTATCCTACCGGGACAGTTTCAAGCAATATCCACGAGCGGACGGTCGCACCAAAACGCACATATCTTTCATCGGGCCATGGGTGGGCATCATCTGTATCCTCAGCGATGAGTACACGGAAGCGGCCGTTTGGTTGTGCCGATGGGTCTACAGAGGCAACAATTCCGCCAAAGGTGCCGACGGCGACTGAAGGCCATCCGCTAAACTGCACAGCAGGCCAGCCTTCAAATTGGATGCGCGCTTTGGCACCAGGCTGAACCAAGGCGATGTCGCGACCATCTATGAAGATTTCGATGACGCGCTTGGGGGCCTCTGGCACGAATGTCGCCAGGATATCTCCGGCGTTTACGTAAGTTGCCGCATCCCCGCCATTGACGCTGAGTATAACGCCGTCACGCGGTGCTTTTACAACCTGGACTGACTGGCGCGATAAATTGACATCAAGTCGTGTGAGGCCGGCAGAGGCTTCTGCGACACGGCCCTTGAATTCCTCAACGCGAATCTGTGCCTGTTCATAATCCCGGCGAGCCGTAAGGCCGCTTTGATAAAGATCTTTCATACGATCGAGGTCAAGCTGCGCAGTGGCGAGGCCAGACTGTGCGGCGCGTATCTGCTCTTGCACTTGTGCCCGCTCTTTTTGCAGGCGCTCGATAAGGTTCGGGTCATTATCAACAATGCGGACAATCGGATCGCCTTTTGCAACCTTGCTGCCATCTGTCACGTACCATTCTTCAATTCGCCCGGAGACAAGCGCATTAAGATTTTGCTCACGATCATTTGGGTTTAGGGCTGTGACGATACCCGGACCAGCGGTTGTCTGCACCCAGGGCGCTTTGATCAAAAACGCGATGACCGCGATAACGAAGCAAGCAATCAGAACGGAGACCATGCGGAAAATGCGTGGAGTTTTCGTTTCAGCTAAAGCGGTGAAATGCGATATATGTTGCTCACGAAATGGCATATCCTAATCTCCAATCAGATTGAGCGTTTGCGGTGTCAGAAGGCGCGGACCGGCTGATTTTAGCGGGCTGCTTCCATGCGCTGCGGCACAAAAATCTTCGAACACATCAAAGTAAGTCTGCTTTTCATTTTCCATATACATGAAAGCGTCAAAGCCAAGATCAACGCGTCGGTTCGAGAAATAGATGACCGTCGTCTCAGAGTTTTCGCGTAGCTGCGAAATGGCCGCTGCAAGGTGCTCTTCTTCGAGCAAGTCAAAAAATTGATTTAATATAAGGATACGTGGACGGGCGATCAGCGCATTTGCCAGTTTGAGCTGGAGCGTTTCTGTGGTCGATAAAGGCCAGCCTGTTGACGCGATTTTTGTGTCCAGGCCTTCGCTAAGCGTGGCAATGGTTTGAGCAAGCCCAACAGTTTTCAGCGCCGCGATGATTTGATCAGACCGCCCATCTTCGCAGGACAGCTTAAGGTATTCGCGTATTGTCATACTGATGAAAGAGACCCGGTCAATGACATAAAGATTACGTCGCAAATGATGGACATCAATATCAACCAGATCTACCCCGCCAAGCGTGATGTATCCGCCTTCAGGAAGCGCATGCCGCTTCAAAAGGCTTGTAAATAACCTCTGTACGCCGTGATTGCTTGCTGCGGCCATAACAAGCGCGCCTTTTGGCACTTCCATATGCAAATATGCCGGGCCGTTGCGCGCCTGTCCACGAAGCTTGTTGAAAGAGAGTGTATGCCCCATGTCTGTGATTGGATCATCCCCTTTCGGGGTCTCTTGTTCGACATCGTAGAAGAGCGATAACTCCTCAGCCGCAGCGCAAAGATCATAGAAATAGTTGAGGTAGGTTCCCAACTGAGAGACGCCAAAGAATGCAGCTGACAGGACCAGCTCAGCTGCCACCAATTGGCCAAGGGTCAGTTGGTTCTGGATCACGAGCCAGCCACCCAAACCAAGAAGGATTGCACTTGCCCCGGCATAGATTATCAAAAAAGAGAGTGTTTGGGCGAAGTGTCGGCGAAAATGTCTCTTGTGATTTTCGATGTATGCGTGGGTGTAATTATTCGTTTGCTCAAGGGCGTAATCGACACGTTTTTGCGATTTGAAAAACCCGTTTGACGTGCCAAGGGTTTCCAGCCATGCGGCGGTATTATGTTTGGCATGTGACAAGTTGATTGCAGAGCGGATGGCGCTTGCACCCCATATGAGCCAAACCAGCCAAATCAAACCGATCAACACCAGATTAAAGACCATGAAGAGTGGGTGATAAAGTGAAACAAGAATAAAACCAACGCCAGCCTGCAAAATCACAGTGAAGCCACCGATAAAAAGAACCGGTATAGCTTTCTGCACACCAACAATATCAAAGTATCTATTAAACAGTGCTGACCGTGAGCTATCGTCGAAAAATGGATCTTGTGCGTAAATGGATCGCAATGAAATCTCTGCAACCATCCGCGCATAGAATCGCCGGCCAAAGAGTTCCATTAAGTGGACGCGCAAGGCGTTGAGAAGACCAGAGATAAGAAGCAGGCCAAAGAGTGTCACTGACAAAAGAACCAGCGGAGCTGTTAGCGCTGTGTTTGCAACAGTGTTGATGAGCATCTGTACAGAAATTGGCGTTGCCAGTGAAAGGACGCTGATACCAATCCCGTATATGATCGCGAGCCAATAAAAACTGCTTTCCGGGCGGAGAATCCGGATAAAAAGCAGAAAGAACTCTTTCATCGATAATTTTTTAGGGCCGGCTGTGTTGGTCATTATTGACGCTCTTTAACTGACAAAAAATGCAGGTCGCTCAATCTTCTTCGGAGGGAGGGAGGAAGAGGAATGGATTGAGCAACCTGCAAGCATGTTTCTGATGAATATACTGGGAGATTATATGGGGACCACAGAGTGCCTTTTAAAGAACACGATGTAGGTGGGTTGATGTTTTAGTTCGTTTTTTCCTAGATTTGTTATTTCCCTGTCCATATGCACCTAAACTATATATAGTTCAAATCGAAAAAAATACCAATCGTTATAGCTTTTAACTATGTAAAGGAGAGTTGAATGCGCCCCAGTTTAAGACAATTGGAGTATCTGGTTGCGATCGCTGACACTGGTAGACTCGGCGAGGCCGCCAAACGTATGCACGTTAGTCAACCGAGCCTGTCTGCTCAGCTTATGGAAATGGAAGCCGAACTTGATTCTGTTCTTGTCGAGCGCGGCCGACATGGAGCGTTCCTCACGCCGATTGGTGAGGAAGTAACGCGGCGCGCACGGTTCATCTTGAGTGAAGTTGAGGATATGAAAGCCGTGACGCGCGAAACGGCCGCTGGTCTGGCCGGGCGGCTTCGTCTTGGTGTTCTGCCTTCTGTTGGGCCATATCTATTGCCGACAGCAACCAAACAGCTGCATGAACGCTTTCCAGAATTACGATTTTCGGTGCGTGAAGAACGTACTGTCGATCTGGAAATGCATCTACTGAGAGGGCAGTTTGATATCATCATGTCAACTGCTGAAGATCATTCAACTCATACCTCCATGCCGTTGTTTGAAGAAACTTTATGGATATGCGCCGCATCAGACGATCACTTATCGCAAGAGACAGGCAGCCTTTCACTTTCTCAATTAAAGGGGCGGCCCTTGCTCACCCTGGGGCCGGGGCATCGGTTCAGCCAGCTTGTTGGTGAGCTGGCGCGAAAAGCGGGTGCTTATATCAGTGAGGAGTATCAAGGCACCAGCCTCGACGCGATACGCCAAATGGCTGTTATGGGGGCCGGTATCGCTGTGTTGCCAAGTCTTTATGTTAAAGTTGAAGCCCAGCGCGATAAGGATATCACTTTAAGACCAATCTCGGATAAATCTGCAAAACGCGGCATCTCTTTAATTTGGCGTCAAAACTCCCCACTTGGACAGAAGTTCGAAGCACTCTCAACGCATTTTCGCAAAACAGCTCAAGGGCTGCTATAATCTAGGTGGGGTAAACCTATGTTGGTTAGACGGGGGGTGCCTGCTCATAATGAGCCCCCAAAGTGGCAAAGCATATCTCTAAATGCCGAAACTCAAACCTGCCGAAGCGGACGCTGCTTGGCAGGTAAATACCCCCACGGACATATTACAAAAATTATTCCGAATATCCGGTTCGCTGCTTGATAAAAATATTTGAATTCAACAATAAAAACAATGGTGGTTGGAGAGAGACTTGAACTCTCGACCTCAGGATTATGAGTCGGAATTTTCGTGATTTTTGCGAATTTCAAATCAATGTGTTATAGGGTTAACATATTGATTTATATGAATATAAATTGATTTTGTGTTTGCGTGACTTTGCTCGCTATTGCTGATTTTTGACGCGATTTGTGGGCAAATCGTGGGCACGAAATGAATTCTGGACCTCAGGAGTATATCAGGATCATGGCAAAGAATTATCGTAAATCAATAACTTTTGAAGCGTGCCCACAATTTGCCCACAGAACTAGTCTCGACGCCTGCTGCCTTGATCCTGAGGTCGAAACTGATTCCTCCATACTCTGGGGGTGTTCATGAAGCTCACGCAATCCATTGTAGACTCCCTTCTAGGGACGGGTCAGAAGCAGCGCTTTCCGGATCACAGAGTCAAAGGGCTAGCACTCCGCATTGCTCCGGGTGGAGCGAAGTCATGGGTGATCCGTTACCGTGATTTTGCGGGCAAGTCGCGTGAGATGACAATTGGTCGTTGCGACAAGATCACACTCGACCTGGCACGAAAGAAAGCGTAACAAGCGCTCGCCAATGCAGCCGATGGCGATGATCCGTTGCAGGCCCGTGAAGCAAGAAAGGAGGAAGCGCGAACGATAGACGAGCGGATGCTCAGAGCTGTCGTCGAAAATTATCGCGCTTCGTCTTTGTACCTATCAAAGCGTGAGACCACGCGCACCGGATATGACAACAGCCTCAATCGCTACATCTTGCCTCGTTTGGGTGAAATGCCAATTGAAGAGATTAAGAGGCGAGATGTTTCTGAGTTCCTGGACCATCTTGTCGTTGAATACTCCGGTTCAGTTTCCAATCAGGCGCGCAGCGCCTTGAGCGTTGTCATGTCCTTCGCTCTGGAGCGAGACTTGATCGAATACAATCCAGTTATCGGCGTAAAAGCTAAACACAAAATGGTGGTGCGTCGGCGTATTCTGAATGATGATGAATTACGCGGACTGTGGACCCGGCTCGATAATAGGCAGGGCGTGACATGGGCCATGTCGCGCATGCTGAAACTGCTGATGCTGCTGCCAGCCCGCGCAACCGAAATTTCAGGCATGCATTGGAGTGAAGTGGACTTCAATTCGGGCCTTCTAACGATCCAAGGTGAACGCATGAAGGGTCATCAGGATCACGAGCTACCGCTACCGCCGCTCGCAATCGAAATTCTGAAAGAACAAGCCGGCAAAGCGGACACGCCTTTCGTTTTCCCGAGCCTCTCAAAAGAAGAGCCAATGCACCGCGCCCGCCCTAGTCGCGCTTGCAACCGCTTATCAAAGGACATGGGCGGCGCTCTCTTCGGTCCACATGATTTGCGCCGAACCATAGCCACGCGCATGGCAGGCTTAGGTGTCGATCAATCCATAATCGAGCGGACGCTCGGCCATAAAGTCGGCCTTGGCCGCGCCATCGTCCACTACGATCACCACAGCTATCGGGATGAGAAGCGCGCGGCTTTGGAGATGTGGGAGGGTGAGTTGCTTAGGGTGTCAGGAGACTCAATGATTTAGAGTGTCTAACCCGTTAGCAACATCTGATCGCCTAAAATTATGCGAAAGTGAGATTGCGAACGCCCCTCTGCGAGGGGGCTATTCGGAGGCTTCGCTTACATCACCTTGCGTGCGCCAGACTTCGCCCGGCGCACCTTCGGCCGCCAAGCGGGCGAGGCACCGACTTGGCGACCGGCGCTCTCTCCCGCCTGCCTGATATGAGCGCCCCCTCCGGCACGGCTCGTCTCCGGTCACGGCGCTGACGCGCCGCGCTGCGGGGCCTCACCGGCTTATCGCCGCGCCTGCGCTTCCCACTGCACGCAGAGGGGTCACAGGCGCGATTCACGGGGATACAAATTTATCAAATTGCTGCCCAAAGTTCGCGAGTCGAGGCGCGGAGCTTACTACTGTTAGCCAGCTTCCTTGCTGACTTCTCTTCAATCTCGTTAGGCCGGTATATATGAGAGCTAAGCTCTTACTGTCAGCCGCTTCTCCAACATAGATTACAAGCAACCTGGATTCCCACCCTTTAAAGCTATGCAGCGTGGTCGCTTTGATTCGAGCGTCACCCATATAGAAACCCATTTTTTGGCGACGATTGTCGCTACCAAACGTGTTAACGACATGAATGTTTCGCGCACTCAGGCTGCTAACGATTTCGGCACCAGAGCGCATATCACTCGCCAGTAAAGTGATGTCTGCATTGGCCAGACCTTTTGAGCCCGTTAAACGCATCAACGACTCGATTTCATTGAAGCAAACTTCACTAGCCGAGCGCCGAGCGCATTGAACCCAACGCAGATGACAAGGGTAGATGTCTAACGAACCCTGATCTGCCTTCGGTAGGTCTATTGTGTCTTTCGGTAGCAACGTCTCCGCAAATGAGCGAGCCATGGACAAAGCTTTAGGCGGTAATCGATAGCTTACGTTCAGCTGAGACCAACGCCCGGTAAAGCCCGCACCTGACATTACATCATCGGTCCAAGCTCTCGCAGTATCGTAAATGTCCTGGGTCGCGTCGGCGACAAACAATACTTCTCCATCCGGCTCATGTGCTTTCCTGAGTACATCCCACCAATATGGTAGATAATCCTGTGCCTCATCTACCAAAATCGCATCATGCCTCTTCGCATCCGGGTGTTGGACGGCTTCATCTGCCAAGCGGGGCAACTTTGAATTCAGAATGTCTTCCCGCGTTTCATCAAGCTTCTTTAGGAGCCTTTCTTGTTCCGCTTCGAGCCTTAGCCGATCCGAATTCGATCGGGCCTGCGCAGCTCTGCTGCGGGTCAATTGTAGTTCTTGTTGTATTGGTCCCAGCGGTATCCAGAGATCCTCATAGCGTTTCTTCCAGCCGATATCGCAGCAAATGTGCTTGCACCAAAGGTGAAAGTGAGTGAATTCAATATTCCGGATACCACTTGGCTCGTTGAGATCACGAACTATGAGGTCTCTCAGGTAATGCCAGAGCGTTATATTGAAGGTAGCGATCAGAACGGACTTACCTTCATTCGCCAGACGGGCAGCTCGTGCCGCCAGCACTAATGATTTGCCGGACCCAGCTGGTCCCTTGATTCTTCGATAGCGAGTTTGCTCACGATTTTTAGCCAATCTAAGTTGATTGCGGTCAAGTATGAGAGATGTTCGTTGTGTTTGGGAAAAGTCAGGTTCTGTCAGCCATCCCCGAAGGTCTTTGGC
This sequence comes from uncultured Hyphomonas sp., assembly GCA_964443965.1. Lineage (GTDB taxonomy): Bacteria > Pseudomonadota > Alphaproteobacteria > Caulobacterales > Hyphomonadaceae > CALLCD01. The sequence goes on along the minus strand of CAYUFN010000047.1, from coordinate 3,374 downwards.
GTGAGCTTCAGACATAACGATTGAGTTCGTTCTTCCACCATCAGGGAAGATGCTCCTGATGTCACCATTTGCGATTTCGCGCTCCCCAGATATTGGACGATATTGGGGGTAATCGTCTTGAGGAATATAGGGAGAAAGCAGAGCTTTGACATTATCTGAGTCCGCAAACGGAAAGATCACACCAGCTGTAATGGCGGCCCATCCATTCCCTTTTTGAAGTCGTGGGCAGTAAAGGTCGAAAATCTCTCTCTTGTATTGATTGACCTTTGATATCGGATTGTTTTTTTGAATTGAAAAGACTTCGCCGCCTTTTTCAGCCCAAAGTGAAGGATGTCCCCATTTATCTCTCTTCGTGAAGTACCTCATGGAACTTAGGTTCCAATCTTTAACTTCAAAAACAGCGATACCGCTGCTGGGGTTGAGAAGGACAAAATCTGGTCTCAAACCATTTAAGTGAGGTTGAACATAGATCTCCCAGTCTTGTGGCAGTTGTCGATTGAATAAATCCAAAACCCTCTGCTCGCCCATTGTTAAGGGCTGTCGCATTCGGCTCCGCTCTGCTAGAGGTGGATATATAAGTCGCGTCTTCTCCAATGGGTCTGTCTCCTTTGCAGTATATAGCACATTTGCAGAACAAGTGAGTATTGTCTCCATTCTGACTTTCAAGGCATGTTTTTGGTGAAAGAGTTCTGTGCCCAACAGCCGGTCTGGGGCGGACGGCGTGTCTGCCAGCGCGCGGTCGCCGCGCAAGGCGGCGGTGGCTTTAGGGCGTCTGTATCTTTGATTTCTCCTACCTTACCGCCTTGCGCGGCGCCCTTATGCGCCCAAGCGGACACTTCTCTCGCCGCCCCATCCCGCCTGCCGGGAAAGGAACGACGGGGCGGGGATTAGGAGAGAGACCATGACCAATTCGCAGACGACAGCACCCCTTGGGTTTGCCACCGGACAGGGCGCGGATGCGCCGCGCATCTACGTGGCTTGCCTTGCCGCCTATAATGGCGGGCGCTTGCAAGGGCGCTGGATCAGCGCCGTTGAGGGTGAGGATCATATCTGGGAAGAGGTGCGCGCAATGTTGGCGGAGAGTCCGGAGCCGGAGGCTGAGGAATGGGCGATACATGACTATGAGAACTTCGAGGGTGCGAGCCTTTCCGAATATTCGAGTTTCGAGGCTGTGTGCGCGTTGGCAGAATTCATCGCAGAGCGCGGAAGGCTGGGCGCACAAGTCTACCGCCATTTTGGCGATGACTTAGAGCAGGCCCGCGCCGCGTTCGATGATTATGTGGGCGAATTTCAGAGCCTTGCCCATTTTGCCGAAGAGCTGATCACCGATGCTGGCGACAGCGTTCCAGACCATCTGCAACACTATATCGATTGGCAGGCCATGGGCCAGGACTTGGAGTTGAATGGCGATGTTTTTACTATTGAGACTGGCTTTGATCAGTTGCAGGTGTTCTGGAGCCGATAAGCGTCAGAATTTTCCAAAAAATCCGATTCCGACCTGGACATCTGATTATCCACAGATAAATTGGAACAAAACAAGAATACGTAATTGACCGGCGGGACGAATACTGACACCCCGTCATAATAAAGCCTCGGGAGATAGGTAGAATGGCAAGTAAATTTACAATCCTTAGATGCCGCGCGGGCTACACCGTAGAAGAACTGGCAACAGAACTCGGCTACTCTGAACGTGAAGTCTTTCGCTGGGAGGCTGGCGAAGTCAAACCCAAGGCCGTTGTTACCAAGTGGTTGAAAGAGCGCGCGCAACTTCCGGAGCAGCCACAGGGGAATGCAGGTTTCAGGTTCATTGATCTTTTTGCAGGGATTGGCGGGCTACGCACCGCCTTTGATGCAATCGGTGGGCGCTGCGTTTTCACAAGCGAATGGGACAAGTATGCCCAGCTAACATACCAAGCCAATTACCGCGACAACCGGCCGATTGCCGGCGACATCGCCGAAGTCAATGCATCGGATATTCCAGCGCATGACGTTCTGCTAGCAGGCTTTCCCTGTCAGCCGTTTTCCATCGCGGGTGTATCAAAAAAGAATTCCCTCGGACGCAAGCATGGGTTCGCCGATGAAACACAGGGCACGCTTTTTTTCGATGTTGCCCGTATAATTTCAGCCCACCGCCCAGCTGCATTCCTGCTTGAAAATGTGAAGAATCTTCTTAGCCATGACAAGGGCCGTACATTTGAAGTGATCCGCCGCACGCTTGAAGATGAGCTTGGCTATCAGCTTCAGTATCGCGTGATCAACGCGAAGCACTTCCTGCCACAGCACCGTGAGCGGATTGTGATTGTTGGATTTCGGGAAAAGACTGCGTTTTCCTTTGATGAGCTCAGTCTGCCACCGCTGGGGGAGCATCGTATGCGATCTATTCTGCATCCAGAGGATGGCAGTGAGGCACCTGAAGACGCATTCACGCTTGGTACTAAGGCTCTGGTCAACGATAAATATGTTCTATCTGATAAACTGTGGAACTATCTCCAGGGCTACGCTGCCAAGCACAAGGCTGCAGGCAATGGCTTTGGCTTTGGGCTGGTCGGGCCCGATGATACGTGTCGCACGCTCTCTGCACGATATTACAAAGACGGTTCTGAAATTCTGATTAGTCGAGGCAAAGGCAAAAACCCACGCCGCCTGACACCACGCGAGTGTGCACGTCTTATGGGCTATCCTGACACGTTCCGTATTCCTGTTTCTGACACCCAGGCCTACAAACAATTTGGCAACTCGGTTGCCGTGCCGGTGTTTAGCGAAGTTGCGCGCATCATGCGCCCTCATATTCTGCAAATCCTTGCTCCGACTGAGGGCATACCGCTACTACGCTATGCCTGATGTGCATGATCGTGCCACACGCAGCCGCAATATGGCTGCGATCAGCGGAAAGAATACGAAGCCGGAACTGATCATCCGCAAAGGCCTTCACGCGAAAGGGCTGAGGTACCGGCTGCATGTCAAAAACCTGGTTGGTAGGCCCGACTTGGTATTCCCAAAGCACAATGCAGCGCTGTTCGTGCACGGCTGTTTCTGGCACCGACACACCTGTCCGCTATTTGTCTGGCCAAAAACTCGTCGTGATTTCTGGGAGCAGAAGATAATGGCCAATGTAGCCCGCGATGCTGATGCTGTTCGCCAGCTTGAAGACCAGGGCTGGCGCGTTGGCATTGTATGGGAATGCGCCCTGAAAGGTCGCTATCGACTCGAACTGGAGAACGTTATCTACGCACTGGCGGAATGGATACGTTCAGATCAGTCTTCTCTCGAAATTGAAGGCAACTCAGAAGTTTAGAGATGGCGGAACAATGCAAGTTTCTTACTGGTATCCCTAGTGCGACTCAGTATTTGCAAAGAGATTGCGATGCATGTTG
>CAYUFN010000046.1:6200-19845 GCA_964443965.1 uncultured Hyphomonas sp. | reverse complement strand
CTTACCCCAACCTCACAATATTATCCCTCAGCGCCTGTACCGCTATTTCCGGCGTATCAGCATGGATCAGCAATGCGCGGAAATCTTCGGGTGTGAACTTACCGTCGATAATGTGATCCATCAGTTCAAAGAACGGGTCCCAGAATCCGTCATCGTCCAGGAAGGCCACCGGCTTGGCATGCAGATTGAGCCGCGCCCAAGAGAGAATTTCAACAGCCTCCTCCAGCGTACCAATCCCGCCCGGTAGCACGATAAAAGCATCGGACTCGTCAAACATCATCTGCTTGCGCGTATGCATATCCTCGACAATGCGATGCTCAACATCATCATACAGGCGCTCTTTTTCGAGCAGGAAGCGCGGAATAATCCCCAGCACATCACCGCCTGCCTCATGGGCTGCCCGCGCGCTCGCCCCCATCAGGCCAACCCCGCCACCCCCATAAACCAGGCGAATCCCAGCCTCCGCCAGCGTTTTACCAAGCTCCTTTGCCAGCAAAATATAGCCCGGCGAGACCTCATTTGAGGAACCGCAATAAACGCAAATAGATTTGATGCCTGACATGATGATCCGTTTCTTTCTTTATTGCTGAAAGTCTAGGCAGCTGCGCAGGGGCAGGCAATGAAAAATGCGCTCAGCGCTGGTACATTCACCCAATGCGCCCTATCTGGTAGCCATGTCCAAGCATATGGCACACGCAAATCCAGACCAGATCGAAACTGCCGATGGCGGGATCGCCACCTCTGTTGCGCGCGTCATCGGCGTTTTAACCCGCCCTGAGCTGAAAAAGTGGCGTCCGATCATGGCGTTGGCGATTGTGTTGACGCTTATTTCCAAAGTCGTCGCTGTTGCCGCGCCTGTTTATCTTGGCAAGGCGATAGATGCGCTGGCGAATGGAGAGACCGGGCAAGCGGCGCTCTCGGCCTCATTACTATTTCTGGTGCTCTATACAGGTGGGCGTTTTTTGTCGGCTGGGTTGCCGCAGATACGCGATTGGTTCTTTTCCCCCGTCAGTCAGGATGCCCAGCGCGTTGTTTCTGTTGAAGCGTTCGGTCATGCTCAACACCTCTCCTTACAGTTCCACCAGACCCGCCGCACAGGCGCATTGAACCGAATTATCGAGCGCGGGGCAGGGGCCGTTGATTACCTCTTGCGCTTCATCGCCTTTAATATCGGGCCAACGATCATCGAGCTGGCACTGGCGTCGGTCTTGTTGGCGACAGCTTATGACCCATGGCTGGCCCTGATCGCGGTGGTCACTATTGTCGGCTATGCGGTGTTTACATTCCTGATGACTGAATGGCGAGTACGCCAGAGACGCCGCATGAACGAGGCTGACACAGAGCTGCGCGCAGGTGCAATTGACAGCCTGACAAACTTTGAAACCGTAAAAGCATTTGCCGCTGAGGACCGCGAAACAGATCGATTTGACAGCGCGATGAAGGCTTATAATCGGCGCTTTGTCGAGGCAAGTCGGTCTTTGACGCTGCTCAATGCCGGGCAAGCGCTGATCATGAATGGCGGCCTGATGGCAATGATGGGGTTTACCGCCTGGCGGGTCTGGCAGGGCAATCTGCAAATCGGCGCGATTGCAGCCGTCATGATGTTGATGATGAACCTTTATCGTCCGCTTAATATCCTCGGCTGGGCATGGCGCGAGATTAAGCAAGGCGCGGTCGACCTTGAAAAACTCTATGGCCTCATGGGTATGAAGAACGATGTTGCGGACAAAGACGATGCGCCAGCGCTAACAAATCCGCAGGGGCATGTGCGCTTTGAAAATGTCAGATTTTCGCATCAAGGCCGTGCCATCGGAATCAAGAATGTCAGCTTCGATGTGCCTGCAGGGAAGTCTGTTGCATTTGTCGGCACATCTGGTGCAGGCAAGTCGACGCTTCTAAAATTACTGTTTCGGTTCTACGATGTAGAAAGCGGACGTGTGCTGATCGATGGTCAGGATGCACGGAATGTGCAGCAAACGTCATTGCGCCGGGCACTCGGTCTTGTGCCGCAGGATGTCGTTTTGTTTAACGATACGATCCGGGCAAATTTTGCTTATGGGAAACCAGGCGCAAGTGATGCTGAACTTGAAGAGGCCGCCCGCCGTGCACAGCTCCTTGATTTCATTAACAGCTTGCCAGAGGGCTGGAACACGCGGGTTGGTGAACGTGGGCTAAAATTGTCTGGTGGGGAGAAACAGCGTGTGGGGATTGCGCGTGTGATTTTAACGAATCCTGCCATTCTGGTGCTGGATGAGGCGACGTCTGCGCTCGACAGTGCTACCGAGGCGGCCGTGCAGGGCGCGCTGGAAGAAGCTTCCAAAGGACGAACAACATTGATGGTTGCACACAGGCTTTCAACTGTTCAAACTGCAGATGAGATTATTGTACTGGATGCAGGTGAAATTATTGAACGCGGGAGCCATCATGCGCTATTGGCACTAAACGGTGTTTACGCGGATATGTGGCAACGTCAGGCAGCCGATCTGGCTGTTCACGCGGCAGAATAAGAAGGCAAAGCGAGATTAGGCATGGCTGAGACAGACACAACATCCCCCATCAGAAAGCGCCTGCTAGGGCGCACGAAATTTGATCTGGAAGGCATTGGCGGCGCTGTGGCGGCCTGGCTTGTCGGTGTTTTGCTGGGGTGGCTCTGGTGGCCGCTTTTTTGGCTCGGCTTTGCGGCTGCAATTCTGATACTGATGGCAACACGCTCCCAAGCACGGGTCTCGCCTGATTTGGTCAATCTTATTATCGCTCCGTGTGACGGGATTGTACATTCGATCGAACCGGCCTTGCCACCAACAGAGTTGCGTCTGGAGGGCGGAGATTGGCTGCGTGTTCGGATTGCTTCATCGCCCTTCAGTACCAATCCGATCTATGCCTCACTGACCGGGCAGATTGAATCTGTTATTCTGGAAGAGCCCGATCCGTCAGTCTTTACGGCCAGCCATGCTGACACACCGGGCCTTGCTGTTGCCTATATTGCGCTTGAAAGTCTGGGCAAGCAAATCGGCTACAGGGTGTCGACCGGTGGTTTGGGGCGGCGTCTGGAGATTATTTCAGAGGCAGGAGATCCAGTGCGGGCGGGGCGCATGATCGGCAAGCGGCGCCTGGGCGGTTGGTGTGACCTCTACCTTGCCGCAGACACCAAGCTTATGGTTCAGAAAGGGCAAACCCTAATTGGCGCAGAAACCGTCCTTTGCCGCCTGCTCAGAACAACTGATGAAGCCGCAGATGAGGATATCGGGGCCAGCTTAACCGGAGCCACTCTGGAAGAGGTCGGTCAGATCGTTGAAGATACGCCATCCGAACTGGAAATGCTGGCCGATGCAGCCGAAGAAGGCGAAGAAGATGATGTAACCTCAAGTGACGACGTCATTATCGCAGAAGATGCTGTCGCAATAACGACAGCCACGTCTGACGCAACAAGCCCTAAGGCGCAGTCAGCCGATAGCGATCTGGAAGAAGATGTCGGTGATCCTGAAGAGGCGGTGGCAGCACTCTTTAAAAAGCTCACAGATAATGAGAAGGGTAATGGCTAAAGCTTACGCGTTCAGTCATCTTCAAATTGAACGCCGCTATTCATCCAATGAAACAGATAACGCAGCGGCGCGATCCAGATGAATCCGGCAACCACATAAAAGATAAGCTGGACCAAACGAGGCAAGCCGACCATCCAGCTGCCAAGCGTAGCGAGCAAAAAGATGCAAAACGCTGTGTAGCCTAGCAAAATCAGCATTGCTAAAAATTTGCGCATTATGTGTGACCCTAAGCAATCTGCGGCAGTGTGCCGACTTGTGCGGAAACCTGTTTGCTTCATTTAGGGTGTATGAAGCTTTCTGTGAAGAACCCAAAAGCGCGCGCCTGGATACGGGGATGGCTGCTGCTCGTCGCCCTGATGGTCTATGCTATCATCCTGATTGGCGGCGCGACGCGTTTGACTGACTCAGGTCTGTCGATTACCGAATGGGACCCGATTAAGGGCGTTTTTCCCCCTATGGATGCGGTTGCCTGGGCAGACCTGTTCGACAAATATAAAACCACCACTGAATACAAATTCCAGAATGCAGGCATGTCTCTGGCTGAGTTTCAGTTTATCTTTTGGTGGGAATGGGGGCACCGCTTCTTTGCTCGCATGATCGGGCTGGTTGCTGTTGGCGGTGTGGTTTTGTTTGCCGCGCTGAAATGGCTGAACGGGCCATTACTGCGCCGGTTACTTTTACTCGTGTTTTTAGGTGGCCTGCAGGGCTTTATTGGTTGGTGGATGGTTGCCAGCGGTATTGGGGAGACTGCCCGTGTGGATGTCGCCCCTTATCGCCTGATGACGCATTTTTCACTGGCTCTGCTGATTATCGCATTGACGGCATGGACTTGGCTTGAGCTTGGCCCTGAGCGGGTGCGTTATCCAAGTCAGGCAGAGGGCCGCAGCACCGCAGTCCTGATTCTCGTGCTTGTAAGCTTTCAACTCGCCGCCGGCGCGCTGGTGGCAGGTCTTGATGCCGGGCGCACCTACACCGATTGGCCACTTATGGCAGGCGAGATCTTTCCGTCGAATTATATAGGCGAGGGGCTCGGATTACGAAGCTTCTTTGAAGGGCGCGCAGCCACGCAGTTTAATCACCGCTTATTGGCCTATATACTTTTGGGAGTCGCGTTATTTGCCTGGCTACGGTATCGGACGAAGGCATTTGGTGTTGTTGCTGCTTTGATCCTGGCGCAAAGCTTATGGGGTATTTTGACCCTTGTAATGGTCGCCCCGCTCCCGCTGGCGCTCATGCATCAAGGGCTAGGTGTCATCATCTTACTTGCCAGCCTTTATCTGGTTTGGTCATTATCAGACAAGCTGACCGCCTAGACCCCGACATTACCTGTTATTTGCTACGAAAAAGACCGCCCGGTTCGACAAGTGTGATTTGCGATACGCCATTCACTTCGCCGCCAACCACAATCAGCCCATCTGGGTAATTTCCAAACTGCGCATCTGATAGGGCTGCAATCGCTGCTGGAGGGGAGGGTGTGCGGACTGTAATTCCGTCTGCAATTGTCAGCGGGCGTGTCACCCCTGATCTGTTAATAACGTTCAGTTTGCCTGCTTTGGTTTGAGCAATCAGAAAACGTTGCCCAAATTTTTCAATTGCCGCCAGATCAACCGCTGTAGCTTCTGTCGTAACTTCTAATTCCGCATAGGCCGCGCAAGCAGCAATAGGCCCATTTGCACTGGCCAACTGGTCGATCAGTGTCCAACTAAGATTACCCTCAGCGTCTTGGCCGACATGTCCGTGAGACAAAACAGATGGCTCATCCGTGGTCCAAAAGGCCAGCTGCATCACATAATTAGGCAAGAGAGGCGGGCCAGCACAAAGGCCTTTAGCATTCTGGTTTGGAAGAAAATCGAGTTTAAGCGGGTCACCCAGCGCAGGCGCGTAAGCATAAAAGTCAAGATCACCGCGTTGGCTAATACCCGGAAATAGCGTGAGCGCCGCTCCATCCAGAACAACCGCCTGACCCGTCGCCAGTGTTTTTACACCCAAATCGACAGGCTGCGTTATACGATCGCCTAGCAGATCGAAGAATTGCAGCGCTCCTGACGCAAGACTCGCTGCCAGAATAGGTTCAGATCCCCCCACAAAGGCAAGGCTTGTAATGGGGCTGTCAAGCGCGCCTGTGGCCCAAACAGCTTGCAATTCTACCTGATCCATATTTTCCTGCACGGCAACCGAAACATTGTTTTCAATTGATTTTTCATCTATGTCGGTTTCGCCGCCCGAACAGGCAGCAAGAAAAACCACACCAGCAGCAAGGCTCGCGTTGACAAGACTGTAGGGGGGGCGTAAACGCGGGCGCTTGAACATCTTTTATTACTCCGACAAGAGGGGCTAAGGCCCAAGGCAATGAAATCTACTCTGCTAAAACCTCTAGAGGTCGAAAACAAATGGATCATCATCGATGCCGAAGGCGTCGTGGTTGGTCGTCTCGCCTCTTACATCGCTAAGCGCCTGCGCGGCAAGCACCGCGCCGATTATACACCACATGTTGACTGCGGTGATTTCGTCGTCGTGATCAACGCTGAAAAAGCGGTCTTCACTGGCAACAAGCTTAAAGACAAAATCTACTACCGCCACACCGGTCACCCCGGCGGCATTAAATCGACAACGGCTGGCAAGATTCTGTCTGGTCGTTTCCCGGAACGGGCGATTGAAATGGCGGTCAAGCGGATGCTGCCAAAAGAAAGCTCTTTGGCCCGCAAGCAATTCTCCAAGTTGCGCGTCTATGCCGGTGCCGAGCATCCTCATGAAGCGCAGACGCCTGAAGTGGTTGACTATGCTGCGATGAATTCCAAGAACAAGAAAGTGTCTTAAGTTAAATGTCTGATACTGCACAAACACTTGAAGATCTAAACACGCTCGAAGGCAGCGTTGCTGCTCCTGAAGCGGCGGCGATTACTGTTGAGCCTAAGATTGACCAGTTCGGCCGCGCATATGGCACAGGCCGCCGTAAGTCTGCAACGGCTCGTGTCTGGATTAAGCCAGGGTCTGGTAAAATCACAATTAATGGCAAAGATCAGGAAAAATACTTTGCGCGCCCCGTGCTGCGCATGGTGATTGCTCAGCCGCTGATCGAAGCTGGCCGCGAAACTGAATTTGATGTCATATGCACCGTTAAAGGTTCAGGTCTCTCAGGCCAGGCTGGTGCCGTGCGTCACGGCATCTCACGCGCATTGGTGGCTTACGAGCCGGGCCTTCGCGCTGTGCTCAAGCCACACGGCTTTATGACCCGTGACCCACGCGTTGTAGAACGTAAGAAGTATGGCCGCGCGAAAGCCCGCCGTAGCTTCCAATTCTCCAAGCGCTAATCAGAACAGACATCTTCTGCAAGATTCAAAACGGGCGCTTCTTTACGAGGCGCCCGTTTTCCATTTGAGGAAAAGAGATATGGACCCCACAGTTTTCATTGATGGCGAAGCGGGCACCACTGGTCTGCAAATCCGCGACCGTTTAGCAGGGCGTGACGATATAAAACTGCTCTCAATTGATCCGGATAAGCGTAAAGATCAGAATGCCCGCGCTGAGCTGTTGAATGAAGCAGATGTTGCAATTCTTTGTCTGCCAGATGAGGCGGCTCGTCAGGCTGTCGAACTGGTGGCCAATCCTGACACAGTCATTATTGACGCTTCCAGCGCGCACCGCACGCACCCTGACTGGGTCTATGGGTTTCCGGAGATGGCAGTAGGGCAGCGCGAGAAAATAAAGGCATCAAAGCGTATTTCGAATCCGGGGTGCTATCCGACTGGGTTCATTGCCCTGATGCGGCCTTTAGTGGAGGCTGGGCTTGTACCCGCTGATTATCCGGTCACGGTGAATGCGGTGTCGGGCTATTCTGGCGGGGGTAAAGGTATGATTGCCGAGTTTGAGGCGGGCGGAGATGCCTATCGCTCTTACGGCCTCACCCAGCAACACAAGCACGCGCCTGAGATGCAGCACCATACTGGGCTTGCGCACAGGCCGGTGTTTACACCTGCGGTTGGACGCTATGCTCAGGGCATGATTGTTGAAATACCGCTGGCGCTATGGGCGTTGCCTCAAACTGATGAGGGCTTCCTTGTTGATGCATATCTTGCATTACACCACGCCTACGCGGCTAAGTCTTTTATAACGGTCCATAGCCAGCATGAAAGCAACAAGTTGAAGGGCTTGGAACCCGAAGCCAATAATGGCACCAACAATCTTGACCTCTTCGTGTTCGGCAATGATGAACAAGCCCGCCTTATGGCCCGCTATGATAACCTCGGCAAAGGAGCATCCGGTGCGGCGGTTCAGAACCTAAATCTCGTCCTTGGCGTAGACGAGGCGAGGGGGCTTTAATCCAGCCCGCGTTCGGTGCGAATGTCCTCAAGGCGGCGCTTGACATACTTTCCTGGCGCTTTGCCATAAGTCTTTTTGGGTAGCTTGCGGGCAGGGATTTTCTTGCCCGATTTTTTGCGCAGCCATTTGTGCCATGTTGGCCACCAGGAGCCAGGATGTTCCTCAGCGCCTTCAATCCATTTGTTAGCCGTTTTAGGCAGGTCGGCATTGGTCCAATGTTGGTATTTTTTCGCATCCGGATGATTAACAACACCCGCGATGTGGCCAGACCCTGCAAGGATAAATGTAGACGGTCCACCAAATGACGTGGCCGTGCGGTATACCGATTCATAAGGGCAAATATGGTCGTCACGCCCGGCTTGCACGAGCACAGGAATTTTGATGTTCTGAACATCAACCGGTTCTCCCAAGACCTTAAAATTCCCCTTGGCCAAAGCGTTATTGGCATAAAGATCTTTAAGGTAAGTGCGATGTGTCGGGGCAGGGATATTGGTCTGATCGGCATTCCAGTAAAGCAAATCAAACGGCCGCGGTTTGTTGCCGAGCATGTAATTATCGATGACATACCGCCAAACCAAGTCGACAGGACGCAGCCAGTTAAAAGTCTCGCCCATGCTCTCACCGGGCATGACACCTTTATTTTTGCTAACCAGCGCATCAATATGATCAAGCGCATAATCGTCTGTAAAAACAAGTAGGGCGCCGGCAATTTCAAAGTCCATTTGTGATGCAAAATAGGTCGCCGATTTAACGCGCTTATCCCCGTTTTGTGCCATATGGGCCAGAGCAGATGTCAGCATCGTGCCGCCAATACAATAGCCGACAGCATTCAAGGTCTTGGCATTTGCCGCCTTCAGTGTTGCCTCAATCGCGGCATAAGCACCCTTCTCGACATAGTCGTCCCAGGTGAAATCCTTCGTCACGTCATCAGCTGAACGCCACGATACAACAAAGACAGAATAGCCCTTGTCCCTCAGCCATCGGATCATTGAGTTTTCTTCTCGTAAGTCGAGAATATAAAACTTGTTGATCCATGGCGGGAAGATCAGCAAGGGGCGCTTGTAAACTGTCTGAGTGCTCGCTTCATACTGGATCAGTTCGATCAGGTCGTTGCGGTAAACGATCTTGCCCTTTGCAGTGGCGACGTTTTTACCGAGTTTGAAAACGCTTTCATCTGTCTGACTGATTGTAAGCTTTCCATTGCCGCGCTCAACATCCTGGCGGGCCTGACGCAGGCCATCGAGAACACTTGTGCCACCTGTTTCGATCATCTTGCGCAGCGCTTGCGGGTTCGTGGCAAAGAAGTTCGTTGGCGCAAAAGCGTCAATCGTTTGCTGTGTAAAAAAGCGCGCTTTGCGGCGGTCGGCCACATCAAGGCTGGTTGCGCTATCTATCAACGTCATCAGCCATTTTGTATTTAGCTCATAAGTGCGCTGCAACATATTGAACATTGGGTTCTGCACCCACTCAGGATCAGCAAACCGCCTGTCCCGGCTGCGAGCAGCCTGACCTTTGGCTGTCAGAGTTTCTGTCCAGCTTTTCATTAAGTCCTGCCAAAGCTCAGCATTGGCTTGCATCAGGGTCGCAGGATTTGCGGCAAGGGCTTGGCCAAGCTTTCCAAAACTCTTTGCAGCGCCAAATGGATCTGTTTTTTTAACATCGCCTGGCGAGCCGACACCATTTTGGAGAATCGCTGATAGGAGTTCCTGACTTTCTTGAGCAGCAGCATTCATTGTGGCTGTCAGGGCCTGCAATTTTGCAGGGTCCTGAGCCGCTAAAAGCTCAATTAGCGTCTTTTGGTCGGGTGTTTTGCCATTATGGCCTGATTTAACTGACATCGCTTCTGCTTTTTGCCTCGCGCTTCTGCGTGAATGTTCTTATAAGACAGAAAGATAGTTAAATGGTGATTTTCAAGAGTAAATCTTAATGACACGGTTAATTTTTCCTTTGTTTTTTCTGCTAGCAGGCTGCGCATCACTTGATGATGTGGTTGGGGGAATCGCAAATACGCCTGAATGGTTTCAAGAACGCCGTGTCGAAATTCGAGGTGAGGGCTACCCTGACTTGTTAGACGTGCCCGATGAAGCCGATGTGCTGGACATTGGCGCGCGCCTGCGATCGACAGAAAATGTGACACGTAACGAACTATCCGCTTTTTTAGCTGATCCAAGAAATGAACCTGCCACTGTGACACAGGAAGAGATTTCCCAGACATCAGCAAACTTCCGTGATCAGCTTCCTTCAAACCCTGTAACAAGTGAAGAGTTGTTGGGTGAAGCTGAGATTAAAGCTTTGCGCGAATGGCTCCGGGTGCCACCGGTTAAAAAGCGCAAATAGGGGGCACGCGACATGATGCAATTTCATAAGATAAGGCGCTTGCCGCCCTATGTGTTTGAGCAGGTGAACCGCAAGTCTGCAGCGCTTCGTGCAGAAGGGGCCGATGTGATTAATCTTAGTATGGGAAACCCGGACCTGCCAACGCCGCCCCATATTGTTGAAAAACTCATAGAAACCGCCAGGAAACCAAATGTACACGGTTATTCCTCTTCACGCGGGATACCAGGCTTGCGCCGGGCTGTGCGGGATTATTATGCGCGTCGATGGGATGTGCATCTGAATATGGATAGTGAGGTTATTGTTACGCTCGGATCCAAGGAAGGGTTTGCAAATTTGGCTCAGGCCATTAGTGCGCCAGGCGATATTGTCCTTGCGCCGAACCCGTCATACCCCCTGCATCATTTCGGTTTTATCATTGCTGGTGCTTCTATCAAGGCTGTACCCGCTGAGACACCGGAAGCCTATCTTTCGAACATCTCAAAAGCGTTGAAGTACTGCAATCCGGCGCCTACGGCTATGGTGCTTTGCTATCCGTCCAACCCTACCGCACAGGTGTGCGATCTGGACTTTTACAAGGAAGCGGTAGCCTTTGCGAAAAAGAACAATCTGATGATCCTGTCAGATCTTGCTTATAATGAAATTTATTTTGAAGAGCCAACCCCCTCAATCTTACAGGTTGAAGGGGCTAAAGACATCGCGGTTGAATTCACCACTATGTCCAAAACTTACTCCATGGCAGGCTGGCGCATTGGTTTTGTCGCGGGTAATGAGCGCTTGATCGCTTCGCTTGCGCGTGTAAAGTCCTATCTTGATTATGGGGCCTACACACCTATTCAAGTGGCTGCGACAGCTGCATTAAATGGCCCGCAAGAATGTGTTGACGAAGCCCGGGAGACTTATCGCGGCCGCCGCGATGTGCTCGTTGAAAGTTTCACGCGCGCAGGCTGGCCAATACCAAGCCCGAAAGCATCTATGTTTGCTTGGGCGCCTATCCCGAAAAGTTGTCAGCATCTGGGAAGCCTTGAGTTTTCTTTGCAGCTGATTGAAGAGGCACATGTTGCTGTTTCTCCGGGCGGGGCTTTTGGTGAGCATGGTGATGGGCACGTGCGGATTGCCCTTGTCGAGAACGAACAGCGTATTCGGCAAGCGGCGCGTAATGTTCGCAAATTTATGCAAGCGCGCGGTGTGGATGAAATCTTACCGGCGGCAAGCTGATAGATATAATAGAAGGGTAAGGCTTTGGCTAAACTGAAATTAGGCATTGCAGGCCTGGGGAATGTAGGCTGCGGATTGATCGAGCTGATTGAGCAGCAGGCGGAATTGCGTTTGCCTGGGCATGTTGAGATTGGCGGGGTTACCGCACGCACAAAGGACCGTGCGCGCACCTGCGATATTTCCAAATATAAGTGGTTTGAGAGCGCTGAAGACCTCGCTACAGATCCAGGTATCGACATTTTTATCGAACTGATAGGCGGTAGCGAAGGCACAGCGAAGCTGGCCGTAGAACATGCGTTGAAGGCCAGCAAGCCCACCGTGACCGCGAACAAAGCCCTTATGGCCAAGCATGGCGGCGAACTATCCGCGCTGGCCGAGGCTAATGGTGTTGATCTATTGTTTGAAGCAGCGGTAGCTGGCGGTGTACCGATAGTTCGGGCTTTAAGAGACTCGCTGTCAGGCGTAAAAGTCAGTCGTGTATCGGGCATCCTCAACGGAACATGTAATTTTTTAACGACCGAGATGCTTGCATCGGGAAGGTCTTATGATGAGGTATTGGCTGAGGCACAAGCGCTTGGCTATGCTGAAGCAGACCCAACACTGGATGTCTCAGGTATGGATGCGGCCCACAAAGCCGCTATTCTCTCAGCAATTGCGTTTTCAGCAGATATCGATTTTAACAAGGTTGATGTATCGGGCGTTGAAAATGTCGAACTGGTCGACCTAAAGTTTGCAGACCGGCTGGGGTATGCAATCAAGCTTATTGCAGAGGGGGTCTTGCATGGAGAAGGCGTTGTTTGCCGTGTAGAACCAAAAGCTTTGCCTCATCGCCATCCATTAGCGCAAGTCAATGGCAGCCTGAATACTGTCCGCGTAGAGGGTAGCCCTGTCGGAGCTGTCACGTTAACAGGGCCTGGTGCAGGTGCGGGTCCGACAGCAAGCGCAGTTATGGGTGATGTATCGAAGCTGTTCCGCCCAGGGGTGCGTTCACCGTTTGGACGGGCTGAGCACCATCCTCGCCGTCATTTTATTGCCCAGGCGGACACTGAACAATCCCCATGGTTTCTGAGAGGATACTTGGCTGACAAGCCGGGAGCTTTAGCTTCCCTAAGTGATGCGTTGGCCGGTGCCAATGTTTCCATCGATAAACTTCTCCAAGACTCAGCTGGCCCAGACGGGGCCTCGCCAGTTGCTATTGTGACACATGTCTGTACGGGTGCGGCCATGCAGGAGGCTGTTAAGCGCCTGGCGCAATTGGAGACCATTGTTGGCGCGCCGCGCTTTATTCGAATCGAGACCGGATTATAATTCCGGAAACTTTCCATAAGTGAGCTTTATATGACCAAAACAAAGTTAAACTCTTCGATTGCTGATGCCATGGTGCATGTCACTGAGCTAGCTGCCATCGCAGCATCTTACGAAGTTGGGCGTGGCAATGAAAAACAGGCTGATCAGGCTGCTGTTGATGCCATGCGCACAGCCCTGAATGCCGTTGAGATGCAAGGCCGCATTGTCATTGGTGAAGGTGAGCGGGATGAAGCCCCAATGCTCTACATCGGAGAGGAAGTTGGTACAGGAAACGGCCCTGAGATTGATATTGCGCTTGATCCGCTTGAGGGAACAACCCTTACGGCCAAGGCCATGCCAAATGCGTTGGCTGTGCTCGCAATCTCTCCTCGTGGAGGGCTTCTATATTCGCCAGATGTTTACATGGACAAGATTGCGATCGGTCCGGGCTATGATGCAGGCATTGTCAACATTGACGCCAGCCCAGCTGAGAATATTACAGCGCTGGCAAACGCAAAGGGTGTAGACGTCAGTCATATGACCGCTTGCGTGCTAGATCGCCCTCGTCATAGCGGCATTATCGAAAGTCTTCGCTCTGTTGGGGCCCGCATTGCCTTAATTACAGACGGTGATGTGGCCGGTGTTATCAACACCACTGATCCGTCTACAGGTATCGATTTATATGTCGGCCAGGGCGGGGCACCTGAAGGGGTGTTGGCTGCAGCTGCACTCAAATGCGTTGGGGGGCAGATGCAAGGGCGCCTTCATTTCAGAAATGATGAAGAACGCCGCCGGGCTGATCGCGTGGGTATTACTGATCTCGATCGGATTTATGATCTCAACGAATTAGCTTCTGATGAAACAGTTTTCTGTGCCTCAGGCGTAACAAGCGGTGGTTTGCTTGACGGCGTTCGCGTGGAGCCCGGTTTTGCGCACACAGAAAC
>CAYUFN010000046.1:0-6190 GCA_964443965.1 uncultured Hyphomonas sp. | reverse complement strand
CGCTAGTGATGTCTTCCTTTGACGGGATGGTACGGCGAGTGCGTTCAAAGCGCCGTATTGTTTAGCGCTACGCATGGCTGAGCGCGACGCCTACCTGTTCAATGTTGAAAGCTCTCTTAGGGGACGCTTCTGGACACTCGGGAAGGTTGCTGATGATGCAATTCGCCCTTTAGCCGCAAGGCTTGGGGGGAGTGATTTACTCGGCAGGTTACTTGCCCAACGTGATGTTTCCCCAGATGAGGTGGAAGGTTTTCTTGAACCAACACTGCGCAACACCTTTCCCGATCCATCCAGCTTTGCCGATATGGATAAAGCTGCAGCGCTAACATTAGAGGCCTTGCAGGCTGGAAAATCTGTGACTGTTTTTGCTGACTATGATGTTGATGGGGGAACGTCTGCTGCAATTCTGGCCCGCTATTTTCGGGCATGGGGCCAGGAACTTGGCCTTTACGTGCCGGACCGCCTCATGGAAGGGTACGGGCCAACCCCAGAAGCCTTTAGACATTTAAAAGGTGCCGGTGCTGAACTTGTAATTACAGTTGATTGCGGGGCAGCTGCGCGTGAGGCTCTTGAAGAGGCGGTGCATATTGGTCTTCCCGTCATTGTGCTTGACCACCATTTAATGCAAGGCGCGTTGCCTGACTGCGCCGCGCTGGTTAATCCGAACCGGCCCGATTGTTCTTCTGGATGTGGCCATCTTGCCGGTGCAGGTGTGTCTTATGTTTTTGTTGCTGCCCTGAACAGGTTGGCGCGTAAGAGCGGCGTAAAACCACCAAGTGGGGAACTGCCCGATTTGATGCCATGGCTTGATTTATGCGGGCTTGGTACTTTGTGCGATATGGCCCCTCTGAAAGGTGTCAACCGTGCTTTTGCGCGTCAGGGCATGAAAATTATGTCTGCTGACGGAAATATTGGCTTACGTGCATTGGCTGATGTTTCGGGGATTGGTAAAATTGAAACAGTCTATCACGCAACATTTGTTCTTGGCCCACGCTTGAATGCAGGGGGCCGTGTGGGCGATCCCTGGCTTGCTGCAAAACTGCTTGCAACCGATGACAGAGCAGAGGCGTTGGAACTGGCTGAGCGGCTGAACGGCCTTAATGATGAGCGCAAAGCCGTTGAAGCAGCTATCCTTGAAGAGGCGACAGCGCAAGCTGAGCGCGCATGCGCAAAAGACCCAAACTTAAATGCGATCGTCGCTGGCGGTGAAGGCTGGCATCCCGGCGTGATCGGCATTGTAGCAGGGCGCTTGAAAGATAAGTTTCATTTACCAGCTGTCGTCATCGGATGGGGCGAGGGGCTGGGACCTGTTGCGAAAGGCTCTGCCAGGTCTGTCCCGGGCGTAAACATTGGAGATGCCATTG
The DNA here is from genome assembly GCA_964443965.1 of uncultured Hyphomonas sp. Classification (GTDB taxonomy): domain Bacteria; phylum Pseudomonadota; class Alphaproteobacteria; order Caulobacterales; family Hyphomonadaceae; genus CALLCD01. Next base: position 4,826 of record CAYUFN010000046.1, on the reverse strand, counting down.
GAGAGGCTGCACGCGCGGGGATTATTCTTTCAGGCGGAGGGCATGCCATGGCAGGTGGTTTAAGCCTGACCCCTGATCAACTTGTGCCATTTTCTGAATGGCTGAATGCCCGTGTAGGGTTGCAAAAGCAGACATTAGTTGCAGCGCGGGAGCTTTGTATTGATGCCGTGATTGGCCCTGGAGCAGGAACCGTTGAACTTTGTGATATGGTCGATCGCCTTGGCCCGTTTGGAGCAGGCGCGCCACAACCAATCTTTGCAATGCAGGACATAGCTGTAACTGGAGGACGCCAGATCGGTCAAAACCATTTTAAATTCATTGCAGAAGATACATCTGGACGTGTGGAATGCATCGCCTGGCGCGCCTTGGATACGCCTTTGGGAGACGCGATCCGCCAGGGTGGGCACCTGCACATTGCCGGTCGTCTTAAAGTAAATGAATGGCAAGGGCGCAGGCGCGTACAGATGGACATTATGGATGCGGCTGCCGTTTCTTGAAAAAAGGTGCTTGCACCAAATCAAATGGCTCGCTATATCGCGTGTTCCTACTTGTGCGGTCCCTTCGTCTATCGGTTAGGACGCCTGGTTTTCAACCAGGAAAGAGGGGTTCGACTCCCCTAGGGACTGCCAAAGTAAGGGAATTATAAAAAAGTGACACTTTACAAAAATGCGACAGCTAGCATGGTGACAGGCGCGTTGTTTACTTCTATGCCTATACGTAAGGGAATGTATTAGATTATGGCTGAAAGCACACACTTAAAACCTGCTGATGAAGAAGCGATTGCCAGCGTGCAAGTGCACGGCCATGTGAAGTGGTTTGATACGGCCAAAGGCTACGGGTTTGTCGTGCTCGCACCTGATACTTATCCAGATATCAACAACGATATTCTTTTGCACATCAGCTGCTTGCGCAAGTATGGCGAAGCAAATGCTGATGAGGGCGCACGCATTTCTTGCAGCGTCGCCAGACGCGATAGTGGCTGGCAGGTCATTGAAATCACCGAAATGGAACGTCCAAGAGCCTCGCTTCTTACCCAGGACGGTGATGTAAAGACTGAGCGGCTTGTCGTTAAATGGTTTAACCAGTCAAAGGGCTATGGCTTTGTCCAACGTCCTGGTCAGGCGCAAGACATCTTTTTGCATATTGTGGTGCTTCGTCAGTCGGGCCGGGAAACGATTGTTCCTGGAGATCTGCTTGACGGCGTCATTGAGACAGGCTCCAAAGGGGCACATGTTGCGCTTCTCAAGCCTGTGCAACCTGAAGACGACTCAACATAAGCGCTAGCTTTTCAGGAGTAATTTATTATGCGGTTCACAATTATCCTTTGTGGCTTTCTACTCTTTCTAGGGGCTGCGATCGCGCAGGATACGACCACGCTTCAAATTGAGGGTACTGAAGGCACACTTCATAAATTTACGGTCGAAGTTGCCAATACGCCTGAGCTTATTGAGCGTGGTTTAATGGAGCGTGATAGTTTAGCGCCAATGTCAGGCATGCTTTTTGATTATGGAGATGCACAGATAGCGACGATGTGGATGAAGAATACGCCGCTATCACTTGATATGATATTTATCAGTTCATCTGGGCATATTGTTGCGATTGCGCGCAATGCGGTTCCCCAGTCTGAACGTAAGATTTCACCGGATGTGCCGGTCAAAGCTGTGCTTGAAATCAGTGGTGGTGAAAGCCAATTACTGAATATTCAGCCGGGCTTAATCGTTCATCACGAATTATTTGGAACTGAAATTTCAGCTTCCCCACAGGCTGAGGAATAAAATACTGCACGATTATGACCATTTCGCATATTTAGCTCTTGCCTAGTCCGGTCACATAGGATTATGAGGGGCACTTCGGAGCGTGGCGCAGCCTGGTAGCGCATCTGGTTTGGGACCAGAGGGTCGGAGGTTCGAATCCTCTCGCTCCGACCATCACTTCATGTGATTGGTTATAAGCCCATACAAAATTACAATTTTAGGCATACCTGCGAACGCGATAATTCGAATGCCTTAAAGCATATTCAATGCAAGCCGCGCCTCGTCTGACATTCTCGACGGGTCCCATGGCGGATCGAATGTCAGCCTGACCTCGACGTCATTTATACCATCTACTGTTCGGGCTGCGTTTTCGATCCAGCCGGGCATATCGCCAGCAACCGGGCAGCCAGGCGCTGTAAGTGTCATGTCAATGTCAACCTTACGATTGTCATCAATATCAACACGATAGATCAAACCAAGTTCATATATATCTACGGGAATTTCCGGGTCATAGACAGATTTGAAGGCTGCAATAAGGTCATCAGTCAGCCGGTTTAACTCGGCTTGTGGGATAGACGATACATCATCAGCTTGTAGCTTGGAACTTGCGACATCAAGTGTCTCTGCTTTGGTTACATTATCGGTCATGTTTACCTTATACCAGCATTCCACGCGCACGTTCGAGCGCATCAATAAAAATATCTACTTCTTCTTCGGTATTGTAGATACCAAAGCTTGCGCGCGCAGTTGCACTAACCCCTAAATGGGTCATTAAGGGCTGAGCACAATGGTGGCCAGCCCGAATAGCAACACCATAGCGATCAAGCAGTTGGGCAATATCGTGTGGATGAGCGCCTTCTATGCTAAAAGACAAGACGGCACCTTTGCCTGGTGCTGTTCCATGTATTGTAAGCCCGTTAATGGCCGATAGAGCTTTTACAGCTTTTTGATACAGGCGTTCTTCATGCGCTTGTATGTCTTGCATATCGAAAGCCTCAAGCCACTCAATAGCAGCACCAAGGCCAACGGCTTCAAGGATAGGCGGCGTTCCGGCTTCGAATTTATGAGGCGCGCTGTTATATGTAATGTGATCTCGCGAGACCGTTTCGATCATTTCACCGCCCCCCTGATAGGGGCGTAGCTGATCAAGGGCCTCAGCTGTTCCGTAAAGAGCGCCAATACCTGTTGGGCCATAAATTTTATGCCCCGAGAAGACATAGAAATCACACCCAATATCCTGAACATCCAGATCAAGATGCACTGCCGCCTGACAACCATCAATCAGCGTGAGGGCATTATGGGACTTGGCAAGTGATGAAATGCGTTTGACATCGTTTACAGTGCCGAGGACATTGGACATGTGGTTAATGGCAACTAGACGGGTCTTGGCGTTAATGGCTGTGTTAAGTGACTCAATATCCAGAGCACCATCTTCTGTTAGCTCAATCCAGCGTAAAACAGCGCCATATCTTTCTCTAAGGAAATGCCAGGGGACAATATTGGAGTGGTGCTCCATCAATGAGAGCACAATTTCATCCCCTGGTCGTATGGTGTCTGCTAAACCTGAGGCGACCAGATTTATCGCCTCGGTCGCACCTTTGGTAAAGATTATATTGTTCGTGGCAGGCGCGTTGAGAAAACGACGTGTATCTTCACGTGCGGATTCGAAAGCCTCTGTTGTTTCGTTTGCCAGCGTGTGTAATCCGCGATGCACGTTTGCATAAGCTGTTCGTGCCTGATTTGCCATCGACATAATGACAGCTTCAGGTTTCTGCGCGCTGGCCGCATTATCAAGATAACAAACAGGTTTTCCGTTTATCATACGTGATAATATTGGAAATTCTTGGCGGATATCTATCGTGTTTAGTGTGCGTGCTGTCATGGTGGCAGTCTATGGCCGACAGAAATTACTTTGTCTATGCGGCGAGGTGGCCTCTTACCATTCGCTGGGCATGTATAAATTTTGGTAGCGATTCGCTCTTAAGATGAGAGATTCAGGATATTCGTGAACGATTTTGCACAATTTCCCTTTTTAGGAGATGTGAGCAATCAGAAACGTGTTGCAATTTCGACGCGGGTGAAAAAAATGTAAGGTTTTTTTCTATTTGACTGAATAACAACACTCGCCAAAGAAAAAAAAACGTCTTATGAATTTTCATGATGCGTGCATTGCGCGTCTTAGTTTTAAATATTCCTGCGGCCGTATGACAATGGTGTTAGTACGGTACATAGAAGGGGAAGAGTATGAAAAGAACTCTTATGTGTGCGACAGCTGCGGCCGCGTTGGTTTCGGTTGGCGCTGTTGCAAATGCTGACGAAGAAGGTTGGTACACACGTGCCGACATAGGTTATACCTTCGCCGGCAATATAGACCATGATCCAGAACCAAACATTATCGGCACGCTTGCTGGAAATTCTGATCCCAATGATATTCTTGGTGGTTGGTTAGGTGCCGGATATGATTTTGGAAATAACTTCCGGCTGGAACTAACCGGCGGCTATCGGTCAGGTGATGTTGACGCTTCCACATCTTTTAATGGTGCGTCTCCTGTTGCGACTCCTGGAGCAGGCTTCAATCTTGTAAACGCTCCAGACGGAAATGTGCAGGTCTGGGATGCAATGGCCAACCTGCTCTATGATTTTGGCAATGAAAGCCGAGTCACGCCATATTTAGGCGCTGGTGTTGGTATTGCTGGCGTTAAAGCGGATATCGGTAACCTAGCCTTTACAGACGGAACTCAAACAGCCCGTATCAACGGATTTAGTGATTCTGACACCAGTTTTGCATATCAAGCACTCGCAGGTGTTGGGTTTGCTATTACCAAGAATCTGACAGCTGACCTCGGATACAAATACTTCAATGTCGATGACCTCGACTTTGAAGGCTTTGATGCTCTTGGAAATACAGTGGACTATACCGGTGATTATCAAGATCACACTGTTACGGCTGGTCTGCGGTATAAGTTTGGTGTGACGCCACCACCGCCGCCTCCACCACCACCGCCTCCACCACCACCACCACCACCGCCGCCACCTCCACCGCCTCCACCACCGCCTCCACCACCTCCACCA
>CAYUFN010000045.1:11893-19969 GCA_964443965.1 uncultured Hyphomonas sp. | reverse complement strand
GTCTTGTGCTGACCCGGATGGATGGCGACGGGCGCGGCGGCGCGGCCCTTTCCATGCGCGCGGTAACAGGGCTGCCGATTAAATTTCTCGGTGTCGGTGAAAAGCTCGATGGGCTTGATGCCTTCGATGCCGGGCGTCTGGCAGGGCGCATTCTCGGGCAGGGCGACATCGTCTCCCTCGTCGAAAAAGCTGGTGAGCAGATGGACCAGGCCAAGGCCGAACGCATGGCCAGGAAAATGTCCAAGGGCGTTTTCGATCTGGATGATATGGCCGAGCAGTTCAAGCAAATGCAGCGCATGGGCGGCCTTGGCGGGATTATGGGCATGTTGCCCGGCGCCAAGAAAGCCAAACAGGCGCTGGCCGCTTCGGGCATGGATGACAGCTTACTCAAGCGTCAGGGCGCAATTATCAGCTCCATGACAAAAAAAGAACGCGCCAAGCCCGCGCTTCTCAACGCCTCCCGCCGCAAGCGTATCGCGGCAGGCTCTGGCACCAGCGTGCAAGAGGTCAACAAGGTGCTGAAAATGCACAAACAGATGGCCGGCATGATGAAGAAAATGTCCAAAAAGGGCGGCATGAAGGGCATGATGGGGGCCATGGGCGCAGCGGGTGTCTCTCCGCAGGATCTTGCCAAAATGGGCGGTGCACCGGGCGGTCAGCTTCCCGGTCTTGGCGGCGGTTCACCGGGCGGCCCATTGCAACCCAATGGCTTGCCGGGCCTTGGCGGTTCAGGCCTTCCGGGACTTGGCGGAGATAAGAAGTGACGACTATACTAGGAGTCCCTTGGCCGGTTTGGGCTGCGTTAATTGCCTTGGTAACAAGCACGCTAACATTAGCTATTAATAGCAAATTGTCGGAACGGCAATTACGTAGAGAAGCGGCGAGAACCGTGGCGGGTTATCGTGTTGAATGGATCGAGAGACTTAGAAGAGAATCCGCGGTCTTTATATCTGAAGCTTTTGTAGCATACGAAAACCCGGACGTTGGTATTTGGGGGAACTCAAAAATCCATGAAGCGGCTAATTACGTTCTGATGATGTTGAATCCTGTTGAGCATAAAGAATTGCATTCTGCTCTAATGGACTCATTTAGCAAAAAGCAATCCGGGCAAATTGATGCGGAAAAAGTAGTTGAGCTTCGGGAACTTACTCAAGGTGTTTTGAAGCAGGAATGGGAAGTTTCAAAGCAGGAAATCTTAGGGCGCTCTAAAGCTCTTGATGACGCTTTGAAAATTCAATCTATGCGATTTAGACTTTTCGGTCTTGATATTCACTTGGCGCGGGATAAGCAGAAATGACCCAATCTCCCCAATCCCAACTCGAAGCCTATCGCAAGAGCATCGACAATCTCGATTCCATTCTGCTGCACACGCTGGCGGAGCGCTTTAAAGTGACCCAAGCTGTTGGCCGCCTGAAAGCTGCGCATGATATGCCGCCTTCTGACAAATCGCGCGAGGCTCGCCAGATCGAGCGCCTGCAAGCCTTGGCGCTTGAGAGCGAACTAGACCCGGCCTTTGCCGAAAAATTTCTAAATTTCATCGTGGCGGAAGTTATCCGTCACCACGAACAAATCCGGGACGATCAATGAGGATCGCCCCGCATCTAATCACTCAGAACATTTGAACACATTGGAGTAAAACAAATGGCCCTTAAAATCAGACTGGCCCGTGGTGGCTCAAAAAAACGCCCATTCTACAGCGTCGTCGTGGCAGATAGCCGTGCCCCGCGCGATGGTCGCTTTATCGAAAAAATCGGCACCTATGATCCGCGTCTGCCAAAAGACTCTGATCAGCGCGTACAGATCAAAGGCGAAAAAGCCGCCGCATGGATCGCCAAAGGCGCAAAGCCAACCGATCGCGTGGCACGCTTCCTAAGCCACATCACGCTAGAGGGCGCGTCTGCTCCGATCTGGGCTTGGGAAAATGGCAACAACCCGAAAAAGGGTGAGCCGGGCACCAAAGCCAAAGAGCGTGAAGAAGAGCGCGCTGAGAAAGCTGCTGCGGCGGCTGAAGCGGCCAAAGCGCCAGCTGAAGAGCCCGCCGCCGAAGAAGCGCCAGCTGAAGACGCAGCCGCCGAATAAATCTTTTCTGAGGGCGGGCCTCATCCCGCATTCAGGTTTAAACTGACAATGTGCTCGTCGTAAATGAAGGAGACTTCCAGATGCGACGGGCACATTTTTTTATAGCAGCAGGAGTGTTCGCGGCCACTCTTTTCGCTGCGCCGGCTTTAGCCGACCATGAACGCGGCTTCGACCGACGCGGTGGTGACCAGTCGGAGATCATTTTATATCCCGATACGGATTTTCGCGGACAGCCACGCGTCTTTTACGGTGATGTCGCCAGCTTACAGGGTAGCGGGTTTAACAATGAAGCACGCAGCGTTTTGATACGCGGCGGAAGCTGGACATTGTGCGAAAAGAGCGAAGGGCGCGGGCGATGCCGCAAGGTAACACGCTCTGTGTCTGATCTTGGCCGCCTTGGCCTCGATTGTGATCTGACCTCATTTTACCAATCAGGATTTTCAGGCCGTCGCAGCAATGACAATCGCAGAGGGCAGGATGATGTCTTATTAGGGCGCGCCGGCGGCTATGGTGCATCGAACGCCCCCATTGTCCTGTTTTCAAAAGATGGTTTTGACGGGCGCTCTGTTGAGGTGCATGGGGCAACCAATCTGCGCGATATTGGTTTTGATAATAAGGCAGACTCTATTGCTATCCAGAATGGGCGCTGGCTGGTTTGCACCAAACGTGATCTTGAAGGCCGCTGCAAAGTGCTGGGCCGGTCAGTTTATGACCTCGATGATATTGACCTGGACGACAACATCTCGTCTATCGCCCCTTACAAAGGTAATCGGCGGCATTCGAGGCAACGTTGGTAGATAAATCTGACTTAATCGTAATCGCAGTGCTCCTTGGTGCCCATGGTGTGAAGGGGGATTGCCGCGTGAAAAGCTTTACCGGCACGCCAGCAGATGCCTTTGGCTATGGTCCGTTGCTGGGGGCAGACGGCGCTGTCTGTGTCACGCCTAAGCGTGCCCGCTCTGCAAAGGATCATTTCGTCGTCACCCCCCAGGAACACCGTCAGAAAGAAGACTGGGATGGAATGAAAGGGACATTGCTACATGTCCCGCGTGATGTCTTGCCCGAAACAGCGCCTGACGAGGTTTACATTGACGAGCTGGTAGGCGTGGCTGTCTTTGACGAAACCGACACGCCGCTTGGCATAATCAAAGCCGTGCATAATTTTGGCGCAGGCGATCTGCTCGAAATTACACCGCAAACTGGTGGCAAGACTGTGCTTGTTCCGTTTACTCAGGAAGATGTTCCAGAGATTGATCTGGCCGCAGGGCGGGTCATCGTCATAACATTTGCACTATGGGCTGATGAAACCGATGATCGGGCCAAACCGGAATAACGCTTTACGTTTGCTCTTCAAGCCATGCCTTGTCGAGGCCGCGCACACCGCGTTTTAACAGCCAGAACATGCCGAACATATCAAACACCCCTGCAAAGGCACGCCCGAAAAAGCCATATTTGGACTGTCCGTGTTGGCGAGGCCTGTCTGTGACGGGCTCTTCCAGGATCGACCAGCCCGCCCGCTTGACCAGCGCTGGCAGATAGCGGTGCATAGAGGCAAAATAAGGCAGTTCGCGAAACGCTTCAGTACGGATCAATTTCCATCCGCACCCGGTATCTGTCACATCATCATCAAGAATGGCGCGCCGAATGCCATTGGCCATGCGTGACTGTAGCCATTTAAACCCACTATCATTTCGCGAGGTACGCTTGCCTGCAATCAGGCCCAGCCGTGTGGGCGCTTCGCCAATACCTGTGCGCGGCAGATCGCTTGGCGTGAAATGCACATCCCACACACGCCGCGTATCAGCCGGATCGTTCTGCCCATCGCCATCAAGCAGCTGTACCCATTCCCCGCGCACATGTTTGAGCCCGGTGATCAGCGCGGCAGATTTGCCTGCGCGAGAAACATGCGTGCGTACGTTTAACAGAGTAGGCCATTTGGCCAACGCCTCTGCCAGCTCTGTTGCTGTGGTGTCGGAGGAGGCATCATTGACGGCGATAATTTCATAGGCCAATCCGTCCAATGCGGTGGTGACTTCTTCAAGCAAAGGTAGAATGTTTCCAGCTTCATTATAGAAGGGGATCAGGACCGAAATATCGATATGACCTTCACGCAAACTTATCACCCGTCTTAAATAGCCTCTATCGTGTGGGTTCCGCACCTTAGCAGGGATGTCAAGCGTGCAGACTCACTGTAAGGGGGAAGAATGGACGTTTATCAAATCTGGTTTGACCTGAAGCCCGGCACAGATGAAGGCAAGTTTGCCAAGGCGCTTAGCTTGTTTCTTGACCATCTTGAGAGCGAACGCTTGATTGAAACCTGGCGCATGCTGCGGTGCAAGCTGGGCCTGCGTCCTGATGCTTTGCAGGAATTTGTTGTGCTTGTTGAAACTGAAAATCTAGCCCAGCTTGATCGCGCCTTCAGTGAGGCCGCATCTCGCGAAGGGATGGTTGATGAGTTGCACTTTACGGCTAATGCGATGGTCGAGCATGTGAAATTTGCGCTCTATCGGGACTGGCCCGATATATAAGGTTGAAGCGCTTTGTCCTTATCAGAGGTGTGAAAAGGGACGCTCGTGACGCAGGGCTCCTCATGCGTCCCCTTATGCATATTAGGGCTGGAAAAGCCTACGTTCAAAACTTTTCCACCGCGCCACAAACGCCCCCGCAGAGATCCACATTTAGCGGAATAATTGACCATGTCGGCCAATCCTCTGCTACACGAACATAGATTTTGTGCCGTATAGAGCTGTGATCTTGGTCACGCGTCGCTCATTTTTTAAGTGACAGAGGCGAAAATCTGCCATTAAACCTCCTCATGTTTAAGGCCACTGTTATAACCCTGTACCCGGATGCTTTTCCCGGGCCGCTTGGCGTTTCCATTCTGGCGCGCGCGCGCGATGAGGGGTTATGGGCCCTTGAAACTGTACAATTGCGCGATTTTGGGATCGGGAAGCATAAAAAAGTAGATGATACACCAGCTGGTGGCGGGGCGGGGCTTGTTCTGCGCGCCGATGTTGCTGCAAGCGCGTTGGATTCTATAGCGGCTGAGGGCCGTCCACTTATCTATCCAAGCCCGCGCGGAAAACCGTTTTCGCAGGCCCGTGCGCATGAACTTGCGGCTGGTCCGGGCATGGTTGTTTTGTGTGGACGTTTTGAAGGCCTTGATGAGCGTGTCATCGAGGCCCGCGCACTTGAGGAGGTTTCCCTTGGAGACTTTGTGCTGGCCGGGGGGGAAGTCGCCGCCCAGGCCATGATTGAGGCGAGTGTGAGATTGCTGCCGGGGGTTGCCGGAAATGCTGCATCCTTAGAAGATGAAAGCTTCGAAACGGGGCTTCTGGAATATCCTTTATATACAAAGCCTCAGCGCTTCGAAGGGCGTGAAATACCGCCAGTTTTACTATCTGGTAACCATAAAGCCGTCGAGACTTGGAGATTTAACGCAAGTAAAGAGTTGACACAGAGGCTCAGGCCGGATTTATGGGCCGCTTACACCCCCAATGGGACAGAGATACGAGCGTCGGAGACGGACGATGAATGTGATTGAACAACTTGAAGCCGAAGAGGTTGCCCGCGTACTTGAAGGCAAGACCATACCGGACTTCTCACCAGGCGATACGCTAGCGGTGAACGTTAAGATTAAAGAAGGTGAGCGCGAGCGCGTGCAGCGTTATGAAGGCGTTTGTATTGCCCGTTCTGGTGGCGGCCTGAATGAGAACTTCACAGTTCGCAAAATCTCCTTTGGTGAAGGTGTCGAGCGGGTATTTCCGGTTGTCTCCCCAATGATTGAAAGCATTGAAGTCAAGCGCAAGGGCCGTGTACGCCGCGCCAAGCTTTATTATCTGCGTGATCGTCGCGGTAAGTCTGCACGTATTGCAGAACGCACCACCGGCCACGGTATCGAACAAACAGTCATCGCTGTGTCCAAGACAGAGCGTAAGCGCCAGAAAGCAGCTGAAAAGCTCGCCCGTAAGGAAGCCGCCGCCGCTGAGCGCGAAGCAGCAGCAAAAGCCAAGGCCGAAGCAGAAGCCGCTGAGGCCAAGGCCGCCGAAGAGGCTGCCGCTGCTGCAGAGGCCGATACACCTGATACAGCTGAAGATTAGGTCACGCCTGAGGGTGATGCATATATACAAACACGGGTTTATCGTGAAGTAGATTTAAGGGCCCTGCGCAATTTGCGCGGGGCCTTCTTGCTTTTAGAATGACGATTATTTGGACTTGCGATTACGCGTCAGATCGCTGACCTGAACCATTATGCGTCAGTCGAGGTTATACCCAGTTTTTGCGGATCTTATTTAAGTAGATGAATTATTTATTGAGAATGACTTGCATTTGCACTTATTGCGCCTAAACTCTCCTGACGATCGAGGAATAACAGCAATTGATGGAAAGAGAATCAATGAGACTTTTGATGTCCGATAACACAATGTCAGCCTGGTTGGCGACGCAAGTCAGAATAATAGAAGCGTGGCGGGAGGAAGTTGCCATGCATGTTGATATTGATCTCGATACGGTCAATCGGCTCGAACAACATTACCAATGGCTGACATCAGAAATCGCTCATCTGCAAAGCCAGGTGAATCCTGATCCTGGCCATTGAGCTTAAAAAAACCGGCTGAGATCTTAGGTCTCAGGCGCGTCAACATGTTGGTCGATCATGATCTGATTACCGTCCGGATCGGTGATCAGGAAGCTGGCCGGTCCGGTGCTTGTTTCATCCGCTTCGTTGGCGATTTCAATTCCGGCTTCTTTGAGCCGTTTTTGCATGACGCGGACATCTTCAAATGGTACTTCGGTAGGCTGGCCGTCAGCATCCCAGCCTGGATTAAAGGTCATAATATTGCCCTTGAACATGCCTTGAAACAGACCGATTGTCGCCGTCGAGCTTTTCAGGATCATCCAATTCTGTGCAGATTGATCGTGAAAGACGGTAAAGCCGAGCGTTTCGTAAAATGTACGCGAAGCTTGCAAGTCTTTCACGGCGAGACTGACTGAGAAATTGCCCAGACTCATCGTTTATTCCTCCCTTATTCAACTGCAATTTGCCACAAATACCTACTTTGTCCAATCGCGCTTTGGAATACCTTATTTTGTAAAGAGGGATAGGGGGCTACCCGGCTTGCAAAAGACGCCCTTAAACTGCATATCAGACGAAATAATATTTCTTTAGTTTAGGCAAAAAGCTCCATGTCCGGCAAAACTCTCTATGATAAGATTTGGGACGCCCATAGCGTCGATACTGATAAAGGCTCAGGCGAGACGCTGCTTTATATCGATTTGCACCTGATTCATGAGGTGACAACACCTCAAGCCTTTGCAGGTCTCAACGCCGCCGGACGCAAAGTGCGCAAGCCTGAGCTGACCTTGGCGGTCGCCGATCACAATACGCCAACAGAGAACCAGTCTGCCGGGTTGGCAGGCGTGAAGGATGAGGCTGCTCGTGCGCAACTGGCAGCACTAACCAAAAATGTTGCTGATCATGGCATCGAATATTTCCCGATGGGTCACATCAATAATGGTATTGTCCATGTTGTCGGGCCAGAGCAGGGGCGTAGCCAGCCCGGCATGACCAGAGATTGCGGTGACAGCCATACCTCTACGCACGGTGCATTTGGCGCGCTTGCCCACGGCATTGGCACCAGCGAGGATGAGCATGTGCTGGCAACCCAAACGATCTGGCAGAGCCGCCCCAAGACGATGCAAGGCGATCCCAAAGAAGTCGCTCAAGCAATCGCTACGGAGCTCGAAGCGAGTTATCAGGAAATTGCTCAGAATGATCTCGGCAATATCTAAAGCATTTCCCGAAGAGGCTGCCGGCCCGCTCTCTTTCCAGTTGCTCGCACGATCAGGCCTTATAGAGTGCTGGGGAGGAGAGCGAGACAACTTCTGCATGATGAGAAAATGCTCTAGCCAATGTCGAGAAAAGACAAGGAGTGCAGTCATTGGATCGGACTGACCCAGCAGGTGAGGCTAAAACCTTAACATATGGTCAGATCAACA
>CAYUFN010000045.1:0-11883 GCA_964443965.1 uncultured Hyphomonas sp. | reverse complement strand
GAGCATGTGCTGGCAACCCAAACGCTGCGCGCCCGCAAGATGAAAAATATGGCGATCAACTTCACCGGCTCTCTCACGCCGGGCGTTACGGCCAAGGATATGGCCTTGCACCTGATATCTGTTATCGGCACAGCAGGCGGCACAGGCGCCGTCATGGAATATCGCGGCGAAGCGGTGCGGAGGCTCAGCATGGAAGGGCGCATGACACTTTGTAACCTCTCCATCGAAGGGGGCGCGCGCGCAGGGCTGATCGCACCGGATCAAACCACATTTGACTATATGAAAGGCCGCCCCGCTGCGCCTAAGGCTGGCGCGTGGGAAATGGCGCAAAAATACTGGGAAACGCTCGCTTCAGATGAGGATGCCCATTGGGATGAGGTGATCGAGATTAACGCTGCAACCATCGAACCCACGGTGACCTGGGGCACCAGCCCGGAACAGGCGATCCCGCTGTCCGGACATATTCCGAAGGCTGAAGATGAAGCCGATCCGGTCAAGCGCGCCGCCATTTCCCGCGCGCTCAATTATATGGGGCTTGAAGGTGGTGCAAAGCTTGCGGGCACGCCTGTTGACCGCGTCTTCATTGGCTCATGCACAAATTCCCGCATCGAAGATTTGCGGGCTGCTGCCAATATTGCCAGAGGCGCAAAAGTGGCCGATGGCGTGCGGGCTATGGTGGTGCCGGGCTCCGGGCTCGTGCGGGCTCAGGCTGAAGCCGAAGGGCTTGATGACGTGTTTCGCGCGGCTGGCTTTGAATGGCGCGAGCCGGGCTGTTCAATGTGCCTTGGCATGAACCCGGATATTCTGGCCCCCGGCGAGCGCTGCGCCTCAACTTCGAACCGCAACTTTGAAGGTCGGCAAGGTCGCGGTGGTCGGACGCATTTGATGAGCCCCGTGCTCGCGGCACGGGCGGCAGTGAATGGGGTGATTGGGTAGATGCGCCGCTCTCTGCTCGCCTTGGCCTCTATGGCCCTTGCCACTTCACCTGTCTTTGCTGATGAGGCCCATGTCCTCTCTGCCACGATCGCGCAAACCGCGCCCGGCGTCTATACTATATCGGCAAGGGTCAAGCATGCCGATAGCGGCTGGGATCATTATGCCGATGCGTGGGAGGTGTTGGCCCCGAATGGTGACGTGATCGCCACGCGTGTGCTGGCCCACCCGCATGTCAACGAGCAGCCTTTCACACGCGCAAAATCCGGCATCAAAATTCCAGAGGGCGTTACCGAGGTAACCATCCGCGCGCGAGATAGCGTACACGGAACAGGCGGACAGAGCGTGACGCTGTCCGTGCCGCATGCTAAGCCCAACCGGTCATGATCACACGCCTCGACCATTTCGTTCTTATCTGTCCGGATATTGATACCGGGATTACCACTTATGAAACTCTGCTCGGAGCACCGCCCGTTTGGCGCACTGAAGATGCAGAGGCGGGCAACGCGAGCGCCGTTTTCAAGGTCGACAACACGGCTCTTGAAGTGATGGCACCGAGCGGCGATGGCTTTGTGGGCGCGCGCCTTAGAGAGATGCTCGCAGAGTCAGGCCCAGCAATTACCAGTCTTGCCTATGAGGTTGCAGATGCAGGCATGGCCCATCACGCATTCGGGCGACGGGGCTTGGTACCTTCACAGATGAGCGAGGGTGGGAGCCGTGATGTGGCGACAGGCAAAACACGCAAATGGAAGCGCTTTCGCTGCGCCGATGCTGCCTGTGCAGGTGTGAAGACATTTGTTTTACAGCACACTGATGGATCACTTCCCGCCAGACAAAGAACTGAAGGCGCAGTGACAAGCCTCGATCACCTCGTCATCAATACACCAAACCCGGAGCGCGCAACTGCGCTTTATGGCGCGCGCCTTGGCTTGCGGTTTGCGCTCGACCGTACGGCTGAACAATGGAAGACTCAGTTTCTGTTTTTCCGGCTTGGCGGGCTAACCCTGGAGGTGATCCATCGCTTGGGCGAGACCCATAATCCAGCCGCGCGGGATACGGTTTGGGGCCTGACATGGACCGTGGCTGATCTGGCCGCCGCGCATCAGCGCCTGATACAAGCCGGGCTCACCGTTTCAGACGTCCGCAAAGGCCGAAAGCCGGGCAGCACGGTTTTCACTGTGAAAGAAGGCACGCTCGGCATTCCAACGCTTTTCATTGCCCATGAGGGGGGCTAAACTCGACCTTATGAAAGCTTTTACCCACCTCTCCGGAACAGCCGCGCCCTTGCTCGAAAAAGGTCGCCCTATGGCCAATGTCGATACGGACATGATTATCCCGAAGCAATTTCTCAAAACGACCACACGGACGGGGTTGTCTGAAGGTTTGTTTTTTGAATTGAAAACCAAGGCTGACGGCACGCCCGATCCTGACTTTGTTTTGAACAGGCCTGCCTATAAAAATGCGAGTGTCTTGATTGCAGGTGAGAATTTTGGCTGCGGCTCCTCGCGTGAACATGCCCCTTGGGCGTTGCTTGATCAGGGCATTACTTGTGTGATTGCGCCCAGCTTTGCTGACATTTTCCACAATAATTGCTTCAAGAATGGTATTCTGCCAATCGCCTTACCGCTGGATGTGATTGAAGGATTGGCCGCGCAGGCAGGCGGTGGAAATCATGTCTTCAGTATCGATCTGGACGCCCAAACTGTAACCGCGCCAGATGGTCGGATACATGCCTTTGAGGTGGATGCCGGGCGCAAAGCCAATTTACTTGCTGGCCTGGATGAGATTGGCCAGAGCCTGACGCGCGGGGCGGCGATTGATGCTTATGAAGAAAAACGTGCTATGATGACGCCCTGGCTGGCATAAGTCATTTTGAGGGGGACAGAACATGCTAAAAAACTTATTGATTGGGGCTCTGCTAGGCACATTGGCAGCGTGTGGGCACGGTGAGGAGCAAACGCCGACGCCGACACAGGATGAAAACACGCTCACCTTTGCAGTGGGAAGCGAATATCTGCTGGAGTTGGAAAGCAATCCGACAACGGGATATTTCTGGACCTGCAATATCGAACCGGACACCGTCATAAAGATTGCGCGCGATACTTATGTGGCTGATCCCGCGCCCGAAGGGCTGGTGGGCAGCGGTGGGCGGCAAGAGTTTCGCCTCATCGCATCTAAAGCTGGAAAGGCAGCGCTTGAATGCGCCTATGCGCGTAGTGCTGAAGATGTTGCTGAAAGGCGCGCCTTCATCCTGCTCACAACGTCTTAGGAGGCCCAAAAATGATTATCGTTGAAGGTTATGTACGAATGGAACATGCGGGCGACTTTGAGAAGGTTCGCGCTGCGGCCGAAGCACAAATCGCTGCAAGCCAGGCTGAAGAGGGGTGTATTGATTACACCTATGCGCTCGACGTGCTCAACCCACAAATCATGCGTGTGTTGGAACGCTGGCAAAGTTGGGACGCGCTGGAGACGCATTTCAAAGCACCGCATATGGAAGCCTGGCGCGAGGTGCTTGCAGGTGTGAAATTTCTCGAACGCTCCCTACGCGCACATGAGGTGGCGCAGACGCGAGACTTATAGACTGCGAATTCTGCTGCGAATATCAAACAGGCGTCCAATCTGCTGCACTGTTTCGGGCACACGGTCGAGGCTCTGCTCAATACGCAGCACATAGGCAAGGCTGGCAAAAATATCACCTGCCAGAATACCCGGAATATCTGCCACGCGTACCAATACAAGAATAGTGGCACCAAGTGTTAATATGCCGGTGGAGGTCCAACTGAAAACTTCAATATCTGATAGGTGGATTTTCCACTTTGCCAAGCCGCCAAAATGCCTGCGCGCGCTGCGGGGGTGGGCTCTGCTTATGATATCGACCTGTTCTTCCCATTGATTGTTATATGCTTCGTTCATTTTAAGCGCTCGGCGGCCTGTAATAATGTTGATCAGACCAATCGGTAAAAACAGGCCTGTAATGATCAGTCCTGACCAGATGTCATAGAAGAACAGAAAGATAAGACTGCCAAACAGGCTGACTGCGGTTGCGAAAATAACGGGCATCTCAGCTTCGAAAAAGTCGACGAACTCCTCAGCCATATCAACACGAGCAGATACCTGGCTCACCTCTTCGCCGTCTTGCCTTTGCAGGTCAATAATGTCTGTGGCCATAGCTGCGTATAGCCGGGAAAAGAGGCGTGTATCGTAAAGCTGGCGCAGCCCGCCAACCAAAATATGCGCGAGCCAGATCGCTATCAGCGGAACAAGTAACTGCCATTTATCGATCAGTAATCCATTGATCGCAATGCCAATGGCCCAAGGGTACATCAGCTCAAAAGCGTTTTCGATAAGCGTGAGCAGGTAGGTGAATGAAATTTGTGTGCGACGGGCCTTAATCCTGCCGAGTACAAGACGCGTCCGGTCCGTCATTATGCCGGGGCTTTCCATGTGTCACCTGATCATCTGCTATGATTTGGCTATCTACCTTTTAAGCAAGGCAGGCAAATCAAGGCCGTGTGAGCCAGTGAGGGAATAATCACTAAATCGGCATAGGCTCGGCAAGGTTCTGCCGTATTTGCCGCTTAGACCATGCCTATCAATAACAAAGGGGACACGACTATGCGTAAATTTTGGCTCGCGACCAGCACTGTTTTAGCTCTTTCACTAAGCGCTGCTTTTGCTGCACCTGCAAAGGGGGATCTTGCTGTCGCCCAACCTGAAAGAACATCCGTACATTCCTATATTTTATTAGACCGAACAGGCTCTATGTCCGGTATTTGGGACGAGGCGCTCACTTCAGTTAATGCCTATGCAAAATCAGTCGGCGAGGAAGAAGAGGGCGAAACTGACATCGAGACCAAGATCAGCCTGGCTGTTTTCGACGCTCAAGATGGCCTGCAATTTGATGTTTTGCGCAAAAGCGTCGATGCCGATCAATGGACTGAAGTTACCAATAATGAGGCCAGCCCGCGCGGCATGACCCCGCTTTATGATGCGATCGGCAGAATTGTTTCTCTGGCTGAGTCTGATGCGCCGGAAAAAGCGGTTTTAGTTATCATGACAGATGGTGCAGAAAATTCATCCCGCGAAATGACCGGGAAAGGTGCAAAAGCTGCGCTTGATCGTGCCAGCGCTCGCGGCTGGGAGGTGGTCTTCCTTGGTGCAGAGTTTGCTGATTTTTCTGATGCGGACCGCGTTGGCGTTAGTGGCTCCAAACAGCTTGCCGTTGGTGCCGGCCAATTTAGCACGACAATGGACCGCCTTGCCAAGAAATCCCGTTCTTACGCTCAGGAAGCTGAAGCGACGATTGAGTTCGATGATGAAGATCGCGAAATTGCTGGCGAAGAAGATGTCAAACAGCGCAAAGGCCAGGAATAACTTCCCGTTCTGGTAATTGCCCCAAGTGCCCCGTTGTCGCGGGGCACTTTTTTGCCTAAGACAAGCTCCTGTTTGCCAAGAGAGCGCTTGTATCATGACTAAAACTATTCTCCTGTTGCCCGGCGATGGCATAGGCCCGGAAGTTGTTTCACAGGCGCGCCGTGTGGTCGAGGCGTTAGACCTGGACCTGCGTTTTGAAGAGGCGCTTGTCGGCGGCGTCGCCTTTGATGCTGAGGGAGATCCGCTCAGCGCTGAAACACTTGCCCGCGCCAAAGCGGTTGATGCTGTTTTGCTGGGCGCTGTTGGTGGGCCGCAATGGAGTACAAATGCCCGCGATAAGCGCCCGGAAATGGGCTTGCTCAAATTACGCAAAGGGCTTGATGTATTTGCCAATTTAAGACCGGCTTATTGTTTCCCCTCTCTGGTAGAAGCCTCCAGTCTCAAGCGTGAGATTGTTGAAGGACTTGATCTGATGTTTGTACGTGAGTTGACCAGTGGCGTTTACTTCGGTGAGCCGCGCGGGATTGAGACGGCCACCAATGGCGAGCGATATGGATATGAGACCTCGCGCTACACTGAGCCCGAAATCAGGCGTGTGGCGCGTGTCGCCTTCGAGATTGCACGCGGGCGGGGCGGGCGTGTGGCTTCAGCTGAAAAATCTAATGTTATGGAAAGCGGTCTATTCTGGCGCGAGATCGTCACTGCGCTGCATACGGAAGAAGGTGAGGGGGTTGAGCTTTCGCATATTCTGGCAGATGCCTGCGCGATGGAGCTCGTGCGTGCGCCCAAACAGTTTGACGTTATTTTGTGCGGTAACCTTTTCGGGGATATCCTCTCTGATGCGGCCGCCATGCTTACGGGGTCTATAGGTATGCTACCCTCGGCCAGCCTTGGCATGCCAGGTGTGCCCGGCCTTTATGAGCCAGTCCACGGGTCGGCACCTGACATTGCCGGGCAAGGTATTGCCAATCCCTGCGCGACGATTTTATCTATGGAGATGGCCTTACGTTGGTCGTTGGGCATGGCAGGGGCGGCTGATCGCCTTTATAGCGCAGTTAGCCAAGCCCTCGAATCGGGTGCACGCACGCGTGACCTAGGTGGTGCACTGACGACTTATGAAATGGGCGACGCGATTATCGCCGCTTTATGAACCAGTTTTCCCTGATTTCGCAGAAGGCATGCCCACCTTTTTGTCTAAGCTTCTAATGCGGTCTTCAGGAGGCGGGGATGCAAGGCGACTGATGCTTTCAGGCGGCCTTTTCTGATCGGGTCTACGCCGTAACAGGCCAGCCTTTTCAAGCGTTTCAGCAGATTGTGGTCTAGAAAAGTAAAACCCTTGCAGTTCCGAACAGCCTTCTGCCATGACACTGTCAATTTGTTCTTGTGTTTCGAGACCTTCAGCAGTTGAACGCATACCAAGGCTTCCGGCAAGCCCTGCGACGGCGCGCACAATTGCGCGGCATTCAGTGCTATCACCAATCGATTGAACAAAGGATTTGTCGATCTTGATCTTGTCGAATGGAAACGAACTCAAATAGCTCAGTGAAGAATAACCCGTACCAAAATCATCTAAAGAAATGCGAATGCCCATTTCGTGCAATTCATGAAGCGTTTTTAAAGAATTATCAGAATCGTCAAGCAGAACCGATTCGGTGATCTCAAATTCAAGCCGGCTTGGCGCAACGCCTGTGCTTGCCAATGCATTGATCACACACGACATCAAAGTCGGGCTTTTGACCTGCAGTGGGGATAAATTGACGGACACGCTTTGCTCGTCTTCCCAGCAAGCGGCTTCATTCAGAGCTTCACGGATCACCCATTCGCCAATGGTGGAAATCATGCCTGTTTTTTCTGCCACGCCGATAAAGTCTTCTGGCCCGATAACCCCGCATTCTGGGTGATCCCAGCGCAAGAGCGCTTCAAAGCCAACAGCCTTGCGGGAAACACCATCAACAAGAGGTTGGAAAAAGAGGCGGAACTGCCCTTCGCGAATCGCTTCGCGCAAGTCCGCTTCGATAGCCCGGCGCTGGCTGGCCTCATCATCCATGCCCTGTTCAAAGACACAAACCTGTGCCCGCCCGCTTTGCTTGGCGCGATACAGCGCAAGATCTGCATTCTTGAGCAACTCATTTGCAGATGTTCCATGTTCCGGACACATAGAAATGCCGATACTGGTGCTAATCTGCACGATCAAATCATTAACTCGTATAGGCTGCTCAAGCGCTTTGATAATTTTTTCAGCCAGCACTATGGCATCTTCGACGCCGCCACCTTTGCGCCGAAGTACAGTAAATTCATCTCCACCCACACGGGCAGCAACATCCCCTTGATCAAGGCAGGCGCGCATGCGGTCAGCAGACGCTATTAACACTGCGTCCCCAACCAGGTGGCCATGTGCGTCATTTATAATTTTAAACCGATCCAGATCGAGACACAGCATTGCAAATGCTTCACCGGTGTCGCGCTCAGCCTCAAATGCAGTTGCCAGTTCCAGCTTCAGCTGCTCGCGATTGGCCAAGCCTGTCAGGCCATCAAAATGCGCCAGATGACGAATCTGCGCTTCTGCTTCCTGTGCATCGGTAACATCTGCAACGACGCCGCGATAGCCGCCACTTGCCTTGCGTTTACCAGAAAAAGAGAGCCAGCGATCACCAAAATCTGTTTTAAGACGAAGCATATAATCCCTAAAAAAAGCTTCTTCGCTTGCTTCGTGGATAATGTGCAGAACGTCATGCTCTTCGGCGCCGCCTTGAACCAGCAAGTCAGAAATTTTTTGTGGAACAGATAGGCTGGCATCGATGTTTAGGCGTGCTGCAAGCTCTTCGCTCAGGTGCAGCAGGTTTTGATTTTCATCTGTTTCCCAAAGGCAGTCAGATGCGGTTTCCTCAAAGTCCTTGAGCAGAAGGTTGATCACTTCGTTTTGGTTGCCCAGCTCGATTTTTTGAGAATTCAATTCGATTTGCTGCAGCCATGCACGAACATAGTTACTGTAATTCCAGTAAGAGGCATGAAACATAACCAGAGAATAGCTGATCAGCAACGCGATAAGTGCAAACGTACCGTTGGAAAGACCTGACAATGTCACAGCTATAGCAAACCCGGCGGCAATGGTTGCCACAAAGGTTACCGCCGCGCGGGGCACCGTTGAAAAGATGTAAGCGCCACCGCACATCATACCGGCGCAAACGGTTGTCATCAGCAATTGCTGTGTTTGTGGCGCGCCAGGCATTAGCAAGATCAGGCCGATGGCCCAGGATGAACCAATAGCCGCCGCACTTTGTAAGGGGCGACGCATATGTTTTTCAGGGCGGGGGAAAATAACCTTTTCGGATTTGTACGCCTTGTAGGCGGCTGGCACACCGATGCCTGTCGTGATCATCATGATGGCTGACCAAATCCAGAGATTTACTGTTGGCTCATGGAGCATGGCATAGATGATAACGATAAGTGCATTAATCAGCGTGGCCCCTACGCCAAAGGGGAGGGCTTTTTTAAAAGCAGCGATCTGCTCACCACGAACAATTGGTAAATGTTCTGCTGGAATTTCCACATGTTTAAAAATGCGCTCAAACGCTTTCCAGAACTGCATTTGCTACCCTCATCTGCAATACGCTCTACAGGTTGGCCCTGTGGCGGTCTTATTTTTAGAAATCTTCATACAGATGATAAGAAAATAATCTCTTAAAATTATAAGAGATTATGCTGGAACCTTTGCAAAATCTAAGACTTATGAGTAATCAGCAATCCGGGATAATAAGCCATTGCGGAACTCGAAAAAGCTCGCGCCGCGGACCTGAATCATGTCGCCAGCTTTCGCGCCCGTCGGCAAATCGACAGCCGCTTTTGCTTCAAATGAGACTTCCGCACAGGCTTTCTCGCCGTCCTCAATCAGGTTCAGTATTTTTTGGCGGCGATAGGAGAAGGCGTTGCCGGAAAGCTGCGCAATCTCGGCCATGGCATCGCGGCCTTCAAACCGCATCGATTGGCCAGTATTAGAAATATTTTCAAACACGACATCGTCAGTCACACATTCCAACATGCCGGAAATGTCTTTGGAGTTATAGCAGGTGATATAGTGGTTGATCAGATCGTTTAAGGCGCTCATATAGCGTTTCGATGTCCAGTTTGATGTGAAACTTTAAAATATACAGTAATAGGTTTTGCGGTTGTTGGCTAAACCCTATATGTGCACTCATTATAGCACAAACCACAATGAATTACTCGTGAATAAGAGATCGGAGACGATAAAATGGCCACCCGGATTGCAGTTGTCGGCGCAACAGGAAATGTCGGTCAGGAACTTTTGACGATTCTTGCAGAGCGCGCCTTTCCCGCAGATGAGGTTTTCGCCATTGCATCCCGCCGCTCGCTGGGCCGCGAAGTCAGTTTTGGCGACAGCACGTTGAAATGCCATGATCTGGAACAGTTTGACTTCAACCATGCCGATATTTGTCTGATGTCAGCAGGGGGAGCGGTTTCAAAGGAATGGGCCCCAAAGATTGCGGCTGCTGGCTGTATTGTGATTGACAACTCATCTGCCTGGCGTGTGGATCCGGATGTTCCGCTTGTGGTCCCGGAAGTAAATGCTGATGCCGTGATGGGCTATAAGGCCAAGAATATTATCGCAAACCCAAATTGTTCCACGGCGCAGCTGGTGGTCGCGCTAAAGCCGCTGCATGATGCTGTTGGCCTTAAGCGTGTTGTTGTCTCAACCTATCAGTCTGCTTCAGGGGCCGGGAAAGCAGCCATGGACGAGCTTTGGAACCAGACCAAGGGCGTTTTCGTTAACCAAGCGCCTGAACCTCAAGAGTTCTCAAAGCAGATTGCCTTTAACGTTATTCCGCAAATTGATGTCTTTATGGATGATGGGTTCACCAAGGAAGAGTGGAAAATGTCTGTCGAAACCACCAAGATCATGGGTGAAGATATTCCGCTGGTTGCCACATGTGTGCGTGTTCCTGTGTTTGTTGGTCACTCAGAAGCTGTCCATGTTGAGCTGAAGGGCAAATTAAGCGCGAATGAGGCCCGTAAAATCCTCCGCGAAAGCCCGGGTATTATGCTGATAGATAACCCGGAAGAGGATGGTTTCATCACGCCGATCGATTGTGTCGGCGACTGGGCAACCTTTATCTCACGCGTGCGTCAGGATCCGACGGTTGAAAACGGTTTGGCGTTCTGGTGTGTCTCGGATAATCTCCGCAAGGGAGCTGCATTGAATGCGGTGCAAATTGCCGAAGAATTACTCAATCGCGGCGTTGTAAAGGCAGCCAGCCTGCCTTCTCCGGTTGGCGCTGCTTAATTTGCTGCAGGAAACAAGGCCTGAAAGGTCATATTATCGTGAATTGGCAAGGAAGCGTTAATATCTAAAACACTAGATTCAGACCCAGGCAACCGAGGCTATTCTTTTGTTGAATCACAATTTACAGGCTGAGCCGCTTTCTCAGAAAAGCTCCGAACCGACGGCTCCATTGGCCAAAGCGCGCCGCGTTTGGGCAAAACGCTTGGCACAATATCGCCAGGCCAGCAATGCGCGCGCACTATTTGAGCTTAGCCTGACAGTTGGCCTATTTGCGCTGACATTTTGTGCGACTGTGTTTCTCTCAAGCTTTAACTGGTGGCTCACCCCCCTTGGCATTATCCCCGGTGCCTTCCTGCTGGTACGGTTATTCATCATCCAGCATGATTGTGGACACGGGGCGATGTTTAACTCCAGAAAGCTAAATACTTGGGTGGGGCGATTTCTGGGCGTTCTGACAATGACGCCATATGAATATTGGCGGCATTCGCACGCGGTGCATCATGCCCATTCTGGCAATCTGGATCAGCGCGGCATTGGTGATGTCCCTACGCTTACGGTTGATGAATATAAGGGGAAAGGGTGGTTTGGCCGCCTCATT
The DNA here is from genome assembly GCA_964443965.1 of uncultured Hyphomonas sp. GTDB lineage: Bacteria > Pseudomonadota > Alphaproteobacteria > Caulobacterales > Hyphomonadaceae > CALLCD01. The sequence goes on along the minus strand of CAYUFN010000045.1, from coordinate 676 downwards.
TATCGCATTGTTCGCCATCCACTTGCACTGTTTGGCATAGGGCCGGCGCTCATTTTTATTATCCAGCAACGCTTGCCGATCTCTTATATGACTAAAGGTTGGAAATATTGGGCCAGCGCGATGTACACCAATATCGGGATTGTCGCTTTGGCGCTGATTGCCTGGCCATTGATCGGTCTTGGTACGTATGCTGCAATCATGCTGCCAATTGTGGCTGGCGCATCAACTATTGGTGTCTGGCTCTTTTATGTCCAGCACCAGTTTGAAGAGACAGATTGGGAGCGCACCAAGCATTGGTCCCATGAGTCTTACGCGCTTCAAGGCAGCTCTTATTATGCCTTGCCAAAACCGATCATGTGGCTGACCGGAAATATCGGCATCCATCATGTTCATCATATGTCGAGTGGCATTCCATTCTACCGCTTGCCTGATGTCATGCGTGATTTTCCTGAATTGGAAAATATCTCCCGGCTCACACTTTGGCAGAGCTTCAAGTGTGCCCGCCTGAAGCTCTGGGATGAGGCGAATAAGCGTATGGTCACCTTTAAGGAAGCCCGCGCCCTCCGCGCCTAGTCAAAGGGCAGAGGGTTGCAGGTCAGGCGCGATCCAATTTCAAAAAACTTATCCCACACTTTCTCCCGCGCGCTATATTGCTCTTTCTTCTCTCAAGCAAAAG
>CAYUFN010000044.1:0-20282 GCA_964443965.1 uncultured Hyphomonas sp. | reverse complement strand
CGAATTGGCAGGCATGGAGCGGGTGCGCTACGTGAAAGTGCTTCGCTTTTAGCTCGTAACGTTGACTTATCATACGGGCTCGGCTTTTTGATAGTGAGTATAGTTTTAGAGGGGGAGCCCATGCGCATTTTTGCTTTGATAGGTGTATTATTACTCGGGCTTCCGCAGGCTATAGCTGAAACCAAATTTTCCGACATCGTTGCAGAAGCGCGTTTTGGGGTACTGGCTTTTAATCCGGATATCGGGATTAACCCATCGAATGAAGGGCAGGAAGGCGGTGTAAGCCTTCAGGGTGAGTTGGTTTTTCACACACCCAAGCGCCTGCGATGGAAGTACTTCTTTTCCCCCGAGCCCTTTATTGTTGGTTCAATCAATACGGGCGGAGACACAAGTTATGGTGGTTTCGGGCTATCCTGGGATTGGCAGCTTGGGAAAAAAGGGCGCTGGGAATTTGAAAGCGCACTGGCCTACATCGTCCATGACGGGACCATTGATGTTCCTTTCCCTGGCGTTGGTGGCAACCTTGAAAACCTTGAAGTGAGTGAAAACAATATCCTATTTGGTTCGCGCGACCTTTTCCGGACAACCTTTGGACTGAACCGTCATTTAGATGAGCATTGGGGAGTTTCTTTTTATTATGAACACCTCTCGCATGGGCAAATTCTGGGGAACGGGCGTAACCAAGGGTCAGATTCGCTTGGTGGACGTATTTATTACCGCTTCGGAAAAACCGATTAGCTTTGCAGAATGTCTAGCGGAATTTTGCAATGACATCAGGGCAACTCAAGCGACAGGTTGGATTGGGCGGGGCAATCCTGCTTGGGCTTGGCTCGATTGTGGGGACAGGGGTTTTTGTCAGTCTTGGGCTAGCCGTTGGGGTTGCTGGAAACTGGGCAGTTTGTGCCCTCGCCATTGCAACCGTTCTGGCGACTATGAACGCCCTGTCAAGCGCGCAATTGGCAGCTAATCACCCGGTTAGCGGGGGCACCTACGCTTATGGGTATCGCTATTTAGGGCCCCAACTTGGTTTTGTGGCTGGGCTTTCCTTCTTACTTGCAAAATCGGCCAGTGCGGCAGCGGCGGCTATTGGGCTTGTCAGTTACGTTTCCGCCTTGGCGGGTTGGGGTAATTTGCCAGTTAACTTATTGGCGGCGGGCGTTGTTATGCTGATGACAGGGCTTGTGGCCACAGGGCTGCGTAGGGCAAACCTCGTTAATGCTTTGCTCGTCGGGGCGACCTTACTGGCGCTATTCAGCCTGATTGGCGTTGCTGCGAACGATGGGTATCTTTTATCCGGGCAATATATCAGCCAATGGCCGTCTGTTTCGGCCCCTAACCTGTTTGAAGCTGCAGCACTCTTATTTGTTGCCTTTACAGGGTATGGCCGCATTGCAACTTTGGGGGAGGAGGTTATTGCCCCGCGACGCACGATTCCGCGCGCAATTATCGTCACCTTGTGGGTAACGGGGATCTTGTATTTGGGAGTTTTACTAAGTGGCTTGGCTGTGCTGGGTGAGAGCGGGTTTGTCAGAGAAATGCAATTGAGCGCTGCGCCCTTGCAGGCGGTTGCCGCTGCGCTTGATCGTCCGGGACTTAGGCTCTTCTTGAGCCTTGCAGCGATAACGGCAATGGCAGGTGTGCTTTTGAATTTACTTCTTGGGCTGTCGCGGGTGGCTTTTGCAATGGGGCGAGAGGGAGATGCGCCAGCCGCTCTTGCCAACCTTGATGGTAGGCGTGAACCACGCATTGCAACGCTTTGTGTTGGGGGCGTCATCGTGCTGATTACGCTTTTTGGTGGCTTGGCAAATATATGGAGTTTCAGTGCGTTTGCAGTTCTGGTTTATTACGCGATTACCAATCTGGCTGCCTTACAGCTTCGCGATGAAGATCGACTCTATCCGCGTATAATTTCTATCTTTGGATTGGTTGGCTGTTTGGGGCTTTCGGTTTGGGTAACCCCGCGTGCCATTGTAGTGGGTGTGGCGATTCTGTTGATTGGGATTGGTTTGCGCGCGACCTTCAGGCGATAGCGGTGCTTTGGAAGTTTCGCAAGGGCAGGCTTGCGCCAGACTGATTTTCGGGACACGCTAACCCAATCAGATAAGGGAGCAAGGTATGAGTAAGGGACATGTAGTGGTTATCGGCGCAGGGCTGGGTGGTTTGCTGGCCGCCATAAAGCTAAAGGAAGCTGGCTATACGTTCACGGTTTTGGAGAAAAACCAGTCTGTTGGCGGCACCTGGCATGAGAACAAGTATCCCGGTTGCTCATGTGACGTTCCAGTGGCGCTTTATCAGTACTCATTTGCTGGATCACTTGTGTGGAGCAAGGCCTATCCGATAACTGATGAGGTCGAAGCCTATGCTAATGAGCTGGTGGAGCGTTATCAGTTGAGAGACTCAATCAGATTAGGAGAGCCTGCGCGAGAAGTCATCTGGAATGAGACGGAAAAACATTGGGATGTCAGCACCTTATCTGGGGAGACGATTCAGGCGATGGCCGTGGTCAGTGCGCTTGGCCAACTGAATCAGCCTAAATGGCCAAAGATTGATGGCTTGGAAAGTTTTGAAGGTCCGATGCTGCACACTGCGCGCTGGGATCGCACGCAAAGCTGGGATGGCAAGCGTGTCGGCGTGATCGGGACAGGGGCAAGCGCTGTGCAACTTGTGCCACCTATGGCCGAAACCGCTGCGCATCTTACCGTTTTCCAGCGCAGCCCTAATTATATTATCCCGCGTCCGGATGAGCCAATTACAGCCGAGGACAAAGCGTTGATGATGTCTGATATGGAGGGCGCGCTTATGGTCGGCGCCTTGCAGCGCCAGTTGATATTTGAGACGGCTGAGCGCCTGTCATGGAAAGCGTTTGCGTGGACAGCGGAGGGACGTGCTGCGTTTACAGTGCGGGCACGCAATCACCTGGAAAAGACAATCAAGGATCCGCAAATGCGTCAGGCGCTTACGCCAGACTATCCAGTTGGTTGCCGCCGAATTCTGATTTGTGACGACTATTACGAAGCGTTGACGCGTGATAATACCAGCCTTGAAACTACGCATATTGCGCGTGTAAAGCCAGATGGCGTTGCGTTGACAGATGGACGGTTTGTGCCACTTGATTTCCTGGTTCTGGCGACAGGGTTTGATGCGAATAATTGGCGGCGGTCAGTGGATGTGCAGGGGCAGGGCGGGATATGGTTGCATGAGGCGTGGGCGGATATTCCCAAAGCTTATCTTGGAATTGGCGTCACAGGGTTTCCAAATTATTTTATGCTATATGGTCCCAATACGAACCTTGGACATAATTCTATTACCAGCATGATGGAGGCGCAGATGGGATACATTATCAGTGCCCTGGAGACACTTGAGGAAGAGGGAGCTAAGGCGCTTGTGCCAAGTCAGGCGGCCCAAGATGCGTTTAATGCTGATCTTCAGGCAAACTTGCAGGAAACGGTTTGGGGAGATCCCGAATGCGGGGCGTCGTGGTACAAAACCGATGAAGGTATCATTACGCAAAACTGGTCTGGATCGGTGACAGATTATCAAGAGGCCGTCGCGCGCGTAAAGCGCGAGGATTACCAGTTTATTCACTAGGCAGCCAAAAAAACGCCGCACCCTTTTGGGCGCGGCGCAAAGACCTCTGTAAAGAGAGGGAGGAAGCTTTAAGCGGGTTCTTTTACATTCAGAACGCCGCGATTGATCTGGTCACGCTCGATAGATTCGAACAGTGCTTTGAAGTTACCTTCGCCGAAGCCATCATCGCCTTTGCGTTGAATGAATTCAAAAAAGACTGGGCCGAGTTGTGTCTCGGAGAAGATTTGCAGGAGGAGGCGGGGCTGGCCACCTTCGGTAGTTCCATCGAGCAGAAGTCCGCGAGATTTTAACCCTTCAACATTTTCGCCATGTTCAGGCAGACGCGTGTCAAGCATTTCATAATAGGTTTCGGGCGGTGCGGTCATGAACGGCACGCCGAGTTTTTTCAAATTATCCCAACACTGATAAAGATCTGAGCAGTTAAACGCGATGTGCTGAATCCCTTCACCACCAAATTCGCGGAGGTATTCCTCAATCTGGCCTTTGCCGCCTTCTCCTTCTTCATTCAGCGGAATGCGGATACGCCCATCCGGGGCAGTCAGCGCTTTTGAGGTAAGCCCAGTGTATTCGCCTTTTATGTCGAAAAAGCGAATTTCCTTGAAGTTAAAGAGCGTCTCATAATAGTTCGCCCAATACTCCATACGCCCGCCATAAACGTTGTGGGTGAGATGGTCGATGATTTCAAAACCAGCGCCAACAGGATTGCGATCAACCCCTTCAATGTATTCAAAATCAATATCGTATATGGAGAGATTATCGCCATAACGGTCAACCAGATAAATGATCGCACCACCAATACCCTTAATGGCAGGCAGGCGCAGTTCCATCGGGCCAGTGTCCAGGTCAACAGGCTCAGCCCCCTTTTCGAGCAAGAGATCATAAGCCTTACGCGCATCTTTCACGCGGAAGCCCATACCACAGGCAGACGGGCCGTGTTCGCGCGAAAAGTAGAAAGCCGGGGAATTGGGCTCATAATTGGTGATCAGATTGATCCCGCCCTGACGCCAAAGCTCAACATCTTTTGACCTGTGACGAGCAACTTTGGTAAACCCCATGCTTGTAAAGACCGGTTCTAGAATGCCTTTTTCTGGAGCAGAGAATTCGATAAAATCAAAGCCGTCCAGGCCCACGGGGTTTTCAAACAGATCAGCCATATTTACCGCTCCAGTTAGTTTCATATGTAACTTGTTTGTGTTGACATCATATATGCGCTAAGAATGCAAGTTCAAACTTTTGTGTCATCAGATTAAGAGGCGGTCATGGCCACCAGTGAAACAGTTGAGGCGCTCAGCTTGCGTGCGTTTCTGCCGTATCGGCTTAGCGTGCTGTCCAATACGGTGTCCAAGCGCATTGCTGATCTTTATCAGGCCGAATTTGGGCTTTCCATGCCCGGGTGGCGAATCATGGCCATTTTGGGCGAAGCGCCGGGCCTGAACGCAACCGAGATTGTCACCCGCACGGCAATGGACAAAGTGGCTGTCAGCCGCGCAGTCTCCAACTTGATTGATCTGGGGCATATCAAACGCGAAGCTGCCCAGAACGATGGGCGTCGTTCGCATTTGTTTCTCACCGCCAAAGGCGAGGCGACCTATCAACAGATTGTACCGATGGCAGTTGCCGAAGAACAGGCCGCCACGCAGGGGCTTACCCGGGCTGAAATTTCAGAGCTAAATCGCTTGCTTGAGAAAGTTGCCAGCGCTGTTTCTCCTGATCGCCTGCTTTGGTGATTAGAAGCAGGGTTTGAAGACGCGGTCAGGCAGGCTACATGAGGGTATGTCTAATGATCTGTTCTCTGCCTCTGGTTTAGCCAATGAAGTGCCGCGTCCGCTGGCTGACCGACTGCGCCCGAAAACGCTCGCCGATGTGGTCGGCCAAGACCATCTGATCGGCGAAGACGGCGCGCTTGGCCGGATGTTGGCCAGCGGGCAACTTTCTTCAATTATCCTGTGGGGGCCGCCGGGGGTCGGTAAAACCACGATTGCACAACTGCTCGCCGCTGAAACCGATCTCGACTACCAGGCAATCTCGGCGGTATTTTCCGGCGTGAAGGATTTACGCGCCGCCTTTGACCGCGCCGAACGTCAGCGCAATATGGGCAAGGGCACGCTGCTTTTTGTCGATGAGATCCATCGTTTCAATCGTGCCCAGCAGGATGGCTTTCTACCCTTTGTTGAGCGCGGCGTGGTGACACTCGTCGGCGCAACGACTGAGAATCCAAGCTTTGAAATTAACGGCGCGCTGCTCTCGCGCTGTCAGGTGCTGGTGCTAAACCGGTTGGATGCGGCTGCGCTGGAAACCCTGCTTGCGCGTGTTGAGGCTGAAGCGGGGCGCGCTTTGCCATTGGATGATAGTGCGCGGGCGGCGTTGATCCACATGGCCGATGGCGATGGGCGATTTTGCCTGAACCTTGCTGAACAAGTACTGACGATTGCGCGCAAGGGAGAGGTGTTGGCGGCCCCCGCGCTTGCCAAACTCTTGCAACGCCGCGCGCCCGCTTATGACAAGGATAAGGAGGGGCACTATAATCTCATCTCCGCTTTGCACAAATCTGTGCGCGGATCAGACCCGGATGCGGCACTTTACTGGTTTGCGCGCATGCTGGAGGGCGGGGAAGACCCGCTATTCCTCGCGCGGCGTCTTGTGCGCATGGCCAGCGAAGATATTGGACTGGCGGACCCGACCGCGCTGATGATAACCGCTGAGGCGGCGCGCACCTATGAGCGGCTTGGCTCACCGGAAGGGGAGTTGGCGCTGGCGCAGGCGGTGATCCATCTGGCGACGGCACCAAAATCGAACGCGGCTTATGTCGCCTATAAAGCCGCCCGAAAAGCCGCGCGCGACACCGGCTCCCTCATGCCGCCAAAGCATATCCTCAACGCGCCAACCGAAATGATGAAGGATCAAGGCTATGGCGATGGCTATGCCTATGATCACGATACAGAGCATGGTTTTTCAGGGCAGAATTACTTTCCCGATGAAATGAACCGACAAAGCTTCTACGCCCCCAAAGGCGAGGGCCGCGAGAAGGTGATTAAAGAACGTCTGGAGTGGTGGACGAAAATGCGGGAGGGGAAGGGGTGAGCCGTAATCGCCCCGTCCCTACGCTAAAGCCCGAAGACGCCGCGTTCGCCCGCGCGCTCGTCATCCATGAGAACGCCTATCTGATCGCTTTCAATAAACCGTCCGGCCTTGCCGTGCAGACGCGGGGTAATCGCGGGCCGTGCCTTGAGAACCTGTTGCCAGCGTTTGCCAGATCAAACGGGAAGATCCCGCGCCTTGTGCATCGCCTCGATGCGGGCACGTCGGGTCTTCTCATTGCTGCTAAAACCAAGCCCGCCGCCGCGCACCTCTCCGAGCAGTTTGCTAAACGCCTCGCCAAGAAGACGTATCTTGCGCTGGTTGGCGGCGACATTCCAGACGGTGGCGCGGGTACGATCAATCAGGCTTTGCTGAAATGCGTCGGCCAGCGAGGCGTGCCGCCAATGGTGCCGAGCGATAGCGATAAGGCCCAGCCAGCCAGCACGCATTGGATGATTCTGGCGCGGTCAGAGCCATCAGCCCGCGAAGCGGTGCTCCATCGCCTTAGCGGGGAGCCAACCAAAGACGAGCCATCAGCCCGCGAGGCGGCGTCCCATCGCTTTAGCGGGGGACAAGCTTTAATGGAGCTTCGCCCCAAAACGGGGCGGATGCACCAATTGCGTGCGCATATGGCGTATCTCGGCTGCCCGATACTGGGTGACACGCTATATGGCGCTGGCAAAGAGAGCGCGCCGCGCCTGATGCTTCATGCCCAGCGCTTGCGATTAACCTTGCCAAATGGCGGCCCGCTGGACCTTGAGGCCCCTTTGCCAATAGAAATGGCTGAACATAGGGCGCGGTTGGGGCTAGCCGAAGGCAACTCATCGGCGTAAAGAGCGGTCATGAACGGATTTTTTCTTGTGGCCCTTGGCGGCGCGATTGGCGCGAGTCTGCGACACGGCGCAGGGCTGGCAGCTGTGCGCTTTGCTGCGACGGGTTGGCCGTGGGCAACATTCTTTGTGAACGTGGCGGGCAGTTTAGCCATGGGTATTGTGATTGGCTGGTTGGCGTTGAAAGCGAGCGAAAGCGAGCAGAATGTGCGGCTGTTTTTAGCCACGGGCGTGCTCGGTGGATTTACGACGTTTTCCGCCTTTTCACTGGAAGTTGCGCAGATGATGCGTGCGGGCGCATTGGCCAGAGCTGCAAGCTATGCCGGAGCTTCTTTATTGGTCGGTGTGGCGGCTTTGTTTTTTGGGCTTTGGCTCGTGCGGAAGGTGCTGGCATGAGCGGCAAAAGTAAAGATGCAAAGACTGAAACGGTCACTTATGAAGAAGCGAACACGCGTCTTGATCGTTGGGTGAAACGGCGCATGTCTTTGTCTCAGGGCGAGGTCGAAAAGCTTTTGCGCAAAGGGCAAATACGGGTTGATGGCGCGCGCGCAAAATCCAATACGCGCGTACAGGCCGGGCAGGAGGTGCGTTTGCCCCCGCAATTCGTCGTTAAGTCAACACTCCCCTACAAAGACGAATTTCCCGGTGGCAAGCATTCCGGCGGCGACCAGAAATTCATGCAGGACATGGTTCTCTATGAGAATGATGAGATGTTCGTTTTGAACAAGCCGCAAGGCTTTGCCGTGCAGGGTGGCACCAACACATATCGCCATATTGACGGCATGCTGGGATACTTGCGAGGATCCAATGAACACCGCCCGAAACTGGTGCATCGCTTGGACAAGGATACGTCTGGCGTGCTTGTTGTGGCCAAGCATCCGGCAGGCGCGGCGCGGCTAAGTGAGCTCTTCCGTGGGCGGAGTCTTGATAAGGTCTATTGGGCCGTAACCGTGAAAGTCCCTCACCCGCCTGCTGGGCAAGTGCGGTGCTGGGTGGCGCGCGGCAATGGCAGCGAAGACATGCCAGATAAGGAAAAAATGTATCGTGCCAATCAAGGACGAGACTTCTCCAAACATACAATTTCTGATTATGCGGTCATCACAACGGCCGGGCGGCAGGCCGCATGGGTTGCGCTCAAGCCTGTAACCGGGCGGACCCATCAATTGCGTTTGCATATGTTTGAACTCGACAGCTCTATTCTGGGCGATGAGAAATATGCCACCCGCAGGGAAGTGCCCCAAGGTGTTGCACCGGGGCTGCACCTGCATGCGCGCGCGATCACCATTCCTCAGGTGCGCGGAAAGCCAGTCACTGTGACCGCGCCCTTGCCTTGGCATATGAAAGAGACATTTGATACGCTCGGCTTTATCGAGTCTGAAGCTGGCAAAGACCCGATGGAGCCGTTTCTTTGAGTTTGAAACTTGCGATCTGGGACATGGATGGCACGCTGGTTGATAGCCGCGAAGTTATCCAGACAGCGATGGTTGCTGCTTTCCAACAGCATGAATTGCCGCCGCCTGATTATGAGGCGACACGCCAGACCGTCGGTCTAGGGCTGGGCGAGGCGTGTGCGCAACTGGTGCCTAATGGGTTTGATGTGGCGCGCTTGCCGGCATTGGTTGAGACTTACAAGCACGTGTTCGTAGCGCGTCGGAATGAAGAAAGTTTCATCGAACCACTGTACGATGGTGCGCTTGAGGCACTAAAGGCTTTGCGCGACCAAGGTTGGCTGCAAGCCATTGCCACAGGACGCGCGCGGCGCGGGATCAATGCGATTTGCGAAATGCATCCGGGGCTGGCTGACTTTTTTGATACGACCTGGAGCGCCGATGATGGCCCGGGGAAGCCAAACCCTTATCTGGTCGAAGAGGCTATGAAAGCGGTTGGAGCTGATAAAACGCAAAGCGTAATGATTGGTGACGCAACATTTGATATATTGATGGGCCGGGCAGCCGGTGTACACACACTCGGCGTCAGTTGGGGTTTCGGCAAAGCGCACGAATTGGAAGCGGCTGGCGCGCACGAAGTGCACCATGATTTAGCCAGTTTGAACGGAGCCTTGAAAATATTCAGGAGCTAAACCCATGGCAAGCAAAACGATGAAGCGGTTCTATAAAGAAGCGCAAGTCAGGCAGGATGAAAGTGGCTGGGCTGTTTTGCTCGATGGCCGCCCCATGAAAACGCCTGCGCAAAATGCTCTGAGTGTCCCGCGTGAAAAACTGGCCAGAGCGCTAGCCGCAGAATGGGCAGGTCAAGGCGATGAGATCGACATTCAAGGTATGCATCTGACCCGGCTGGTGAATGTCGCGATTGATCGAACCGGCACGCAGCGCCCGGGCATGATTGATGAGGTCGTCAAATATTGCGAGACTGACTTGCTCTGTTTTCTGGCTGAGACCCCGACTGATTTACGTGAGCGCCAGGTCGCAGCTTGGCGACCTGTGCGTGAGTGGGCGGGCAAGGCGCTAAACATTTTGCTGATGGAAGTACCTGATGGCTTGCTCGCCGCGCCGCAACCACCTGCATCACTGGACGCAGCGCGCGCATATGCTGAAGGTCTGGATGATTTACACTTGACCGGTTTAAATTTCGGGCTGGGCCTTTTTGGCTCAGCCTCGCTCGCTATCGCTGTCTGTGCCGGGTATATCAGCGCGCCAGATGCCTATGAGCGCTCTATTTTGGATGAAGTCTTTCAAGCCGAACGCTGGGGGCAGGATGATGAAAACCTTGTTCGTTTGACCAATAATCGTGCCCAAGCCGAGGCCTTAAACCAACTCTTTTCAAATTTATTGTGAAATATTGTCCATTATAAATAGTAATATTTACAACGGTCCACGTCAAATTAGTGAGCAAAAAATCACTTTATGAACGGAGAATATCAACCCACTCAGACAGGGTTTTACGGCTGTGGGTGAAGATGGGCTCATGATAAATCGTATCATGAAAACTGGAGTGGCGGCCGTTGCGTTGGCTGCGTCTGCTCTCCTCACTACCCCTGCAACAGCTCAAGAGGGTGTACGAAGTGACCGAGCAGTTCCTGGTCTTCAATTCGATAACAGATCGAGTGTAACCCTTCGCGGTGGAAGCTTTGAACGTGCCCGTGGAGACAGGCGTAACTTTCGGGGTGATCGTGGTCGCCGTGCTGATCGCGGACGTCAGAACCGAGGTAATCATCATAATTCAGGCCACAAAAAAGTGCACCTGAATGCCTATGGGCAAACGCGCCAGGAGGTGAAGTATCTTGCCGACAAGGCGATCTACGCCTGCGCCTGCCAGTTGGAGATTGACGGATATAAGTATGGCTTTAAAGATGCCACTTTCCGATCTACGCCCTACTATGAGCAGGTCGGCCCCAACAAGTTCATCGTGAAAGGCACAGCCAAGCTTTATGATGGGTATGATTATAGCCGCCAAGGTTATGATTGTGTTGTTAAGCGCGGCAGCATTCGCAGGGCGAGTAATCTTTATCCGGTGTCCTACCGTGGCAAAGGATACAATAATCGCCGGAACGGTTTTGGCGTGAGTGGGATCAGCTTCTCATTTGGCAACATCTGGTAAGCCCGGCCAAACCTAAACTTTAAATCAGGAGCGCGCTCTGTCAGGCAGGGCGCGCTTTCGATATGCTGATTACCCGATCATATGTAAGAGGTTACCATGTGTGTGCAACCAATCTCGGGCTGGTTTCCAGTCAGGATATGTCCGCTCGACTTGTGCCCAGAAAGCCGGTGAGTGATTCATCTCAATCAGGTGCGCGACTTCATGAGCGGCGACATAATCAAGCACAAAAGGTTCAGCGAGAATCAACCGCCAGGAAAAAGACAGGTTTCCTCTTGCTGAACAAGACCCCCAGCGTGAGCGTGTGTCCTTTATCGAAATCCGCGCAGGTTTCACGCCAAGGCGTCTGGCATGAACCGCAACAGCTCTTGTCAGGTCATCTCTGGCAGCTTTTTTCAGATACCGTAGGGCGCGGGCCGGGAGTGTCTCTGGTACGCCGGGCAAATGCAGTGTTTGCATCTCGCCTGAAACGAGCGTTGCCATGCGGCGATTGGTCGGTGCCGGCATAAGTGACAATTTGCAAGCTTGCCCCCTTAAGGGGAAGACAGCCTCATCGTGAAAGACAAGCATATCTATTTCTTTATCCAGTTGTGCTTCGATCCAAGCCTGTTTGGATTTTGCAAAAACAACAGCTTCCACGAGTGCCTTTTTAGAAGGCGCAACTGCCACAGCTTCGCCTTTTTTCTGATCTATACGCAGAATTAGACGTTTCGCACGGGGATTAACATGTAGCCTGACTGTGATATTTTTACCACTATCAGTCTTCAATATAAATGTTTTCCCTTTATCGATAAACATGATATACCTATATCTAGATTCTAACGAACATAAACGCATTTCAAGAGGGAAATATAGTATGAAATATTGGTTGATTGGCTCAGTCGCAGCTGTCGCGGTGCTTGCCGCTTGTGGGGGAGGCGATAAAGCGCAAGCGCCTGTTGAGGTTGGTGATGTTAAGCTTGCCAAGCTCCAGCTCAGCGGCGGCGACGCTTCAGAAGCTGGCGATGCACTAGCGGCGCTTTCCTTGACAGAATCAGGACAAGGCCGTGTCAGTTTTGCTGGTAGCTCAGCAAATGGCGCGGATGCAACGTTCAATGATGTTGCAATAAGTGTTGAGGAAGGCGACAGCCCAATCAAAGCTGGAACACTTGCCTTTAAAGGCCTTGATATGACCGAGGCAGGGGCAAATTTCGCCCAAATGACACTCAGCGATATTTCCATTGCCCCGGATGGCGACGATGATGGCACAGTGCTTATCTCTCAAGTCCAACTAAGCAATCCGTCGCCAGAGCTTGGTGCCTGGGTGGCCAGCCTGATGGGCCAGGGCGATCCTGCGCCGTTTCCAGCCTTTGATAAGCTTAGCTTTGACGGCTTGAGCCTTGGCGGCATGAGCGTTGATGCGTCCGGTATTGATGAGCTTGAGACGTTCGCGATTGGCGCTATTGACGTGCGCGAGCTATCCTCAAAGGGGATTGGCGCCATGGTCATCGAAGGCATGAATGTCGCCGCTGTCGAAGATGGTGAAGCGATTAATTTCTCAATCGGCTCCATGGGTATGGCGGGTTTGAATGAAACCATGATGCAAGCGGTCGCCAAAGGCATTGCGAGTGGCTCCAGCGGGGAAGACCCTGAGGAGTTCATTGGTGAGATTATGTCTCTGGTTGCTGCCAATCCGGGTGATCCAGGCTATGACAGCTTTACACTGGACGCTTTGGTGTTTGATGCTGCCGGTGTCGCTTTTGACCTGCCGAGCATGAAAGCATCCGTAACGCGCGATAATCGGGGCCGTGCAACACGCTCGGTTACTGAGCCGTTTAAGATGACCCTGAAGGCTGATCCTGAAGGTGAGTTGGGTAGCCAGCTGGCTGGACCTTTGGGGCTTATGGGCTATCAAGAGCTTAAAATGAGTGGTCAGAGCGATGTCAGCATTGATCCTGATGGGGACAAAATGAGCTATGCTTCTGGAAGCAACTATCTTGCTTTGGAAGATGGGTTTAAAATGTCTTTTGGCGGATCATTTGCAGGTCTGAGCGAGTATTATAAAAAAATCGCTGAAAACCCGACAGATGATGAAGCTGTACTTGCCGGATTAGCCTCTTTGTCTATGGAAAGCTTCGATCTTAGCTTTGAAGACAACACGATCGTCGAGAGAGCCTTTACGGCAGCTGCAGCGATGACCGGACAAGATGCAGAAGGCTTGCGTGTGCAGGCAACTGCCGGTGTTGCCGCATTGCCATTGCTGGCCGGACAAGCCGGGGTAGACGCGGGCCTGGCGGCAGAGTTGGGCGGGGCCCTTTCAAAGTTTCTTGATCAGTCAGGCACACTTAACATTAAGTTTGCACCTGAGGCGCCTCTGACGGCCGCTGACTTTGAAGATCCCTCAGCGCTTACAAAGGACCGTCTCGGTTTCTCCGCTGAAACAAAATAGCCGCTGTGCTTAAAAGTTGATGAGCGCGCGCCTCTTATTTACGAGGCGCGCGCGTTTCTTTTTCCAATCGTCAGCGCATAGTTGATTTCATGAAACTTGCATATTTTGGAGATGTCGTAGGCAAGCCCGGCCGACAGGCGGTGCTGGCACACTTGCCACAGCTTAAGGCCCGCCTTGGGCTGGACTTTGTTACGGTCAATAGTGAGAACGCCGCTGGAGGCTTTGGGCTGACAGGGGCAATTGCCGATGAATTTTTCGCAGCAGGCGCAGATTGCTTGACCCTTGGTGATCATGCCTGGGATCAGCGTGAAGCCTTGACTTATATTGAGCGTGAAGACCGATTATTACGCCCGATCAATTATCCCCCCTCTGCAAATGCGCCGGGCAAGGGGGCAAATCTTTACACCTTGCCCGATGGCCGCCGCGTTGGGGTTTTGCTGGTGCAGGGTACTGTTTTTATGAAGCAAGCTCTTGATAATCCGTTTCAGGCGGCTGATCTGGCATTAGAGGCGATGCCGCTGAGCACGGTCGCAGATGCGGTGATCGTGGATATTCACTGCGAGGCAACATCTGAGAAAATGGCGATGGGGCATTTTTGTGACGGGCGTGCCAGCTTGGTTGTGGGCAGCCATACACATGTCCCTACAGCCGATCATCAAATCTTGCCTGAGGGTACAGCCTATCTGACCGATGCAGGCATGTGCGGGGATTATAATAGTGTGATCGGGATGAAGAAAGAAAACTCAATTGAGCGGTTCGCGACACAACTGCCCGGCTCGCGCTATCAACCGGCAGAAGGCGAGGGAACTCTGTGCGGTGTGTATGTCGAAACCGATGATGCAACAGGCCTGGCAAAGCAGATAACGCCGTTACGCCTTGGTGGGCGCTTGTCGCAAATTGAACCTGATGTTTAAGCTACTTATGAGGCTGTCTGGTGGGCAATAATCTTATTCTCGCTTGCTCCGTCTGTTGGCATGCGCCGCGTATCAGCCGGACGGTCGTGTAAATAAGTCGCCGCACCAAATAGAAAGCCTTGAATATAGGTTGCCGGGCATCTGCGCGCCCAACGATATTCTTCGGCTGTTTCAATTCCCTGTATCAACACCTCAGCACCAATATCATTCAAGCGTGTCATCATTTTTTCAGCAAGCTTATATGTGCTGGGCTTTGCAATGATTTGTTTAAACCAGACTGGATCAATTTTTACGATGCTTGGTTCCAGCTCAATCACGCGAACAAGGTTTGATCCTGCCGGGCCAAAATCGTCAATCGCAATTTGAAAGCCTGCTGCACGTAACTTACGGCCCAGCAATGCAAGCGCCTCATCAGATCCGACCTGTTGTTCTGAAATCTCACACACAATCATATCTGGTGACATGCCGACACGGTCCGCTAGCGCAGCAAAATCTGCAAATAGCGTTTCAGACCTGATCATTAAATGGCACACTTTGGGGTTCAAATTTACAAACAGACGTGTTGAGGGCATGTCCCAAGCGGCTGCATTGACCAGATGCACGGCCAGGCAAGACCAATCAGCCTCGAAAGCAGCATTTGGATCGAGCTTTGAAAAGAAGTCCAAGGGTGCAATAGGCTGGCCACTTTTCAAAGGCCGCGCGAGCGCTTCAACACCAAAAAGGCGGCTAAAATCATCTTCCAGTGTATATATCGGCTGAAAAGCTGTGCGGATTTCATAAGCGCCAAAAGTTGCTGATTGGAAGCCACCATCAAGCTGTCGTAACCGATTGCAGACATCATTAATGTTCATAAGAGCGCCCTTTTTCTGTTCGGGAGACTACTGAATTTAAGTTAATTTTAGGAGAATTTGATCTCTGAAATTATCAGGAGGCTGGTACGGGGTGCTTGAACTTTACAAGCCGCATGGCTTACAAGGCACTTACTGGTTTAAAGGAAGAGATCATTATGGCTGGCCACAGTAAATGGGCAAACATTCAACACCGTAAGGGTGCGCAAGATAAAAAACGTGCGGTTCTATTTTCCCGCCTGTCCAAGGAAATTACAATTGCATCAAAAATGGGTGGTCCGGATCCGGATGGGAACCCGCGCCTGCGCCTTGCGATCAAAAATGCACGGGCTGAATCCATGCCCAAGGATAACATCAAACGCGCTGTTGATAAGGGGCAGGGCGGCGGTGGCGCAGACTTTGAAGACGTTCGTTATGAAGGCTTTGGTCCCGGCGGTGTGGGTGTGATTGTGGAGGCCTCGACAGATAACCGTAACCGGGCAGCCTCAGAAATTCGCACAGCTTTCTCAAAGAATGGTGGTAATTTGGGTGAGACGGGCTCTGTTTCGTTTAGCTTCGATCAGGTTGGTGAAATTGTTTATCCGCTTGATATTGGCGATGAGGAAGCGGTTATGGATGCGGCCATCGAAGCAGGTGCAGAGGATGTTGTGACCGAGGCAGAAGTTCACATCATTTACACAGCGCGTGAAGACATGATGGATGTTGCGGCCAATCTGGACGCTGCTTTTCCTGATGTTGAAGCCAAGTCTACCAAGTTGATCTGGAAGCCGCAAAACAATGTGCCGGTTGAAGGGGACCCGGCCTCAACCTTGATGAAACTACTTGATGTCCTTGATGAACTTGATGATGTGCAAAACGTCTATGATAACTCGGAAATCAGCGAAGCAGAAATGGAACGTCTTGCGGCTGAGTAGCCTTGATCAATTGGATGAGATTTGAGAGATAAAACAAGAGGAGCCTTTGATGGCTTTGCATGCTGATTTTTCCAAGCGCATCCTTTTGCATTCTGATGAGATTGAGTGGCTGGCCTCACCAATGGCCGGTGTCCATCGGCGTATGCTTGATCGCATCGGAGATGAAGTTGCGCGCGCCACGACAATTGTGCGCTATGCACCGGGCAGCCACTTTTCACCTCATATCCATTCAGGCGGTGAGGAGTTTATCGTTTTGGAGGGTGTTTTTCAGGACGAACATGGGGATTACCCTGTCGGGTCTTATATCCGCAATCCTCCCAGCTCTGGCCACACGCCGGGGTCAGCGCCAGGCTGTGTCATCTTTGTAAAGCTTTGGCAGTTTGATCCTGATGACCGAACCAATGTCAAAATTGATATGAATAAGATGGCGAGTGTGCCTGCAGCTGGCAGGCCCGGCGTGTCTGTGATGCCGCTGTTTGAGGATGCGCGTGAAACCGTGCAATTGGAAATCTGGGAGGCCGGTACAGAGGTGTCTATCGCGCTGCCTGAGGGCGGTGAGTTTCTTGTTCTTGCAGGTGGGTTTGAAACAGGTGGCAGTTCATTGCGCCAACAGTCATGGCTACGCTTACCTATGGGTGATACGCTGACGGCTAAGGCGGGGCCTGATGGTGCAAAAGTCTGGATGAAGACCCGGCATCTACGCTTCGTCAGCGCGCCTGAAGTGTAGCACCCAGAGCGCCCCACAAAAGTGGGCGCCGATTTTGTGACAAGGGTGCGCGATTCGAAGAATCGTGAGCAAGCTCTAGTGTGATGTGCTATTCGTGGTCAGACTTAAACCAACCGCGCCGATAAAGATCAAACCGATAAAGCCGTACTGAAAGAGGTCCAGTTTTTCTTCAAAATAAACAACACCAAGTGCTGTTATGGCCACAATGCCAAGGCCGGACCAGACGGCATAGACCACACCCGCGGGGAGAGTTTTGTAGGCCGGGGCCATAAAGAAAAAGCAGATACAATAAAGCATGATGGCAAGCGCGGCATAGCTGAGCCGCTCAAACCCGTTGGAGAGTTTCAAAAACCACGTTGCGATGACTTCCAGGACAATCGCGATAGCCAGAAAGGTCCATCCGCTTGCAAACAACTTACTCATATTTTTGCACGCTCCAATAAGCGATCAAAAGCAGACCAGAATTGGGCACGTTTGTCCTCTTTTTCCATCAAAATTTCATGGCGCGCGCCTTCCACGGTGATGTGCTCACAATTGGGCAAGAGTTTGGCGATGCGACTGTGAGATTCATTCTCGACAAGCTGTTCTTCTTCAGCGGTTGCGATCATCATGGGAAGGTCAAGACGTCTAATTTTGGCGGCTTTGGCAAAGACAGCAAAGATTTGCAGAGATGCGCCAAGCCATCCCCACGTCACTGGACCAAGCAGAAGATCAGGCATTTTGTCGGTCAGGTCACGATTCATTTGCCAATGCTCGCGATCATGGGTCACAATATTTGTCTCAAAGGTTTCCGGCGGACCGGGCTGTTGGGCGTAATCATTTGCCCGCCCCATCACGCGCATCGCCCAGACCAGATAGCGAAAGCCGAAAACAGGCTGCTTAATGCCCCACATAGGCGCGCAGAAAGCTGCCGCATCGACCCGTACCAGATCTTCGGCAATCGCCGCCAGTGCAATCGCCCCGCCCATTGAGTGCGCCACAGAAACATAAGGATGCGGGAGACGATCCTCGACCTTGGCAAGGCCTTTGGAAAGAGCAGCCATAAAAGTTTCAAACCTGTCTATGTGGCCCTTGCCACGGTCTGTCAGCAGGCGATCGGAAAGACCTTGCCCGGGCCAATCGAGAATAAGCACCGCAAAGCCACGTCCTTGCAGTTCGTGAGCGACGCGGAAATATTTTTCGATAAACTCAGACCGGCCAGGACAGACGATTGCTGTACCGCGGGCATTTTCCGGGTCTAGCGCGGGGGCCATACAGGCACGTAGATTTCGCCTTTCGTCTCCTTCAAACCAAATGACCTCAGCCCCGACAGGCGGCGGGTTCCCTGGAATGATAACAAAGTCTGTTCGGCAAGAATCGTCAGTTGTGCTCATAAAAGAAAACCCGCCCCGCAAATGAGGGGGCGGGCTCCCGCAAGTCTATACGTTTGAAAGCTCTCTTATGAGAACTTCGACATCAGGCTTTGCAACTGCATTGCAACAGACATGTCACCGTCAACTTTAAGCTTGCCCTGCATGAAGGCCATTGTGCCGTCCAGTTCGCCAGCTTGTAGCTTTTTGAAGTCATCCCAGGACACTTTGATAGTGGCATCCGCGTCACCATCATCATTGCTTGCTGTGCCGCCTGGGCCATCAATGAGAAGTTTGCCTTCGTCGCCAAAGTCAAATTTTACTTTTTTTCCAAAAGCGCTACCGCCAGCAACAGCAGCTGACGCCTTGGTTGTGAGTTCTGTCAGGTCCATTTTTGTCTCCTTACATGGTTTTTCAGGGACTAAACAGAGGACTGGGATAAAAGGCAAGAGGAAAGCTCTGCGACACATGCTATCTGCCTCATATAGAGCTGCAAAAGCCTTCAAAGCATAATGTTTTCCCGGTTTTCGTTAAGAGATATTTTTGTTTTCTATCTTAGGATGCATCAATGGTTAAGCTCAGCCTGATCAAACGCTTACTGGTCCTTGCAATCAGTGTCAGCTGTGCGGCTATGGTGGCGCATGCTCAGCGTTTATCAACCGAACTTGAAGTTAAATTCGTCACAGGGGTCGGGTTTACCCCGCAAACAGTCGCGTTGGAAAACACCTACACCAGCGCTGTGCCTGTTTGCACTTACAATCTGCCTTCAACGACCAGCCCACCCGTGATTCCACGGGTCACCAATATAACGCCGACCAGTTTCGATCTGAGTATCCAGTCCATGCCAAACACAAACCCCGGCGTGACAGGCAACGTGCATTGTCTAATCGCCGAAATCGGGTTGCATAGCCTCCCTGACGGGCGCCAGTTTCAGGCCATCACGCAAGAGGTCACAGACATACTTGGCCTTGAGGCGGGCAATTTTGAGGAAACGGTTAATATCAGTGCGCAGGTGTTTACCGGATTTGCCAACCCGGTGGCCTTGGGCGCTGTCATTTCGAGCAATGATGCACGGGCATCAGCCTTTCACGCCAATGATTGCGAAAATCGCGCCAATGAGCCATTTCTTTCCGGTGTTACCGGCCAGCAAAGCGACTTTGCCCCGCCAAACCAGTCTTATGCAGCAGAAACCGTCGGTGTCATTATTGTCGATGAGGGCAGCGGCACAGCGGGTATCTTTGCCTATGAGATCGGGCGGGGGCCAAACACGATTGATGGCGTGCGCCAGAACGGGGCGACATATACTGTTGGTGGAGACTTCGATATTGGTGTGGCAACACAAGCGGGCGAAAATGGTGGTCAGGGTGGCTGGGCTGTTCTTCTTGGGACAGACCCATTGCCAAACAACCAACTCAGGCTGGCTATCGATGAGGAGATTGTCGCAGGAGATGTGTTGCGCGGACACATTGCTGAGATTGTGGATTATTGGCTGTTTCGCGAACTGCCAGCCCCGGAACTTTCTGCAAGTAAAGTTGTTGAAGTCTTCGACCCGCTCGGTGAGGGGCTGTTTGCTGTGCCGGGGAATGACGTGCTCTACACAATCACGCTGACCAATAATGGCGCGGGTAGTGTTGATGACGATAGCCTGTTTTTTGTCGATGCTTTGCCGCCCGAGCTTGTTTTCTTCAACGGGGATGCGGACGGACCAGGGCCGGGCACAGACGCGGTTATTTTCAATGGTGCCGGATCAGGGCTGACCTTTGACCCGAGCAGTGATGTTGCCTTTTCAACCACGCCGCCAGCCTCCTTTGCAGATTGCTCACCTTCGCTTGTATCCGGGTTTGATCCATCCATCCGCTATGTGTGTTTTAATCCGCAAGGTCAGATGGCTGCTGGCACACCTGCGCCGTCGATTATGTTAACCTTTCGGGCGCGGTTGCAATAATCTCGCGCGTAAAGCTTGACCTCCCTCGCGCAAGGGGTTCCAAACTTTGTATATGTCTTGGGAAAAATCCATCGAAGAGCTTCGCCGCCGCGAAAGGTTGGCGGAG